>NZ_AKJC01000384.1 GCF_000282535.1 Pseudomonas sp. GM84 | reverse complement strand
GCCGGCTTGCCGGCGATAGCGGCCGTACAAGGAACCCGAAACCAGAAGGAACACCCCATGACCAGCACCCCCCACACCGATGTGGTCCAACGCCAGTTCGGCGAGCAGGCCAGTGCCTACCTCAGCAGCGCCGTGCACGCCCAGGGCCGCGAATTCGCCCTGCTGCAGGCCGAGCTGGCAGGGCAGGGCAGCGCCCGCGTGCTGGACCTGGGCTGTGGTGCCGGTCACGTCAGCTTCCACGTCGCACCGCTGGTTGCCGAAGTGGTCGCCTACGACCTGTCGCAAGCGATGCTCGACGTGGTCGCCAGCGCCGCTGCCGAGCGTGGCCTGGGCAACATTCGCACCGAGCGTGGCGCCGCCGAACGCCTGCCGTTCGCCGACGCTTCGTTCGATTTCGTTTTCAGCCGCTACTCGGCGCACCACTGGAGCGACCTGGGCCTGGCCCTGCGCGAGGTGCGTCGGGTGCTCAAGCCGGGTGGCGTGGCGGCGTTCATCGACGTGATGTCGCCGGGCAGCCCGTTGCTCGACACGTACCTGCAGACCGTTGAAGTGCTGCGCGATACCAGCCACGTACGCGATTACTCTGCCGCCGAGTGGCAGCGTCAGGTCAGCGAGGCGGGCCTGCATGTGCGCAGTCACACCCGCCAGCCGTTGCGCCTGGAATTCACCAGCTGGGTCGAGCGCATGCGCACCCCTGAACCCATGCGCACGGCCATCCGCCAGTTGCAGCAGGCCATGGGCGAGGAAGTGCGCCAGTATTACCAGATCGAAGACGATGGCTCGTTCAGCACCGATGTGCTGGTGTTGTGGGCCGAGCGCTGAGTATATTTCGGCGTGGCCAGCAGGGCCGCGCCGCTTGAATGGATAGAGGAAAGCATGAGCAAGCAGATTCTGATTCTCCCAGGTGATGGCATTGGCCCGGAAATCATGGCCGAAGCGGTCAAGGTGCTGGAGCTGGCCAACGACAAGTTCCAGCTCGGCTTCAGCCTCGATCACGACGTGATCGGCGGCGCTGCCATCGACAAGCACGGCGTGCCCCTGGCCGACGAAACCCTGGAGCGTGCGCGCAAGGCCGATGCCGTGCTGCTGGGCGCCGTCGGTGGCCCGAAATGGGACAAGATCGAGCGTGACATCCGTCCGGAACGCGGTCTGCTGAAGATCCGTTCGCAACTGGGCCTTTTCGCCAACCTGCGCCCGGCCATCCTTTACCCGCAACTGGCCGATGCCTCCTCGCTGAAGCCGGAAATCGTCTCGGGCCTGGATATCCTCATCGTCCGCGAGCTGACCGGCGGCATCTACTTCGGTGCGCCACGCGGCCAGCGTGAACTCGAAGGTGGCGAGCGCCAGGCTTACGACACCCTGCCTTACAGCGAAAGCGAAGTGCGCCGCATCGCCCGTGTCGGCTTCGACATGGCCCGTGTGCGCGGCAAGAAGCTGTGCTCGGTGGACAAGGCCAACGTGCTCGCTTCCAGCCAGCTGTGGCGTGAAGTGGTCGAAGACGTGGCCAAGGACTACCCGGACGTCGAGCTCAGCCACATGTACGTCGACAACGCCGCCATGCAGCTGGTGCGCGCACCCAAGCAGTTCGACGTGGTGGTGACCGACAACATGTTCGGTGACATTCTGTCGGATGAGGCTTCCATGCTCACCGGTTCCATCGGCATGCTGCCTTCGGCGTCGCTGGATGCCAACAACAAGGGCATGTACGAGCCTTGCCACGGTTCGGCGCCGGACATCGCCGGACAGGGTATCGCCAACCCGTTGGCGACCATTCTGTCGGTGTCGATGATGCTGCGTTACAGCTTCAACCAGCACGCCGCGGCCGAAGCCATCGAGCAGGCCGTGAGCCTGGTGCTGGATCAGGGCCTGCGCACCGGTGACATCTGGTCGGCAGGCTGCAATAAAGTTGGCACGCAGGAAATGGGCGACGCAGTAGTCGCAGCGCTGCGGAATCTGTAATCTCTCTGGCCCGCCACCGTTTTTGGTCGGTGGCGGCCCACTTTTAGCAAAGGTGTAGTTGCGATGAAACGTGTAGGTCTGATCGGTTGGCGCGGTATGGTCGGTTCCGTGCTCATGCAGCGGATGCTGGAGGAGCAGGACTTCGACCTTATCGAGCCGGTGTTCTTCACCACCTCCAATGTCGGTGGCCAGGGTCCGAACGTGGGCAAGGATATTGCTCCGCTCAAGGACGCTTATTCGATCGAAGAGCTCAAGACCCTCGACGTGATCCTGACCTGTCAGGGCGGCGACTACACCAACGAGGTCTTCCCCAAGCTGCGTGAAGCGGGCTGGCAGGGTTACTGGATCGACGCCGCCTCGTCGCTGCGCATGCAGGATGACGCGGTGATCGTGCTGGACCCGGTCAACCGCAAGGTGATCGACCAGCAGCTCGATGCCGGTACCAAGAACTACATCGGCGGCAACTGCACCGTCAGCCTGATGCTGATGGGCCTGGGTGGCCTGTTCGAAGCGGGCCTGGTCGAGTGGATGAGCGCCATGACCTACCAGGCGGCATCCGGTGCCGGCGCGCAGAACATGCGCGAGCTGATCAAGCAGATGGGCGGCATCCACGCCGCTGTCGCCGATGACCTGGCCAACCCGGCCAGCGCCATCCTCGACATCGACCGCAAGGTTGCCGAAGCCATGCGTGGCGAAGCGTTCCCGACCGAGAACTTCGGCGTGCCGCTGGCCGGCAGCCTGATTCCGTGGATCGACAAGGAACTGCCGAACGGGCAGAGCCGTGAAGAGTGGAAGGCCCAGGCCGAGACCAACAAGATCCTCGGTCGCTTCAAGAGCCCGATCCCGGTCGATGGCATCTGCGTGCGCATCGGTGCCATGCGCTGCCACAGCCAGGCGCTGACCATCAAGCTGAACAAGGATGTGCCACTGGCCGATATCGAAGGCATGATCAGCCAGCACAACCCTTGGGTGAAGCTGGTGCCGAACCAGCGCGAGATCAGCATGCAGGAGCTGGCCCCGACCAAGGTGACCGGTACCCTGAATATCCCGGTGGGTCGTCTGCGCAAGCTGAACATGGGCTCCCAGTACCTGGGCGCGTTCACCGTTGGCGACCAGCTGCTGTGGGGTGCTGCCGAGCCGCTGCGCCGTATGCTGCGGATTCTGCTGGAGCGTTGATCGTTCTGGTTTGACCGAAAAACCCGCGCTGGTGACAGTGCGGGTTTTTTTATTCTTTGCTCTTGCTCTTGCTCTTGCTCTTGCTCTTGCTTCTAAGTACGCGGTAGTTCAGGCGCCGCCAATTGCGACTTCAGGA
>NZ_AKJC01000383.1 GCF_000282535.1 Pseudomonas sp. GM84 | reverse complement strand
GTGGGAGCCGGCTTTCCGGCGATGAGGCCGGTCAAGGCAATAAAAGTCCTTCGGCCATCAGCAAGTTTCCCCACCAACACAGAAATTCGAGTAAAACTTTGTAAGGTTGGCGCTGCTTATCCCATAATGTGCCACCAGAGACATTGGCCGCAGCTTTGCAGAGGTAAGTCGATCCCCATGAACCGCACCGGCCGCGCCCTGACCTTGGGCTGCCTGTTGCTTCTTTCGCCTCTGCTGGCCCTGGCGGAGGGCGGTAACTCGTTGCTGATTCCGGCAACGGGCCGCTGCACGCTCAATGTTCAGCCAGAAGACCTGGAAAATGCCCTCAAGGCATGCGAACAGACGGCGACGACCGGGGATGCCCAGGCGCAGTTCGAATTGGGTGAGTACTACTACACGCAAACGCCCAAGGACCTGAAAAAGGCCCTGGACTGGTTCGAGAAAGCCTCGCTGCAAGGCCATGCCGAAGCCCAGTACCGCCTCGGTGCCATGTTCTTTCATGGCGAAGGGGTCAAGGCCAACAACGTGCAGGCCTATATCCTGCTGAAGATGGCCGCGGTCAACGGCGCAGAAGATGCGCTGGACATGGCCGACGAAGTGACCGAGCAGATGCCCCGCGACGAGCTGGAGCATGCCACCCAGGTACTCGGCCAGATCTTCCGCAAATACCTGCTGGAACTGCAGAGCGCCGAAGGGCGTACGCCGTTCTCGCCCCTCCCCTGATCACTTCTCGGGCATCGGCACCGGAAACGGCATGACATTGCCGCCGCCCTTGGCCTCGCTGATCTTTGCCGTCCCCAGGCGCTCCACCTCATCGATACGCACGATCGAATGCATCGGCACGAAGCTGCGGATCACGCCCTCGAACTGGTTCTTGAGCTTCTCCTCGCTCGGGTCGACCACCACCTGGGTGCGCTCACCGAAGACGAATTCCTCGATTTCCAGGAAACCCCACAGGTCGCTCTGGTAGATCTGCTTGGCATACATCTCGAAGACCTGCCCCTGGTTGAGGAAGATCACTTTATAGATGGCGGGTTCGCGTTTGCTCATGGTGGGCGGGATAACACATGCGTAAGAAAAGGCGCGCATCATAGCAGACAGCAGCGGCCTCATCGCCGGCAAGCCGGCTCCCACAGGTACGGCACAGGCCTTAAGAGCGGTGCTGTACTTGTGGGAGCCGGC
>NZ_AKJC01000382.1 GCF_000282535.1 Pseudomonas sp. GM84 | reverse complement strand
ATGTTGGGGCCGCTTCGCGGCCCATCGCCGGCAAGCGCGGCTCCCACAGGCACAACGCAAGCCATGGGGCCGGTGATACTCCTGTGGGAGCCGGCTTGCCGGCGATGAGGCCGGCACTGACAAAAGAGCTTTCGACAGGTGGCCGCTTTGAATTGCCCCAACTTAGTTCGCCATCACCTCGTCCAGAGCCTGCTCGAGGGTGCTGACCGTGCGCTCGATATTGTGCAGCTTTTCGAGTCCGAACAGACCGATGCGGAAGGTCTGGAAGTCGGCCGGCTCGTCGCATTGCAACGGCACGCCAGCGGCGATCTGTAGGCCGTGGTCGGCAAATTTCTTGCCGCTCCTGATGCCGGCATCATCGGTGTAGCTCACCACTACGCCAGGGGCTTGAAAGCCGGCTGCGGCCACGCTTTTGATGCCTTTGCCGGTCAACATGGCGCGCACCCGATCGCCCAAGCGCTGTTGTTCGCCGCGGAGCTTTTCGAAACCGTAGGCTTGCATCTCTTTCATCACTTCGTTGAATCGCGCGAGGGAATCGCTGGGCATCGTTGCATGGTAGGCATGTCCGCCCTGTTCGTAGGCCTGCATGATCTGCAGCCACTTTTTCAGGTCGCAGGCAAAGCTGCTGCTTTGCGTCTGCTCGATGCGCTCCAGGGCCAAAGCGCTGAGCATCACCAGGGCGCAACAAGGGGAGGCGCTCCAGCCTTTCTGCGGCGCGCTGATCAGCAGGTCGACTGCGCACTTGTGCATATCGACCCAAAGCGCGCCTGAAGCGATACAGTCCAGCACGAACAGGCCACCCGCCGCATGCACGGCGTCGCCGACGGCCCGCAGGTAGTCATCGGGCAGGATGATCCCTGATGAGGTTTCAACGTGGGGGACGAAAACAACCTGCGGCTTCTGCGCCTCAATGGCTGCCAGCACTTCGTCCAAAGGGGGTGGCGCGAAGGCAGCTTGGCGACCTGTGTCGATCGGGCGGGCTTTCAGCACCGTGGTGGCCGCCGGGATGTTGCCCATCTCAAGGATCTGGCTCCAGCGATAACTGAACCAGCCGTTTCGTATCACCAGGCATTGCTGGTCGGTGGCAAACTGGCGCGCTACCGCTTCCATGCCGAATGTGCCGCTGCCCGGGACTACCGCAACAGCCTGGGCGTTGTAGACCTGTTTCAGTGTTGCGGAAATGTTGTTCATCACGCTTTGGAATGACTGCGACATGTGGTTGAGCGAGCGGTCGGTGTAGACCACCGAGTACTCGACCAGCCCCTCAGGATCAATACTGGGATATAGCTTTGACATGGGGTTGTTCCTTTGGCAGGGATGTCAGTGGTATAGACCCTGTCCCAAGCCTTGGGAAATGACAAGATTGCTCGAGAGTGATTGCGGCTTCGGTCGAGCGGCAGTGGGGCCGCTTTGCGGCCCATCGCCGGCAAGACCGGCTCCCACAGGTACAGCGTAAGCCTGGAGGCTGCTGATGCTCCTGTGGGAGCCGGCTTG
>NZ_AKJC01000381.1 GCF_000282535.1 Pseudomonas sp. GM84 | reverse complement strand
CTCCCACAGGTACACCACCGAACCTGAGAGCAGTGGTGTACCTGTGGGAGCCGGCTTGCCGGCGATAGGGCCAGCGCAGACAACTGCGCATTCAGAGACCCAGCGCAAAGCTTTATTCCATCCAGGCAGTTACAGTTGATAGCGAGCGCCGCCAAGAGCGCCACCTTAGACCATTGACCTGATGACGAGGACCGCCCATGGTTTCATCCACCCCCGCGAGCCATTATTCGCGCCTGTCCATCGCCCTGCACTGGCTGATGCTGGTGCTGCTGGCCGCCGTCTACGCCTTCATCGAGTTCCGCGGCCTGTTCCCCAAGGACAGCGCCGAACGCAACCTGATGAAAGACCTGCACTTCATGCTTGGCCTGAGCGTATTCGTGCTGGTCTGGCTACGCCTGGCCATGCGCCTGGTGCGCCCTGCCCCGCCCATCGTGCCCAAGCCACCGGCCTGGCAGACCGGCCTGGCGCACCTGATGCACATGGCGCTGTACCTGCTGATGATCGGTTTGCCCCTGGCCGGCTGGCTGATTCTCAGCGCCGCCGACAAGCCGGTACCCTTCTATGGCCTGGAACTGCCGCACCTGATCGGACCAGACCCGGACCAGGCCAAGTTCATCAAGGGCTGGCATGAACGTGTGGCCACCTGGGGTTACTGGCTGATAGGTCTGCATGCGCTGGCCGGGCTGTACCACCACTACGTGCAGCGCGACAACACACTGCTGCGCATGCTGCCCTACAAGTAACCACGCCGGCCCTGCAGGCCACCGGTGTGCAGGAAGATCAGGCGAGTGCCGGGCGCGAACCGTCCGGCCTCGACCTGGTCACGCAGGGCCAGCAGGGCCTTTGCCGTGTAGAGGGCCTCCAACGGGATGCCCGTGCGGCCTTCGGTTTCGTCGATGAATGCCAGCAGATCATCATCGATTTTGGCGAAACCGCCACGGCAGGCCGCGTGCAGCTGATAACCGCGATTACCCGCCAACGCCGCCACCGCCTCGGGCACACCGTGATCCCACGGCACTGCCAGGGCGCCATGCACCTCATGCGCGCCCGCCTCGGCCAATACCAGGCCCGCCAAGGTGGTACCCGTGCCGGCTGCCAGCCACCAGACGTGGTAGTTCGGCCAGCCCAGGTTGGCCAGTTGCGCCCGGGCCTGCTCGACGATCAATGCGCACCCCTGCGCCCCAGCCAGCCCGCCACCGCCTTCGGGAATGCAGTGCCAATCGGGATAGCGCGCCTGCCAGGGCGCCCAGAACCCGGCCTCGTGGCGGGCTCGGTAGCCGCC
>NZ_AKJC01000380.1 GCF_000282535.1 Pseudomonas sp. GM84 | reverse complement strand
GCCGGCAAGCCGGCTCCTACAAGTGTGGGAGCCGGCTTGCCGGCGATGAATTCAACACTGTTTTCAACCTGAACCACCATAAGGCTGCCGCCATGCGCCCCGCCCGTGCCCTGATCGACCTCCAAGCCCTCCGTCACAACTACCGTCTGGCCCGTGAACTGACTGGCGCCAAAGCCCTCGCCGTGATCAAGGCCGATGCCTACGGCCACGGTGCCGTGCGTTGCGCCCTGGCGCTGGAGGAAGAAGCCGATGGCTTTGCCGTGGCCTGCATCGAGGAGGCGCTGGAGCTGCGCGCAGCCGGCATCAAGGCCCCGGTGCTGTTGCTCGAAGGCTTTTTCGAAGCCAGCGAACTGGCACTGATTGCTGAGCATGACCTGTGGTGCGTCGTACATTCGCTGTGGCATCTCGAGGCCATCGAGAAGACCCAGGTGAGCAAGCCGCTCACGGTCTGGCTCAAGCTCGACAGCGGCATGCACCGGGTTGGCCTGCACCCCAAGGACTATCACGACGCCTACCAGCGCCTGCTGGCCAGCGGCAAGGTTTCGCGCATCGTGCTGATGAGCCACTTCGCCCGCGCCGACGAACTGGATGCCGACGCCACCGCCCAGCAGATCGCCGTGTTCGATGCCGCCCGCCAAGGGCTGGCCGCTGAATGCAGCCTGCGCAACTCGCCCGGCGTGCTGGCCTGGCCCCAGGCCCCGAGCGATTGGGTGCGCCCCGGCATCATGCTGTATGGCGCCACGCCCTTCGAGGTCGAACAGGCCCAGGCCGAGCGCCTGCAGCCGGTCATGACCCTGCAATCGCGGGTGATCAGCGTGCGTGAACTGCCAGCTGGCGAACCAGTAGGCTATGGCGCCAAGTTCATCAGCCCTCGCCCGACCCGCGTGGGCGTGGTCGCCATGGGTTATGCCGACGGCTACCCGCGCCAGGCGCCCACCGGCACGCCAGTGATGGTCGCCGGCAAGCGCAGCCAGCTGATCGGCCGCGTCTCCATGGACATGCTGTGCATCGACCTGACCGATGTGCCCGAGGCCACCATCGGCAGCCCGGTCGAGCTGTGGGGCAAGCAGGTGCTGGCCAGTGAGGTGGCCATGCACGCCGGCACCATTCCTTACCAGATCTTCTGCAACCTGAAGCGGGTGCCGCTGGACTATTACGGCGAATAAGGCGCCGAAGCGGACAGTGTGCGGGGCGGTGTGTTGTAAATACTGAACGGCATTGCCATGATATCGTTCACATCCACCCCGTCATCTCACCGTTTCAGGAGGCTCCAGCTTTGGACGTCGGCGAACGACTGCAAGTCATCCGCAAGCTCAAGGGCCTGTCCCAGCGCGAACTCGCCAAGCGTGCGGGTGTGACCAACAGCACCATCTCGATGATCGAGAAAAACAGCGTGAGCCCCTCGATCAGTTCGCTACGCAAGGTGCTGAGCGGTATCCCCATGTCCATGGTCGAGTTCTTCTCGGTCGAGCTGGAACCTGAAAGCCCCACCCAGATCGTCTACAAGGCCCATGAGCTGATCGACATTTCGGACGGCGCGGTGACCATGAAGCTGGTGGGCAAATCGCACCCCAACCGGGCGATCGCGTTTCTCACCGAGGTTTATCCCCCGGGTGCCGACACCGGTGCCGAAATGCTCACCCACGATGGCGAGGAAACCGGCATCCTGCTCGAAGGCCGGCTCGAACTGGTGGTGGGCAACGAGATCTTCATCCTCGAAGAGGGTGACAGCTACTACTTCGAAAGCACCCGCCCGCACCGCTTTCGCAACCCGTTCGACCAACCAGCCCGGCTGATCAGCGCGGCCACGCCGTCGAATTTTTGATCCAGCGCAGTGCATTGTTTCGGCAATACCCCTTTCCCGAGTGGGGTCGTTTCACGGCCTCCAGGTTGCCGCTATACTTTTCAACGCTCGCATTACCGTGGCCGCGGGCATGATTAGCCACCATGAGGGTGTTCGCGTGAACCAAATCAAGAAGATGCTGGCCGTACCAGCAGCCGTACTCGCCCTTTGGGCACTGGGCGCAACCGCAGCGACCAACGATGACATTGCCAAACGCCTGGAGCCGGTTGGCCAGGTGTGCGTCCAGGGGCAGGAGTGCAAGGGCATGGAAGTGGCCGCCGCGGCGAGTGGGGGCGGAGCCAAGACACCGGATGAAGTCATCGCCAAGCATTGCAATGCCTGCCATGGCAGCGGCCTGCTGGGCGCGCCGAAGATTGGCGACACGGCGGCGTGGAAAGAACGTGCCGATCACCAGGGCGGGCTCGACGGCATCCTGGCCAAGGCCATTACCGGGATCAATGCCATGCCGCCGAAGGGCACCTGCGCGGATTGCTCGGATGACGACCTGAAAGCGGCGATCAAAAAGATGTCCGGGCTGTGAGTCACAGCTGAATACCACAGGGCCCGCCTTTTTTGGCGGGCTTTGTTTTTTGCGTCGTCAGTACCGGCCTTATCGCCGGCAAG
>NZ_AKJC01000379.1 GCF_000282535.1 Pseudomonas sp. GM84 | reverse complement strand
ACTATTTTTGGACACCGGTTTAGGTTTCAAGCTGCAGCTTTCAGCTTTTTCTCCATAGCTACAGGGGTTTCATAGCCGTTGTAGCTGTGGAGGCGCTTTAGGTTGTACCGCACTAAATAAGCCTGGACGTCAGCACGGGCTTGGCCTTCGGTCTCATAACCTCCAGCGGGTATCCACTCTGATTTCAGCGCTCCGAAGAAACGCTCCATGGCAGCGTTATCCCAGCATTGACCGCGATGACTCATGCTTTGGTTGAGCCTGTATTCTTCAAGCGCAGATCTGAACTTATGGCTTGTGTATTGGCACCCTTGGTCTGAATGGAACATCACACCCACCGGCCTACCTCTGGACTCTACCGCCATCCGCAGCGCGTTGCAGGCCAGCCGGGCGTCCGCAATCATTGAGAATGCCCAGCCCACTACCCGGCGTGCGTACAGGTCGATTACCACGGCCAAATACAGCCAGCGTCTGCCAACCTGGATGTACGTCACATCCCCGCACCACACTTCGTTGATCGTCGAAACTTTGAAATTTCGCTTCAGCTGGTTTTCTGCCACCAGCGCTTCCGCGCCAGATGACCGGTACCGGTGCGGCCTACGCTGCTTGCACTTGAGGCCAGCTTCGCGCATCAAAGTGCGCACCTTGTAGCGACCAATTTCATGACCTGCACGGCGCAATTCCTGGGTTAGCGTTCGCGAGCCGGCCGAACCACGGGAGGCTTTGAAAAGACTGTTCACGACCATGCGCAATCGATCGCGGCCTGGATTTTTTCGTGCCTGGCGTTGGCGCCACGCATAAAAACTGCTGCGCTTGACTCCAAGCACGCGACAGCATTCGACGACACCGTACTGCTCACTCAGCTCGTTGATCAGCGAGAACGATCTTTGGAGTCCCGAAGCAGGAGAGCACTGGCCTTTTTTAGGATTTCGATATCTCGATCTTTCTGGCGGAGCAGCGCCTCCAGCTCCTGGATTCGGTGCTGTTCCGGGGTGATAGCTTTGGCTCCGACTGGAACCTGGCCCTCTCGTTCCTGGCGCACCTGTTCAACCCACCGACGCAGGGCTGTAGATCCGATCCCAAGCAGTTCGCAGACCTCTGGAACTGATTGGCCGCCGTCGAGCACCATTTCCGCGGCCTGGATTTTTTGCTCTTTTGAGTATGACTTTCGCACTGATTTTGCCTCCTGTTGGGCGCCATCATAGCGCCCGAAGAAGGTGTCCAAAATCATTAGGCCAGTTCA
>NZ_AKJC01000378.1 GCF_000282535.1 Pseudomonas sp. GM84 | reverse complement strand
GCCGGCTTGCCGGCGACAGGGCCGGTACAGGCGCCCAGTTCTAGAAAGGAGTCCCCGGTGGACGAGTACCAGCTAACCATCCGCACCCTGTCCGACCGCATCGTCGCGGCGCAGACCCCAATCCGCGTGCTCGACGCGGTGAAGTGGGACGACAGCATCCGCCAGGGCTTCCTCAAGGCCAAGGGCACGGAGCCGCCCGCGGTGGATCGTGCCTATTACCAGTCGCGCCCGCTGTCGTTCGACTCCAGCGCGGTCAAGGCCGAATTCCAGAGCATCGAGCGCGACATCACCCGCCAGTTGGGCCAGTTCAACCCGGTCGGGCAGATCATGCGGCGCATGTGCAAGGAGTACCGGATGGTGGTGCGCATGCTCGAAGCGCGCGGCACCGAGGACTTCGGCCTGATTTCCCAGGAACTGTATGGCGCCGCCTCCGATGCCTTCCACGCCGGTGACCCGACCCTGGCCGACCTGGGGCTGATGTTTTCGGACTACCTGAACAACATCGATGGCCGCGGCGACCTCAAGGACGAGCCGAAGAACCTCACCGCCAAGGAAGCCGTCAATATCCTCCAGCACCGCCTGAACAAAGTGTTCGGCGAGGCGGAAGAAACCATCCGCGTGTTCGAGTCCGACGGTATCGTCGCCGACGCGGCGGCGGGGGCCGACTACATCAAGATTCGCGCCGACGCCATGTTCAACACCCGCGATGTGCGCGCGCTGGAGGTGCATGAAGGGCTGGTGCACGTGGGCACCACGCTCAATGGCCTCAACCAGCCGATCTGCACCTTCCTGGCCAAGGGCCCGCCCTCGTCGACGGTGACCCAGGAAGGCCTGGCGATCCTCATGGAGGTGATCGCCTTCGCTTCCTACCCCAGCCGCCTGCGCAAGCTCACCAACCGTACCCGCGCCATCCACATGGTCGAGGAGGGGGCCGATTTCCTGCAGGTGTACGGATTCTTCCGCGACCAGGGCTTCGAAATGGCGCAGAGCTACAGCAATGCCAGCCGGGTGTTCCGCGGCTCGGTGCCCAACGGCCTGCCATTCACCAAGGACTTGTCCTACCTCAAGGGCTTCATCATGGTTTACAACTACATTCAGTTGGCCGTGAAGAAGGGCAAGCTCGAACAGATTCCGTTGCTGTTCTGCGGCAAGACCACCCTGGAAGACATGCGTACCTTGCGCCAGCTGGTCGAAGAGGGCCTGGTCGAGCCGCCCAAGTACTTGCCTGAACAGTTCCGCGACCTCAATGCCCTGTCGGCATGGATGTGCTTCTCCAACTTCCTCAACCACCTGAGCCTGGATCGCATTGAAGCCGACTACGCGAACATTCTCTGAGCGCTGCCGCCTGCTGGCCCTGGGCTTGATCCTGTTGGGGCTTGGCGGATGCAGCAGCTTGCTTTTCTACCCCGAACCGGGCCAAGAGTTCACCCCCGAGCGGGCCAAGCTCGAATACCGCGATATCAGCCTCACCACCGCCGACGGCGTGCGCCTGCACGGTTGGTGGCTGCCGGCCAAGGCGGGCGTCGCGGTCAAGGGGACGGTGCTGCACCTGCATGGCAACGGCGGCAACCTGGCCTGGCACCTGGGCGGCAGCTACTGGCTGCCGGAGCAGGGGTACCAGGTGCTGATGATCGACTATCGCGGCTATGGACTGTCCCAGGGCGAACCCGGCTTGCCGGAGGTCTACGAAGACATCGCCGCTGCCATGGCCTGGCTCGACAAGGCCCCCGAGGTAAAGGGCAAACCTTTGGTTCTATTGGGCCAGAGCCTCGGTGGCGCGATGGCCATCCACTACCTGGCTGCCCATCCTGAGCAGCAACAGCGCTTCAGTGCCCTGGTCTTCGATGGGGTACCGGCCAGTTATCGCGATGTCGGCCGTTACGCCTTGAGTACGTCGTGGATGACCTGGCCGTTGCAGGTGCCGCTGTCCTGGCTGGTGCCGGACGGCGATAGCGCGATCCGCTGGGTCGAGCGCCTGAGCACCCCACCCAAGCTGTTTTTCCACAGCATCGACGACAACCTGGTGCCGATGGACAGCGGCATCCGCCTGTATCAGCACGCGCCGCCGCCGCGCGTGCTGCAACTGACCCGCGGAGGCCACGTGCAGACCTTCGCCGACCCGGTCTGGCGCCAGGTGATGCTGCGTTTCCTGGATGACCCCAGCCATTTCAACGGCCTGCGGCGGCTTGCCGAAGTGCCCAACTACCCTGACGAGAAGAGCAAGCAATGAGTGAAGAACGCAACGCCATCCCGCTGATCCTGACCGGTGTCGGCAGCATCATCGTGACGGTGGGGGCCCTCTGGTACTACGGTTACCTGCATTTCGCCAAACCCGAGGATGCCCTGCTGCTGCAGGATTTCACCATGCTCAAGACCATTCCCGGCGAGGACTACAAGGTCTCCCTCGAGCCGGCCCCGCAGGTGGCGCAGTGCATGGATGGCGTGCTGGTGCTGTTCGATACCCAGCAGAAGGGCCTGACCGGGGTGCTGGTGGACAACCGCAAGCGCGCGGTGCGCTGCATGGGTGAGGACACGCCGCAGCAGGTACAGTGATTCGACCGGCCCTATCGCCGGCAA
>NZ_AKJC01000377.1 GCF_000282535.1 Pseudomonas sp. GM84 | reverse complement strand
GCCGGCTCCCACAGGTACCCCGCAGTTTCAGAGACAGCGGGGTCTCTGTGGGAGCCGGCTTGCCGGCGATAGGGCCAGTACAGGCCACTAATTCTGGTAAAGGGCAACCGCATTGCTCAAGGTCTTGGCTATCTCCTCGCGCAATTGATCCGGCTGCTCCACCATCACCCCATCCCCCTGGCTCAACACCCACCAGCGCAAGGCCCAGCCATCGTCCACTGTGGCCCGCAGCCGATGCCCGCGCTCCAGCGCAGTCAGCTGCATGTCCGCGCTCAACGGTGTATCGCGCAATTGCCGAGCCACCTGATCGCTGACCCAGGCCTGCAGCTGCAACCCGTCATCCTGGGCCGACCGCAAGGTTTCACCGCGCAGATAACCCTGCAGGTCGAAATTCCCGCGCAGCTCTCCCACAGCCTTCGCCGACCAGTGCCAGCCAAACGGAATGCTCTTGTCATTACGTTCCAGCGGAAAGATCAGCGACAACTCGTTGAGGTCGCGCTCGACCGTGCGTTTGCTGACGGAGAACCCCACATCGCGCAGGCGCCACACCAGTTCGGCGCTGGTAATGCCCGGAGAGCGGCTGGGTAGCTGGCGCAGCAGCGCCCATTGACGGCTGAGGGTGGCGCGGGTGGTAGCGAACGGCAAAAGGGAACGTCCTTGTCTAGGCTTGCCGCAGTAGCATGGCGGCATGAGGGGGTCATGGCAATTAGCCATGGCTCGATCAGATCAAGGAACCTGCGATTGGTTGCCCCATGCCGAATCGTTCGCGACAGGTTTCGACGTGCCATCGCGCAGAATTACGCCTCATCACAGCCGCGGTCGGGCCTGTGGATCGTTCAATGAGGATGAACATGTCTGCTGTCAGCAATATCCATTCGCTGCTCGCCCGTCTTTTGCCTGAGCAGGTGATTTGCCCGCCAACCCCTGGCGGAAGGCGGCAGCGCCTGTTCGCCGGCGTGGGGTTGCCCAGCCAGCGGACGTTGCTGGTCAGTCGACTGGATGAAGCACCGGACCTGCAGGCGGTGTATGCCGACCTGCGCCATCAGGCACTGGCCGGCAACGTGGCGGCGCTCAACGACCTCGGCTGGATTTGGCTGAATGGCAAGTATTGGCGCGCCGACACCGTGCTGGCCGGGCACCTGCTGCGCATGGCGGCCCTGCAGGGCAGTGCGGCGGCCTGGTTCAACCTGGGGCAGCAACATTACTTCGGCAAGGGTGTCGAGACCTCCTATGTGCAAGCTGCGGAGTGCTACCGGCAGGCGTTCGAGCGGGGCATGCTGCACGCCGCTGCCGCGCTTGGCGACCTGTACGAGGAAGAGGTGTGCGATGTGGGGCTCGACTGGCAGGTGGATCTGCCAAGGGCGTATCAGTGGTTCTTCCGTGGCGCCGAACGGGGTGAGGCGCGTTGCCGCTTCGAGGTGGGCTATCGCCTGCTGCATGGTGTGTGCGTGGCGGCCGATATCAAGGCCGGGTTGTATTGGCTGGAGCTGGCGGCCGCGACTGGGGTCATGCAGGCGGCCGAAGAGTTGGCGGTGCATTTCAGCCGGTTCGATGCGGCGCGCTATCTGGATTGGCGGGATCGGGCGGTGCAGATGGGCAGTACGTTGGCCTTGGCGATGAAGCTGGAAGATCAGGGTTAGCGGTGCCTGTTGTGGCCTCATCGCCGGCAAGC
>NZ_AKJC01000376.1 GCF_000282535.1 Pseudomonas sp. GM84 | reverse complement strand
GTACCGGCCCTGTCGCCGGCAAGCCGGCTCCCACAGGTACTCCACAGCGCTCAAGCTCAGTGGGGAACCTGTGGGAGCCGGCTTGCCGGCGACGAGGGCAAAGGTGAAATCAAGGCGTACCCAAAATCCCTACCACCTTGTCGCGCAACTGTTCGATGCTGAACGGCTTGCCGATCATGTGCATCCCTTCCGGCACATTGAGACTCTCGGCATAGCCACTGGCAAACAGCACCGGCAGCAATGGCCGCAGCACACGGGCCCTGGCCGCCAGTTCTTCGCCGCGCATGTCCGGCAGGCCCACATCGGTCATCAGCAGGGCCAAGGGCTGCCCCGGGTCTTCGAGAATGCGCAGGGCGCTGGTGGCGTCTTGCGCTTCGATGGCCTTGTAGCCCAACTCGTCGAGCACTTCGACCATCAGCATGCGGACGATGTCGTCGTCTTCGACTACCAGAAGGTGCATGGTTCATTTCCTGTTGAAAAAGGCATGTCTCTATTCTGTGCGCCAGTGGGTGACAGAAGTTCCCGAGGATACCGGCCATCGAACTTTCAGGGAACGATTCGCGCATGCAACCTTCAAATACTGGCTAAATGCCCTGCTGAAGCCGGCAAAGCTGGTTAGACTCGCTTGTTAACCGGTGAGCGCAGCGGCGGGCAAGAACAGGCTCCGGCCGCCACACTGATCAATGGACTTTTTTTTCGCTCGGGCGTTTTCTCATGATTCAAGCAGCCTCGATGGACCAACGAAGCTTTCGCAAGCTGTTGAGCCGTAACATTGGCCTGCCGTTGGGCGTCGGCCTGTTCGGCGCAGTGGCCTTCGTCGCCGTGATCAACTACCTGCTGTCGGCCATGCAATGGGTCGAGCACACCGATCGGGTGATCGGCAATGCCAACGAAACGGTCAAGTTGTCGATCGACATGGAAACCGGCATGCGCGGGTTCCTGATCACCGGCGACGAGCGCTTCCTCGACCCCTACGAAGTGGCCAAACCGAAGATCTTCAGCAGCCTGCAGAGCCTGCGCGGCATGGTCGAGGACAACCCGCAGCAAGTCGACCGCATCGATCGCCTGGTCGCCTTGCAGCAGGCCTGGAACGACTTTGGCAAGGAGATGATCACCCAGCGCCGCAACGGCGGCGAATACCGCCAGGCCGTCGGCAACGGCCGCGGCAAGCGCATCACCGACGAGATCCGCAAGGAGTTCGACGACCTGGTCGGCACCGAGCAGCAACTGCGCATGGCCCGCAATGAAAAGGTCAGCAGTGTCACGGTCACCGCCATCAGCGCCTTCGTGCTGCTCATCGTCGGCCTCAGCGCACTGCTGGCCTACCTCGGGCGGCGCGATCTGCTGGCCTTGTCGAGCAGCTACGATGACAACCTCAAGGCCCAGCAGCGCTCGGCCGAGCGCCTGGAACACCAGGCCTGGCTGCGCAACGGCCAGACCCAACTGGCCGAGCAGGTGCTGGGGCAACTGACCCTGCCGATGCTGGGCGACAACATCCTGCGCTTCTTTGCCAGCTACCTGGGCAGCGTGGTCGGCGCGTTGTACGTGCGCGACGGCCATGGCCGCCTGGTACGCGTGGCCAGCTATGGCCTGGATGCCGAACAGCAGGCCCGCGAGCAGGTGCTGGCCAGCCATGAGGGCCTGTTGGCCCAGGTGGTGCGCGAGGGCCGCCTGCTGCGCCTGGAGGACCTGCCGGAAGACTACTACCGCCTGAGCTCTGGCCTGGGCAGTGGCCTGCCGCGCAGCGCCATGCTGATGCCGGCCAGCGACGATGGCCAGATCAACGGGGTGATCGAGCTGGGCTTCCTGCGCCCGCTGCAGGAGCGCGACGACGAGCTGATGATGCGGGTGGCCGACAACCTCGGCATCTCCATCGAAAGTGCCCGCTACCGCCAACGCCTGCAGGAAGTCCTGGCCGAAACCCAGCAGCTCAACGAAGAGCTGCAGGTGCAGCAGGAAGAACTCAAGACCGCCAACGAAGAGCTCGAAGAGCAGTCGCGGGTGCTCAAGGAGTCCCAGGCGCACCTGGAGACCCAGCAGGCGGAGCTTGAACAGACCAACGAGCAGTTGTCCGAGCGCACCGACGCCCTGGACCGCAAGAACGACGAGCTCAGCCAGGCCCAGGAAGAGCTGCAGGCCCGTGCCGACGACCTGCAGCGTTCGAGCAAGTACAAGTCCGAGTTCCTCGCCAACATGTCCCACGAGCTGCGCACGCCGCTCAACAGTTCGCTGATCCTGGCCAAGCTCCTGGCCGAGAACGGCGAAGGCAACCTCAGTGGCGAGCAGGTCAAGTTCGCCGAATCCATCTACTCGGCCGGCAACGACCTGCTGAACCTGATCAACGACATCCTCGACATCGCCAAGGTCGAGGCCGGCAAGCTCGAAGTGCGCCCCGAAACCACCCACCTGGAGCGCCTGGTCGAAGGCCTGCGCGGCATGTTCCTGCCGCTGGCCGAGCACAAGGGCCTGAGCTTCGAGGTCAAGATCGAAGGGCAGGTACCGGCCACCCTGTTCACCGACCGCCAGCGCCTGGAGCAGATCCTCAAGAACCTGCTGTCCAACGCCGTCAAGTTCACCGACCACGGCCAGGTCAGCCTGGCCATCAGCTACCAGGCCGGCACCGGCATCGTCTTCGCCGTGCGCGATTCCGGCATCGGCATTGCCGCCGACCAGCAGCAGGCGATCTTCGGCGCCTTCCACCAGGTCGATGGCAGCAGCAACCGCCGTTATGGCGG
>NZ_AKJC01000375.1 GCF_000282535.1 Pseudomonas sp. GM84 | reverse complement strand
CGCGGCGCATCGCGAGCAAGCTCGCTCCTACATTTGTTGCAACGTGCCACGGTCTGTCAGGCCATGGTTGTCCGCTTTTTGGCGTCCGCCGAAAAATCGTGTCGTACCAACCAGGCTGGCAACCATGGCCTATCAGACATAGGTACGTTGCAACAAACGTAGGAGCGGATTCATCCGCGATGCGCCGCGCGGGCGGCGCTCGATCTCAAAACCACCACCGCCCCAACGTCGACCCCCTCCGCGCCCCACCCCCTCACTCCTGCTGATACTGACTCAAGTACTTGTCCACCCCCGCCTTGCCATCCCCCGCATCCCCCGCCACTTGCCACAACCGCCGCTCGATCCCCTGGGCCAGCAAGTGCCCCACCGCCGCCTCGATCGCCGACAGCACACACAGCTGGGCCGGCTCGTTGGTGGTGTAGCCCACCTCCGCCTCAAGCAGCTTCTTGAACTCGATGAACTTGAACACCCCCGCGCTACGCCCGATCGAATAGATGGTCTTGCTGGTCATCACGTTGGCCAGCACCTGCCCGGTACGCACATCCACCGCCCGCAGGTTTACCGTCACCTGGTCGACCCGGTACTCGCGTGAGATGTCGATACCCAGGTAGCGCGCTCCTTCCCCACCACTGCGCACGTTGGTGTCGTAGGCGATGATGCCGCCCTCCAGCATCAGGTTGGCGGCCTGCAGCGGTGGCAGCTCGCCCATGATGTTCTCCGCAACGTCCGGCTTCTTCTGCGAGGCACGGATGATCTTGCGCTCGGTCAGCAGGTTCTGCAGGCCTTCACGCTCCAGCACCACGAACCAGCCACTGGCACTCAGGGCATCCATCAGCATGCTCGCCGCCCCCTGGGTGACGCTGGTGGAGAAAGAACTGGCCGGGGTCGGCTTGTATTGCCCGGTCTGGTCGCGGAAGCCATACACCACCGCCATCAGCCGCCCCTTGGGCCGCGGCATGTTGATCAGGTCGTAGTAAGTCGATGCCCGCGGCGTCAGGGTCGGCGTGCCGGTATCCTGCTCGGCCGACATCGGCTCGCGCAGGAAACCCGCACAACCTTGCAGGGTGGCCAGTATCAGTAAAGTGCTCAGCAGACGTTTCATGGTGCGCTCTCCCCAAATGACGATCCTGTCCCTCTCAGGGGTTCAGGCCGCTGACCTCGATGACTGAAACTTCGCCAGTGGCGCGGTCGGTGACCTGGATGCTCAAGGCCCCGGAGTCGTCGATCACATCGATCAGGAACGAGTCGGTGGCCATGCTCCCGGTCTGGCCATTGCTGATGTTGTCCAGCAACTGCGACAACATCCGCGACTCCAACTGGTTGCTGAAGCGCTCCAGGGCAGTGGTACCGGCCAGCGACGAGGTGCGGTCCTTGAGGTCCGGGTCGTCATAGTCGTTCTGCGCCTGGGCGTTGTTCAGCAACCAGGTGCCGTTCAGCGGGTTGCCACCGAACGCCGGGTTGACCGGGGTGTACACAAGCTCGGTGGCCTGGGCGGCGAAGGCGCTGGCCAGCAGGCAAGCCGCGATACTTTGCGCAATGCGAGTGTTCATAGCTCATCCCTCTCCAGATCAGTGGTGTCCTGGAGCAGGCGCTGCAGCTTGCGCTGCACGACTTCTTGCCTGACCAGGTCGGCGGCCGCGATGGCCTCTTCTTTTAATTGGGTGACATTGGGCGGCAGAAAGCGGCGGTACAGCACGTCGCGTTCGAACTCCACGGTCACCAGGCTCCCCCAGCGTGCATCCGGGCGTTCGCGCACCACCAGGTTGAAATCCAGGCGGCTGGTGGCGCGCAGACGGTCGGCGAAGTGGTAGTAAAAGTCGTGGCCGATGTGCGAGATGGTGTTGTCGACGATAAAACCCTTCATCTCGTCTTCGGCGTCGGCGTGCGCCACGCCGGGTACGCCGGCGGCCAGCAGCAGGCCCATGCTCAGGCAAAAAACGTTGAGTCCTTTCATGGCGTGTCTCCCGCGCCGGTATGGGGTTGCGCGCCGCTGGCGCTTTCGTTGAAGGCTTGCTCGGCGACGAACTGCCAGTCGCTGTAGTGCTCCAGCCCTTCGAACCCGGACCACTGGGTGTCGAAGCCACTGCGTTTGAACGGGGTAGCGTCGGAGCGGCTGTGCACGCCGGTGATACGGCCGTCGATCGAACGCAGCAGGCCCCAGTCGTCGCTGCCGGTGATCGGGTCCGGGTACAGCCTGCGGATGTGCCGCTGGGCCTGAGGGAAGCGGTTGTCTTCAAGCAGGTCGGCCAGCTCTTGCGGGTACTGGGCCAGACCTGGGGATGCGCGGTAGTAGCTGCGCAGCGCCTGGGCATACTGGCCGCCCACCCACAGCAGCTGGCGCTCCTGCTCGCGCTGGGAGACGGTGGACCAGAGGGTGCCGCTGGCGGCCAGGGCCACCGAGCTGACCGCGATCAGCAACAGCACGCCCAGGTAGGTGAAGCCGGCGCAGGCCTTACCACTCAGCGAAGAGGCTGCCATCACGCGCCCTCCCTGTAGCACCGCTCTTGATATCGGCCACGCCACCGGCCACGCCTTCGGGCGGTGGCACCAGCTGCCAGGCATCGCTGCGCTCGGTGATCGGGTCGACCGGGGTGTTGCGCAGGTAGCGCTGCTCCACCAGTTGCTCCAGCGAGTCGGGGTAGTGACCGGTGTCGCCGTAGTAGTGGTCCAGGGACTCACGCAGCACCGCCAGGCTCTGGCGCAGGGTGGCTTCGCGGGAGCTCTCCAGGCTGTTGAAGTAGCGCGGCATGGCGATGGTCATCAGCGTGGCGATGATCGCCATGACCACCAGCAGTTCGATCAGGGTGAAGCCTCGGCTGCGTTTCATGGCCGTCACCATTGCCCGTAGGGGATGTTGTTGAGCCCTTTGCCACGGGCTTTGGAATACACATCGAACACGTCTTCGCCTTCGCGCGGGTTGTCCGGGCTGCTGGCGTAGGCGCGCAGGCCCCAGCCACCTTCGTCATCGCCCTTGACCGCCACCAGCGGGTCGCGAGGGATGCGCCGCAGGAAATAGAACTTGGCCCCTTTGGCGCTGCGCACGTCGCGCACACCGTCCACCAGTACCTGCAGGTTCGGCGGGTAGCC
>NZ_AKJC01000374.1 GCF_000282535.1 Pseudomonas sp. GM84 | reverse complement strand
CGATGGTAGTGTGGGGTTTCCCCATGTGAGAGTAGGTCATCGTCAAGATTCATTTCGCAAAACCCCTATCTGCGCAAGCAGGTAGGGGTTTTGTCTTTTCTGCGTATTAAATCAGGCCATCCGGAGCCTTTCCGGGATGCCCTTTTCCTATGCAAGCCCACTACCCATAGCTATCATGCCAGCCTTATTCCAAGTCGAGACTGGCATGCTGAAGTTGTTGAATCTCCTCAAGGATGGCCGGTTCCATTCCGGTGAAGCCTTGGGGGCAGCCCTCGGTGTAAGTCGCAGCGCTGTCTGGAAGCAGCTGCAGCACCTGGAGAGTGAGCTGAACCTCACCATTCACAAGGTTCGCGGGCGCGGTTACCAGCTCGCGGCTCCCCTGGCTTTGCTCGATGCGCAGGCTATCGCCGAGTTCGCCGAGGGCGAGCAGTGGCCCGTTTTTATCCACGAAAGCATTGATTCGACCAATGCGGAAGGCCTGAGGCTTGCTGGCCTTGGTCAGGTGGCGCCTTTCCTGGTGCTGGCCGAGCGCCAAAGCGCCGGGCGCGGGCGCCGCGGCCGGCAGTGGGTGAGCCCTTTCGGCGAAAACCTTTACTACAGCCTGGTATTGCGAATCGACGGTGGCATGCGTCAGCTAGAAGGCTTGAGCCTGGTGGTGGGCTTGGCGGTTATGCGCACACTGCAGTCTTTCGGCGTAAAGGATGTAGGACTGAAGTGGCCAAACGATGTGCTTGTACGCGGGCGCAAGGTAACTGGCATCCTCCTTGAGCTGGTCGGGGATCCGGCTGACGTCTGCCATGTCGTGCTAGGGGTGGGCATCAATGTGAATATGCAGGCCAACGAGCATGTCGACCAGGCGTGGACCTCGATGCGACGTGAAACCGGTGCGGCAATTGATCGCAATCGCCTTGTCGCGATGCTCAGCCAGCAACTGCAGCACGAACTGACACGCCATCGCCGTTATGGTTTTGCCGCTTTCCAGGAAGAATGGGAGCAGGCGCATCTCTGGCAGGGGTGTAACGTATCGCTTATCGCCGGCAGCACGCGCATCGATGGTGTGGTGCTGGGTGTAGACGGGCAGGGCGGCTTGCGTCTTGAAGTCGAAGGTGTTGAAAAGAGCTTCAGTGGCGGAGAGCTCAGTTTGAGGTTGCGTGATGATTCTTGAGCTCGATTGCGGTAACAGCTTCATCAAGTGGCGGGTGATTCACACTGCCGACGCCACCATCGTGGGCGGCGGCATTGTCGATTCGGACCAGGCGCTGCTCGCTCAGGTGAGTGCCTTGACGTCGGTGCGGTTGTCCGCTTGCCGCATCGTCAGCGTGCGCAGCGAAGAAGAGACGTCAGCGCTCTGTGCATTGATTGCCCAGGCCTTCGGTGTTGCCGCCCAGGTTGCGCAGCCAGCGCAGGCAATGGCTGGGGTGCGCAATGGCTACGAAGATTACCAGCGCCTGGGGATGGATCGTTGGTTGGCTGCCTTGGGGGCGTTCCACCTGTCCAAGGGTGCTTGCCTGGTGATCGACTTGGGTACGGCCGCCAAGGCCGACTTCATTGCTGCCGATGGCGAGCACCTGGGCGGTTACATTTGCCCCGGCATGCCGCTGATGCGTAGCCAGTTGCGCACACATACCCGGCGTATCCGCTATGACGATGCTTCGGCCGAGCGGGCATTGGCCAGTCTCGCTCCCGGGCGCTCCACCGTTGAAGCCGTGGAGCGAGGCTGTGTACTGATGTTGCAAGGTTTTGCTTGTGCTCAGCTTGAGCAGGCGCGTGCGCTGTGGGGAGAAGATTTCGCCGTGTTCCTTACCGGGGGCGATGCGCCCTTGGTGCGTGATGCCGTACCACAGGCACGCGTGGTTCCCGACCTGGTATTCGTTGGCCTGGCAATGGCCTGCCCACTGGACTGAGGTGCTTATGCGTTGGTTGTTTCTGCTGTTGCTGGTGCTCAATGTCTTCTATTACATCTGGTACCAACAGGAAGCCCCGCTGAAGGCCAAGGATGTCGCCCCGCTGTCACTCTATAAAGGAAGCCAGCAGGAAATCCGCCTGTTGCGCGAAACAGGTGGGGCCGAGCCGGCCCGTCGCCGTGATGAATGTCTGGTGGTGGGCGGCTTCGCAGGGCGTGAGCAGCTTGATGCCCTGCGTCAGCGTCTGTTGAGCCTGGATATCAGCGCTTCGCCGGTTGCAGGCCAGCTGCCTGGCGCCGACGGTGTATGGCTGAAAATCGCCCCGCAAAGCGAGCGTTTACTGGACCAAACCGTCCTCGGCTCTCTTTCCAATGATTTCAAAGACTTAAAACATAAAATTATTTTCTGCCAGGGTATTGCAACTGGCGAATAGCTTGATAGAATGGCGCCCGCTTCACAGGGAACACCACTTAGGTGGCAGAACTGGAAGCAGTGTCAAAGCAGCTAAGTTTCAGATTTGATTGAAAAAATTTGAAAAAAAGCTTGACACTAGGACGGCAGACAAATAGAATGCCGGCCACATCTGGAGGGATTCCCGAGCGGTCAAAGGGGACGGACTGTAAATCCGTTGCGAGAGCTTCGAAGGTTCGAATCCTTCTCCCTCCACCAGTTTTAGCGAGAGCCGCAAGCTCCGCGGGTATAGTTTAGTGGTAGAACCTCAGCCTTCCAAGCTGATGATGCGGGTTCGATTCCCGCTACCCGCTCCAAGTTTGCCGGATTTTGCACAATGTGTTTCGCTCTTGTAGCTCAGTTGGTAGAGCACACCCTTGGTAAGGGTGAGGTCAGCGGTTCAAGTCCGCTCAAGAGCTCCATATAAACAAGGCAGATATGAAAATATCTGCCTTTGTTTTATCAGCGCAAGACTATTTCTTCTGCGGAGGATTGTATCGATGGCTAAGGAAAAGTTTGATCGTTCCCTACCTCACGTTAACGTCGGCACTATCGGCCACGTTGACCACGGT
>NZ_AKJC01000373.1 GCF_000282535.1 Pseudomonas sp. GM84 | reverse complement strand
AAGCGGACAACCATGGCCTGACAGACCGTGGCACGTTGCAACAAATGTAGGAGCGAGCTTGCTCGCGATGCGCCGCGCGGGCGGCGCTCGATCTCATGAGCGATAGAAAACCAAAGCCGGGCCCCCAGGGGCTCAGGCAATTTCGGGATAACTGTACTCGAACACCCTGACCACTTCAGAGGCATGCCAGGACGCCGCTTCCATGCCATCCACCGGCCCGGAAAAGCGCCCAAGGCGTTCCACGCACTCGAAGAAACCCGTGCGCGGCAGGCGGCTGGCGCCCTGGCTGATCACCAGCGAGCTGCGCAGCGGCTGCTCGGCACGGGCATCGAGCACGGCCAGGTATTCAAGCGCGGCCGTCAGCGTCTGCATGGCGGGGCTGGGCAATTGCAAGCGCTCGATCAGCGCTCGGTATGTCAGCAAATGACGTTGACGACGGGCCAGGTCAAGCTCGTCCAGCAGGCTTTGCCAGTGCTGGCGGCTGATCCTGACCTGGCTCATGACGGTTCGCTCCAGCCGGTGACGCCCAGGTGCCAGGCCAGGGCCCGGCGGATCGCCGCATCCGGCTGGCGTTCGCCGGATTCGATCATGGCCAGGTAGGCCGGGCTGACGCCGACATTGCGCGCCAGCTGCTCGGCAGCAATGCCCTTGGCTTGACGCAACTGCGCCACCTCACTGAAGGCGGGCAAACTGACGCTTGGTGCCGGCTGCTCGTCTGCCGCGGTAGCCGCTTCGGCAGGGGCCTGGCC
>NZ_AKJC01000372.1 GCF_000282535.1 Pseudomonas sp. GM84 | reverse complement strand
GCTTCGCCGGTGTTCGCGGGACAAGCCCGCTCCCACAGGAGTCGCGCCAGCTTTTAGACATTGAGCAAGACAGTTGCTGCCACAGGTACAGCACAAGCTTTGAATGCTGTGGTGTACCTGTGGGAGCCGGCTTGCCGGCGATTGGGGTGCGCAGCAGCCCCTATTGAGGCAACTGCACCTGCGGCTTGGTCGATGCAAAAATCGCCCAGCTCGACATGAACAAGGCCGCGATCAGCGGCCCGATCACGAAGCCATTGAGCCCGAACACCGCCAGCCCACCCAAGGTGGACACCAGGATCATGTAATCGGGCATCCGGGTGTCCTTGCCCACCAGGATCGGCCGCAGCACGTTGTCCACCAGGCCGATCACCAGCACGCCAAACGCCGTCAGGATGATCCCCTGCAGCATCGCCCCGGTCAGCAGGAAGTAGGCCGCCACTGGCGCCCAGATGATGCCGGCGCCCACGGCTGGCAGCAGTGACAGGAACGCCATCAGCACCGCCCAGACCAGTGCGCTGGGGATGTCCAGCACCCAGAAGATCAAGCCGCCCAGCGCCCCTTGGGTGATGGCCACCAGCACATTGCCTTTTACCGTGGCCCGCACCACCCGGTTGAACTTCAGTTGCAGCTTGCGCTTCTGGTGCTCGGGCAATGGCACGGCAAGGCGCACCTGGCGAGCCACCTCAGGACCTTCGCGTAGAAAGAAGAACAGCAGGTAGAGCATGATGCCGAAGCTCACCAGGAACTCGAACGTCCCCTGGCCGAAACTGTAAGCCTGAGTCGCCAGCACCTGACTGCCTTGCGTGGCCCACTTGGTGATCTTGTCGCGCAGGCCTTCGAGGTTGCCCATGCCGAGGCTGTCCAGGCCATGCTGGGCGAAGGCTGGCAGCATGTCCTTGCCACGCTCCACGTAACCGGCGATGTCCAGCTGCCCGCTCTCGATACGCTGGTACAGACTGGCGCCCTCCTGCACCAGCAGCGCGCTGGTGATGATGACCGGCAGAATGGCCACCACCAGGCACACCAGCAGGGTGGTAGCAGCAGCGAGGTTGCGGCGTCGGCCAAAACGTATCAGCAGGTTGCGTTGCAACGGCGCGAACAGGATGCCGAGGATCACCGCCCAGAAGATCGCGCCGTAGTACGGCAGCAGAATCCACAGGAAGGCGAAGGTGACCAAGGCCAGAAGTGCGGCCAGGGCTTTGTTCTGCAGCGCGGTTGCTTTCATGGCGGCTCCTTCAGTGTCCTGAACATTAGTGCAGGCCATCATGGGAAAAGTGCCACCCGACCCTTGATTCAAATCAATACGCCGCCCCCGGTCACACCCTAGGATCCGCGACTTTTGCCCCGGTGCGCCCATGAACCCGATCGCCAAGCCCGAACTGCTGGCTCCTGCCGGCACGCTAAAGACCATGCGCTACGCCTTCGCCTACGGCGCCGACGCTGTCTATGCCGGCCAGCCGCGCTACAGCCTGCGGGTACGCAACAACGAATTCGACCACGCCAACCTGGCCCTGGGGATCGCCGAGGCGCATGCCCTGGGCAAGCGTTTCTACGTGGTGGTCAACATCGCGCCGCACAACGCCAAGCTCAAGACATTCCTCAAGGACCTGGCGCCCGTAGTCGCAATGGCCCCCGACGCCCTGATCATGTCCGACCCCGGCCTGATCATGCTGGTGCGTCAGCACTTCCCGCACATGCCCGTGCACCTGTCGGTGCAGGCCAATACGGTGAACTGGGCCAGCGTGCAGTTCTGGCAGGGTCTGGGCCTGAGCCGGGTGATCCTGTCCCGGGAGCTGTCACTGGAGGAAATCGAGGAGATTCGCCAGCAGGTGCCGGACATGGAGCTGGAGGTGTTCGTTCATGGCGCCCTGTGCATGGCCTATTCCGGCCGTTGCCTGCTGTCGGGCTATCTGAACAAGCGTGACGCCAACCAGGGCACTTGCACCAATGCGTGCCGCTGGAAATACCAAGCCACGCCAGCCACCGAAAATGCCACCGGCGACATCGTTCACGAAGTGCAGCCTACCCTGGGTCTGGGCGCGCCGACCGAGCAGGTGTTCCTGCTGCAGGAAAGCAACCGCCCTGGCACCGAACTGCCCGCCTTCGAAGACGAGCACGGCACCTACATCATGAACGCCAAGGACCTGCGCGCCATCCAGCACGTCGAACGGCTGGCGGCCATGGGCGTGCATTCGCTGAAGATCGAGGGCCGCACCAAGTCGCACTTCTACTGCGCCCGCGCGGTGCAGTCGTACCGCCAGGCCATCGACGATGCGGCGGCCGGGCGACCATTCGACATGGCCCTGATGGACAACCTCGAGTCCTTGGCCCAGCGCGGCTACACCGAAGGGTTCCTGCGCCGGCATGTGCATGACGAATACCAGAACTACCTGCGCGGAAATTCGCTCTCCGAGCGCCAGCAATTCGTCGGCGAGCTGACCGGTGCGCGGGTGGACGGCCTGGCGGAGGTCAAGGTGAAGAACCGTTTCGCCGTGGGCGACCACCTGGAGTTGATGACCCCGCGCGGCAACTACCACTTCGACCTGCACCAGTTGTGCAATCGCCAGCAGCAGGCCATCGACGTGGCGCCTGGCGACGGCCATGTGGTGTACCTGCCGATCCCCGAGCAGGTCTCGCTGGATTACGGCTTGCTGATGCGCGACCTCGGCCACGAGCAACCGGCGCTGCCTGACGAGGCTGTAATCCCCGCCTCAGCTGGCTGACAGGCGCAACAGGCGACGATCGTGGCTCTCCCGCAAGAGGCCACGCCATGTTGCCCACCACTTCCCGCCGTACCTTCGTCAAAGGCCTGGGCGCCGCTGCCACGCTCGCGGGCCTGGGCCTGTGGCGGCCGCTGGCCCATGCCGCCG
>NZ_AKJC01000371.1 GCF_000282535.1 Pseudomonas sp. GM84 | reverse complement strand
GCCGGCTTGCCGGCGATAAGGCCGGTGATTGCTTAAGCCAAGCGCTTTACCTACGCTAGTGGCCTTTCCCCAGCAATGAGACAGGGCCATGTCAGAACACGAAACCGCAGGCGAAGGCCGCTTCAGCAGCACCGAGATCCGAATTCTCGGCTCGCTGATCGAAAAGCAAGCCACCAGCCCGGAAAGCTACCCGCTGACCCTCAATGCCCTGGTCCTGGCCTGCAACCAGAAAACCAGCCGCGAGCCCGTCATGAACCTCAGCCAAGGCCAGGTTGGCCAGGCCCTGCGCGCCCTCGAAGGCCAGCAGATGACCCGCCTGCAGATGGGCAGCCGTGCCGACCGCTGGGAACAGCGGGTGGACAAGGCCCTGGAGCTGGTACCGGCACAGCTGGTGCTCATGGGCTTGATGTTCCTGCGCGGCCCGCAAACCCTCAACGAGCTGCTGACCCGCAGCAACCGCCTGCACGACTTCGACGACACCGAACAGATCCAGCACCAACTGGAACGCCTGATTTCGCGCGGCCTGGCCGTGCACCTGCCGCGTCAGGCCGGCCAGCGCGAAGACCGCTACTGCCACGCGCTGGGCGACCCGGCGGAAATCGAGGCGATCCTTGCCGCGCGGCAACAGGAAGGCGGCGCGCGCAGCAGCGGCAGCAGTGTTTCGGAAGAACGGATCGAGGCCCTGGAAGCACGCATCGCAGCACTGGAAGCGCGCCTGGCCGAACTGGAAGGTTGAGCCGGTCAGTGATCCGGCTCGGGGAAGTTGCGACAGCTCTTGCGCGCGGCCAGCTCCCGGTCACTGGGGCGCTGGTCGACGAACACGGTGCGGCCGTCGGTGTAGATTTCGAGGTAGCCCCAGTGCAGGTCCTGCTCCTTCTGCCCGGGCTTGGGGGGCACTAGCCACCAGGGTTCACGGCTGATCAGGGTCATTGGGCGAATTTCCTGAGAGAGTCCTCAGTAATCATAGACACCCTCAGGCTGGACCGGCCAATCGCCGGC
>NZ_AKJC01000370.1 GCF_000282535.1 Pseudomonas sp. GM84 | reverse complement strand
GGCAAGCCGGCTCCCACAGATACCCTGCCGTCCGCAAGGCCAGTGGTAACCCTGTGGGAGCCGGCTTGCCGGCGATCGGGCCGGAACAGCCATAAAGTGTTTCCGGCTGTTCAAATATTCGCCAATCACCTTGCTTGTGCGTCCTGCCTTCTCTACAATTGCGCCCCTTGCCGAGCTGGCAGGCGCGCATGTGCCTCCCCTCCATGGCAAGACATACAGTGTCATTCACTCCTTGTCTGACTAGATATCCTGGCAGACTACTAACCCGTAAGGAGCATTCATGCGTCATTACGAAATCATCTTCCTGGTTCACCCGGACCAGAGCGAGCAAGTCGGCGGCATGGTTGAGCGTTACACCAAGCTGATCGAAGAAGACGGCGGCAAGATCCACCGCCTGGAAGACTGGGGCCGTCGTCAACTGGCCTACGCAATCAACAATGTTCACAAGGCTCACTACGTGATGCTGAACGTTGAGTGCACCGGCAAGGCCCTGGCCGAGCTGGAAGACAACTTCCGCTACAACGATGCCGTTATCCGTAACCTGGTCATCCGTCGCGACGAAGCCGTTACCGGCCAGTCCGAGATGCTGAAGGCTGAAGAGAACCGCAGCGAGCGCCGTGAGCGTCGTGAGCGTCCTGAGCATGCTGACTCCGCCGAAGGCGACGACAGCAATGACAGCGACTCCAGCGATAACGCTGACGAGTAATCCACGGACCTTTAGAGGAGCCTATTAAATGGCACGTTTCTTCCGTCGTCGTAAATTCTGCCGCTTCACTGCTGAAGACGTGAAAGAGATCGACTTCAAAGATCTCAACACCCTGAAAGCTTACGTATCCGAAACCGGCAAGATCGTTCCAAGCCGTATCACCGGTACCAAAGCTCGTTATCAGCGTCAGCTGGCTACCGCTATCAAGCGCGCCCGCTTCCTGGCCCTGCTGCCCTACACCGACAGCCACGGCCGCTGAGACCGGGTCGTCGACAAGCAGTAAGGGATTAGCATGCGAGCGTTAGCAAGTTTCATCATGCGCGGTCGTGTGCAGGCCACCCTGGTGGTGGTCATCAGCGCGGTACTGCCGCTGCTGTTCTGGTTGAGTGCCGCTGCCGGCAGCCTTGTGCTGCTGCGGCGTGGGTTCAAGGATGCTTCAACGGTCATCGCCGGCGGCCTGCTGGCCGGGCTGGCCGTGTGGTTCATGGGCGATCCCATCACCTTTTTGGTGATCGCGGGTGGCCTGGGCCTGGCCGCCATGTTGCGTGCCGAGCATCCCTGGAGCCGAGTGCTGGTGGTCAGTGCCGTGTTCGCCGTGGTTTTCAGCCACGTGCTCGACCTGGCGCTGGCACAGACCTTCGATGTGCTGGCCAAGGCGTTTGCCGAAGCCATGCCGCAAATCGAGGGGCAACCCGTGCTCTCCGGTGAGCTGATCCGCCCTGTGCTGGTCGCTTCCACAGCCGTGACAGTGCAATTGTTCAGTGTGCTGGCCCTGGTGCTGGCGCGCTATTGGCAGGCAGCGTTGTACAACCCTGGAGGCTTCGGTCGCGAATTTCGCGCCCTGAAGCTGCCGAAACAGACCATGGCGGTCTTGGTGGCAGTGATGGTGGTGGCTCCGTTTATCGGGCCGCAGTTCATCATCCTGGCATCGGCGTCCAGCCTGGTTCTGGTCCTGGCCGGCATCGCCTTGATGCATGGGCTGGTGGCACAGGGGCGACTGGCCGGGTTCTGGCTGGTGGGCATGTACGTGACGTTGCCGCTGATCATGCAGCTGATTTATCCGTTACTGATGGTTTTGGCCATTGTCGACAGCCTGATTGATTTTCGCGGTCGCAAGTCCCCCCCGGGGAAAGACTCCGCGAACGGTGAAGGTTAAAAGTTAAGAGGTTTTACCAAATGGAACTGATCCTGCTGGAAAAAGTCGCTAACCTGGGCAACCTGGGCGACAAAGTTAAGGTTAAGGCTGGTTACGGCCGTAACTTCCTGCTGCCATTCGGCAAGGCCACCGTTGCCAACGCCGCCAACCTGGCTGCGTTCGAAGAGCGTCGCGCCGAGCTGGAAAAAGCAGCTGCTGACCGTAAAGCTTCGGCTGAAAGCCGTGCTGCCCAACTGGCCGAGCTGGAAGTGACCATCACTGCCACCGCTGGCGACGAAGGCAAGCTGTTCGGTTCGATCGGCACCCACGACATCGCTGACGCCCTGACCGCCTCCGGCGTTGAAGTGGCCAAGGCTGAAGTTCGTCTGCCGAACGGCACCATCCGTCAGGTTGGCGAATACGACGTAGCCGTGCACCTGCACAGCGACGTTGAAGCCACCGTACGCGTGGTCGTCGTAGCTGCCTAAGCTGCGCTGACTGGCTAGCCCCAAGCGGGTTCGCCGGTTAACATCGGGCACGGTCCTGTTTTTAACAGGCCGTGCCCTTTGTCTTTTTCATCCTCCAGAATTCTTTCGTGGCCATGAACGAGATTACCAACCCCGAACAACTCGACCTGCAAACCGCTGCCCTGAAGGTGCCGCCGCATTCCATCGAGGCCGAACAGGCCGTGCTCGGTGGCCTGATGCTGGACAACAATGCCTGGGAGCGGGTGCTGGATCAGGTGTCGGATGGTGATTTCTACCGGCATGACCACCGCCTGATCTTCCGTGCCGTGCACAAGCTGGCGGACGCCAACCAGCCGTTCGACGTGGTGACGCTGCACGAGCAGCTGGACAAGGAAGGCCTGTCGACCCAGGTCGGTGGCCTGGCCTACCTGGCTGAGCTTGCCAAGAACACGCCGTCGGTGGCCAACATCAAGGCCTACGCCGCGATCATTCGCGAGCGGGCCACGTTGCGCCAGCTGATCAGCATCAGTACCGACATCGCCGACAACGCCTTCAACCCGCAAGGGCGCAACGCCGAAGAGATCCTCGACGACGCCGAGCGACAGATCTTCCAGATCGCCGAGGCGCGGCCGAAGACCGGCGGCCCGGTGGGCGTCAACGAGCTGTTGACCAAGGCCATCGACCGCATCGACACGCTGTTCAACTCCGACAGCGACATCACCGGTGTCTCCACCGGCTACACCGACCTGGACGAGAAGACCAGCGGCCTGCAGGCAGCCGACCTGATCATCGTTGCCGGCCGTCCGTCGATGGGCAAGACCACCTTCGCCATGAACCTGGTGGAAAACGCCGTGCTGCGCACCGACAAGGCGGTGCTGGTGTTCTCCCTCGAGATGCCAGGTGAATCGCTGATCATGCGTATGCTCTCGTCGCTGGGCCGTATCGACCAGACCAAGGTGCGTTCCGGTCAGCTGGACGACGATGACTGGCCGCGCCTGACCTCGGCGGTCAATCTGCTCAACGACCGCAAGCTGTTCATCGACGATACCGCCGGCATCAGCCCCTCGGAAATGCGTGCGCGTACCCGCCGCCTGGCCCGTGAGCACGGCGAGATCGGCATGATCATGGTCGACTACCTGCAGCTGATGCAGATCCCGGGTTCGGCCGGTGACAACCGCACCAACGAGATTTCCGAGATCTCCCGCTCGCTCAAGGCCCTGGCCAAGGAATTCAACTGCCCGGTCATCGCCCTGTCGCAGCTCAACCGCTCCCTCGAACAGCGGCCGAACAAGCGCCCGGTGAACTCCGACTTGCGTGAATCCGGTGCAATCGAGCAGGACGCCGACGTGATCATGTTCGTTTACCGGGATGAGGTGTATCACCCGGAGACCGAGCACAAGGGCATTGCCGAAATCATCATCGGCAAGCAGCGTAACGGCCCCATCGGCTTCATCCGCCTGGCGTTCATCGGCAAGTACACCCGCTTCGAGAACCTGGCGCCGGGCATGTACAACTTCGACGACGACGAGTAAGTCGCCGCCCCATCGCCGGCAAGCCG
>NZ_AKJC01000369.1 GCF_000282535.1 Pseudomonas sp. GM84 | reverse complement strand
ACCGTGGCACGTTGCAACAAATGTAGGAGCGGATTCATCCGCGATGCGCCGCGCGGGCGGCGCTCGATTTCAACGGCACTACAGAGTTCAAGGCATGCACCCTAGGGCCTTCCACTCCCAGATATGCCTAGGGACATATCCCGCTACCCTTCGCCAAATGCTACGGTGTCCCGTAATCCCGAAGGAGCCCACCATGGACCCAATCACCGTTCTCTCCACCCGCTTGGGCGAACACCTGCGCCGCTTCAACGCCCAGGTGACCACCGCCGAATCCTGTACCGGCGGCGGCATCGCCGAGGCCATTACTCGCGTGCCTGGCAGTTCGGCCTGGTTCGAAGCGGGTTACGTCACCTATTCCAATGCCCAGAAAACCCGCCAGCTCAATGTGCCCGAGGCGCTGTTCATCGAGGTCGGTGCAGTGAGCCAGGAGGTGGTCGAAGCCATGGTTCGTGGTGCCCAGGCCGCCAGCAGTGCCCGCTTTGCAGTCGCTGTCAGTGGCATCGCCGGACCCGATGGCGGTTCGCCAGCAAAGCCGGTGGGCACCGTTTGGCTGGCCTGGGCCGATGGCGATCGCGTGTTCAGTGAGCGGCGCCACTTCGACGGCGACCGCGAAAGTGTGCGCCGACAGACGGTGATCGCCGCGTTAGACGGCTTGTTACAGCTTGGCGCCGAGTAATTCGACGACAGGGGTTTGCTCAAGCGCTTGCCTGTGGAATAATACTGGCTACTTATACAGGTATTCCGGCCGTCAGGGCCAAGTCGAACACGTGAGGATTTCAATGGACGACAACAAGAAGCGCGCCTTGGCTGCGGCCCTGGGTCAGATCGAACGCCAATTCGGCAAAGGCGCTGTCATGCGCATGGGCGATCACGAGCGTCAGGGTATCCCGGCCATTTCCACTGGCTCGCTGGGCCTGGACATTGCCCTCGGCATTGGCGGCCTGCCAAAAGGTCGTATCGTCGAAATTTATGGCCCAGAATCGTCGGGTAAGACCACCCTGACCCTGTCGGTCATCGCCGAGGCCCAGAAGAACGGCGCCACCTGCGCCTTCGTCGACGCCGAGCACGCGCTCGACCCTGAATATGCCGGCAAGCTGGGCGTCAACGTCGACGACCTGCTGGTCTCGCAGCCGGACACCGGTGAGCAGGCCCTGGAAATCACCGACATGCTGGTGCGTTCCAACGCGGTTGACGTGATCATCGTCGACTCCGTGGCGGCCCTGGTACCCAAAGCCGAAATCGAAGGCGAGATGGGTGACATGCACGTCGGCCTGCAAGCCCGTCTGATGTCCCAGGCCCTGCGCAAGATCACCGGTAACATCAAGAACGCCAACTGCCTGGTTATCTTCATCAACCAGATCCGTATGAAGATCGGTGTGATGTTCGGCAGCCCGGAAACCACTACCGGTGGTAACGCCCTGAAGTTCTACGCCTCGGTGCGTCTGGACATCCGTCGTACCGGCGCGGTGAAGGAAGGCGACGAAGTGGTTGGCAGCGAAACCCGCGTCAAGATCGTCAAGAACAAGGTTTCGCCACCGTTCCGTCAGGCCGAGTTCCAGATCCTCTACGGCAAGGGTATCTACCGTAACGGCGAAATCATCGACCTGGGCGTATCCCAAGGGTTGGTGGAGAAGTCCGGTGCCTGGTACAGCTACCAAGGCAACAAGATCGGTCAGGGCAAGGCCAACGCCGCCAAGTACCTGCAAGAGAATCCGGCCATCGGTGCAGAGATCGAGAAGCAGATCCGCGAGAAGCTGCTCAACACGGGTGCCGTTGCTGCTGCCGGCAAGGCCGCTGCCGCTGAAGCCGATGCCGGCGACATGGCTGATGCCGACGCCGGTTACTGATCAGCGTTTGTAGAGTACCTGTATGTCCGTCGTCCTCGACACCCCCGTCGCCGTTCGGCGGACAGCCATGGACCTGCTCGCGCGCCGCGAGCATGGTCGCGTCGAGCTGACGCGCAAACTGCGTCAGCGCGGCGCTTCGGATGAGCTGATCGAGCCAGAGCTCGATCGGCTCACCGAAGAAGGGCTGCTTAGCGAAGCCCGCTATCTTGAGAGTTTCATTCGATACCGTTCCAACGCCGGCTATGGCCCCGCGCGCATTCGCGAGGAGCTGAGCCAGCGTGGCCTGAACCGTGGCGACATCGACCAGGCACTGCGTGACAGTGGTGTGGACTGGGTGGAACGGTTACAGGAGGCCTGGCAGCGAAAATTTGCCGGCCAACGCCCGCAAGACCCCCGCAGCCGTGCCCAGCAGAGTCGATTTCTCGCCTACCGTGGGTTTCCCATGGACATGATCGGCCGCCTGCTCAGCGGCCGGGATTTGTACGACTAGTAGGAGCGGCCTTGTGTCGCGAAAGGCCGCTCCTACATTGGTTACGAAAGACCCTAGCTAACCTTCAACGCCTCCCGCGCTCGCTGCGTGGTATGCATCGGCTGTGGCTTTGCCCAGTTCTCCGGCAGATTGATGAAATCCACCAGCTCACGCAGGCGACCCTGATCGCGGCCATTGAAGGCAAAGGTCAGGCGGGTCAGGTGGCTGTAATTACCCACCTCATGCTCTGCACCACTGTCTGCCTGCTGGTGATACTTGCCGCTCAGGCGCAAATCGGCGAAGGACTCCTGAATTTCATACAGCGCGGCATCGCTGAGTCGATGGTGCATGCGAATCACGAACTGATTCTTCAGCCAGCGGCTGG
>NZ_AKJC01000368.1 GCF_000282535.1 Pseudomonas sp. GM84 | reverse complement strand
CCGCGAACACCGGCGAAGCCGGTGCCATCCACCGCGCTGCCTGCTTCGCGGGACAAGCCCGCTTCCACAGCTCATCCCATGAAATTTTACATAGCCCCCTAATCAAAGCTTTGACATTCACTGCCTAGGCAGTAATATTTTTAAACAATTGCCCGAGCCCACGCCGATGTCCCATTTCACCCCGGAAAACTTCCAGACCTGCGCCATCGGCATGCTCTTGGGCCGCGCGGCGATCCTCAAGGACCGCATTCTCGACTGGCACCTCGAATCCGAGGGCGTCACCGCCGCGCAGTTCAAGGTGCTGATCATCGTCACCCAGTACCAGGTGGATACCCCGGCCGAACTCTGCCGCTACCTGGGCCTGGACAGCGGTTCGATGACCCGCATGCTCGACCGCCTCGAGCACAAGGGCCTGATCCTGCGCAACCGCTGCCCCGATGACCGCCGCCAGGTGCGCCTGGCCCTCACCGCCGAGGGCCAGCGCCTGGCCGACCGTTTGCCGGAGATCGGCGCGGCGGCGATGAACGAACTGGTCAGCGTGCTGCAGCCTGACGAGCTGAAAACCCTCGAAGGCCTGCTGGCCAAGGTCCTGATCGGCGCCGGCGACCCCCTGACGATTCGCCGCTTCGGCGATCGTTGAACCCGTTACGCTTTTTCCAAGGTATTACCCATGGCCACTCCCGCAGACACCTCAACTCCCCCCGACGCGCCGCAACCCTCGCGCAAGCGCAAGGCCTGGCTGCTTGGCCTGCTGCTGCTGGTGCTGCTCGCAGGCGCGGGCACCTGGGTCTGGTACAGCCTGATCGGGCGCTGGCACGAAAGCACCGACGACGCCTACGTCAACGGCAACGTGGTAGAGATCACGCCGCTGGTGACCGGCACCGTGACCAGCATCGGTGCCGACGATGGCGATCTGGTGCACGCCGGCCAGGTGCTGCTGCAGTTCGACCCGGCCGACAGCGAAGTCGCCCTGCAGTCCGCCGAAGCCAAACTGGCCCGCAGCGTGCGCCAGGTGCGTGGCCTGTACAGCAACGTCGATTCGCTCAAGGCACAGTTGCAGACCCGCCAGGCCGAGCTGCAGAAAGCCCAGCAGAACTACAACCGGCGCAAGGTGCTGGCCGACAGCGGTGCGATCGCCGCCGAAGAAATCTCGCATTCCCGGGATGACCTGACCGTGGCCCAGGCGGCGGTGAACAGCGCCCGCCAACAGCTCAATACCAGTACTGCGCTGGTCGACGACACCGTGGTGTCCTCGCACCCCGAGGTCATGGCCGCCGCCGCCGACCTGCGCCAGGCTTACCTCGACCATGCCCGCACCACCCTGGTGGCGCCGGTCACCGGCTACGTTGCCAAGCGCACCGTGCAGCTGGGCCAGCGCTTGCAGCCAGGCACCGCGACCATGGCAGTGATCCCGCTGGACGAGGTGTGGATCGACGCCAACTTCAAGGAAACCCAACTGCGCAACATGCGCATCGGCCAGCCGGTGGACATCAGCGCCGACCTGTACGGCAGCGAGGTCAAATACAGCGGCACGGTCGACAGCCTGGGCGCCGGAACCGGCAGCGCCTTTGCCCTGCTGCCGGCACAGAATGCCACCGGCAACTGGATCAAGATCGTCCAGCGCGTACCGGTGCGCATTCACCTGAGCGCCGATCAGCTCAAGGACCATCCGCTGCGGATCGGCCTGTCCACCGTGGTCGAGGTCGACCTGCATGACCAGAGTGGCCCGGCCCTGGCCCAGCAGCCACCGCAGCAAGCCAGCTACACCACCCAGGTGTATGACCGCCAGCTGGTCGAGGCCGACGAACTGATCGCCCGGTTGATCCACGCGAACAGCGCTTCCGGCAAGACGGCCCAGCGATGAGCGACAACGCCCCGGCCCAGTTCACCCCGCCGAGCCTGTTGCTGACCACCATAGGCCTGTCGCTGGCGACCTTCATGCAGGTGCTCGACACCACCATCGCCAACGTGGCGCTGCCGACCATTTCCGGCAACCTGGGGGTGAGCTACGAGCAGGGCACCTGGGTCATCACTTCGTTCGCGGTGAGCAACGCCATCGCCTTGCCGCTGACCGGCTGGCTGAGCCGGCGCTTCGGTGAGGTCAAGCTGTTCATCTGGGCCACGCTGCTGTTCGTGCTGGCCTCCTTTCTTTGCGGTATCGCCCAGTCGATGCCGGAGCTGGTGGGCTTTCGTGTGCTGCAGGGGGTGGTGGCGGGGCCGTTGTACCCGATGACCCAGACCCTGCTGATCGCCGTCTACCCGCCGGCCAAACGGGGCATGGCCCTGGCCTTGCTGGCGATGGTCACGGTGGTGGCGCCGATTGCCGGGCCGATCCTCGGCGGCTGGATCACCGACAGCTACAGCTGGCCATGGATCTTCTTCATCAACGTGCCCATCGGCCTGTTCGCCGCTGCCGTGGTGCGCCAGCAGATGCGCACGCGACCGGTGGTCACCAGCCGCCAGCCGATGGACTATATCGGCCTGCTGACGTTGATCGTCGGCGTCGGCGCGCTGCAGGTGGTGCTCGACAAGGGCAATGACCTGGACTGGTTCGAGTCGTCGTTCATCATCATCGGCAGCCTGATTTCGGTGGTGTTCCTGGCCATCTTCGTCATCTGGGAGCTCACCGACCGCCATCCGGTGGTCAACCTGCGGCTGTTCGTGCACCGCAACTTTCGCATCGGCACGATGGTACTGGTGGGCGGTTATGCGGGGTTCTTCGGCATCAACCTGATGCTGCCGCAGTGGTTGCAGACGCAGATGGGCTACACCGCGACCTGGGCGGGGCTGGCGGTGGCACCGATCGGCCTGCTGCCGGTGCTGATGTCGCCGTTCGTGGGCAAGTACGCCCACCGCTTCGACTTGCGTGTGCTGGCGGGGTTGGCGTTCCTGGCGATTGGCGGCAGCTGCTACATGCGGGCTGGCTTCACCAGTGAGGTGGACTTCCAGCACATTGCCCTGGTGCAGTTGTTCATGGGCATTGGCGTGGCGCTGTTCTTCATGCCGACCTTGAGCATCCTGCTGTCGGACCTGCCGCCGCATCAGATCGCCGACGGTTCGGGGCTGGCGACCTTCCTGCGCACGCTGGGTGGCAGTTTTGCCGCGTCGTTGACCACGTGGATCTGGATTCGCCGGGCCGACCAGCACCACGCCTACCTGAGCGAGCACATCAGTGAGTTCGAGCCGGCGACGCGGCATACCCTGGAACAATTGGGTGGCGCCAACCCGCAGAGCTACGCGTTGCTGGAACAGATGCTCAACCGGCAGGCCTACATGATGTCGACCGTGGATTACTTCACCCTGATGACCTGGGTGTTTGCCGGGCTGATCCTGCTGGTGTGGCTGGGCAAGCC
>NZ_AKJC01000367.1 GCF_000282535.1 Pseudomonas sp. GM84 | reverse complement strand
GGGAGCCGGCTTGTCGTGGCGACGAACCGCGGCGATAGGGCCGGTACAGACGAAATAAATCACTCGTCGTCCGCACTACCCTCAGCCCGCCAATAGGCCGCAGCCTTGAGCGCATCTTCCGAAACACCCTTCTCCAGCAACACTGCCTTGGCCTGCCGAGTCAGCGATTTCTCCAGGGCTACCCAGCTGTACAGCCTCCCTTCAGGCAGGCCCAAGCCTTGCAGCAACGCCAACAAATCCTCATCGCGTTTCACCCAGATCACCTCGACCTGCGCCTGGCTCGGCAGCGGCTGGCGCTCCTGCTCATCCTCGATCTGGATCACCGCCAACACCTGGCGACCTGCCGGCAGTTCCTCAAGGCGCCGACCGATGGCCGGGATGGCCGTCTCGTCACCCACCAGCAGATAACTGTCGAAGATATCCGGCACCACCATCGAGGCGCGCGGCCCGGCAATGTTCAGAATCTGCCCGGGTGCGGCCTGTGCCGCCCAGGTCGAGGCAGGGCCATCGCCGTGCAGCACGAAGTCGATGTCCAGTTCGTTGGCGACCAGGTCGATACGCCGAGGCGTGTATTCACGCATGGTCGGCCGCACAGCGCCATCGCGCCCCAGGTTGCCGGCGTCGATGGCCTGTTGTTGCTCGGCCGTCTCGGCGAACAGCAGCTTGATGTGGTCGTCGCTGCCGAGGCTGGTGAAGCCTTGCAGCTGTTCGCCACCCAAGGTGATGCGGCGCATGCGTGGGGTCAGGTCGATTACCCGCAGCACCTGCAGGCGGCGCTGGCGGATCTCGTGGTTGACGCGGTGGATGCTGTCACTCATGGGAATTCTCCGTGGCGGGGTCGGCCGGCCCCGAGGCAATGGCCTTGGCCGTTTCGTTGAGCAGGTTGCCTACCCGCTGGATTTCCTCGGGGGTCCAGCGGCCGCTGTGCATGTGCAGGGCATGGCGCAGGTTGCCGACCGCTTCATGGATCTCGGGCGGGCGGTCGTGGCCACGCAAGGCGCGCTTGCTGACTTCGATGCGCATGCGCACACCGTCCAGGGCCACGGCCTGTTCGACGAGGGCGTTGCGGCCGGCGTCGGTGATGACGTACAGGCGTTTGCTGCCCTGCACCTGCCCGCTGATCAGCTCGGCTTCCTCGAGGAAGTTGAGGGTGGGGTAGATCACCCCGGGGCTTGGCGTGTAGCTGCCGTCGAACAGGTTTTCGATCTGGCGGATCAGGTCGTAGCCATGGCCAGGCTGTTCGGCCAGCAGTGACAGCATCAGCAGTTTCAGGTCGCCGGGGGCGAATACCCGCGGGCCGCGCTCACCGCGGCCGGGCCGGCGTTCGAAGGGATCATGGGCGTGAGGGTCGCGCATGAGAGTGAGGCTCCGTCGTTTAGATATATCGCAAGATATTACTCAAGATATATCTAAAGACAAGCCTATAAATGCGGATGATTATCATCTAAATATTCGATGGGTTTGCTGGCTGCATCGCCACCTGTGGCGGATTGCACGCGTTGGGGTTGCCCGGCTCCAGGTACGGCATGAGGATCGGTGCCATGCCTTTGAGCACTTGCACGGGCAGCGCCGAGGTGAACTTGAACGCTTCGGCGGAGCGCCCCGGCACGAATGCCGTGAGGGTGCCGAAGTGGTTGTCACCGAGGAAGAACACGAAGGTCGCGGTTCGGTTCAGCGAGCGCGAACCGATCAGCCGGCCACCTGCGCCGAAACTTTCGATGCGGTTGTCGCCGGTACCGGTCTTGCCACCCATCACCAGCGGCGTGCCGTCATGCAACTTGAAACTGCCGGAGATCCGCCGCGCCGTACCGGCATCGACCACTTGCGACATGGCGCCCTTGAGCGCGCGGGCCACTTCCACCGGAAGAATCCGCTGGCCGCGGTCGGGGTCGCTGACCAGCTTGGTTTCATAGGGGGTGTCGGCGGCGAAGTGCAGGGTGTCGATGCGCAGGGTCGGCAGGCGTATCCCGTCGTTCTGGATGATGCCGACCAGTTCGGACAGCGCCGCCGGGCGGTCGCCCGAGCTGCCGATGGCGGTGGCCAGCGACGGCACCAGGTGATCGAAGGGGTAGCCCACGCGTTTCCAGCGCTGGTGGATATCGGTGAAGGCCTCGATCTCGACCATGGTGCGGATGCGGCTGTCTCGGGCGCCCTGGTGGCGGCTCTTGAACAGCCAGCCATAGACTTCCTGACGCTCGAAACGGCTGGCATTGACCATCTCGGTCAGCGTGGCGCTCGGGTTCTTCAGCAAATAGCCGAGCAACCACAGGTCCAGCGGGTGCACCTTGGCGATATAGCCTTGGTCCGGCAGGTCGTACTTGCCGGGGCCATAGGCCTCGTACATCTCCGCCAGGCGGCCGTCGGTGAGCTTGCCAAGGGCGATCTTGTCGTCCTTGGTGTGCGCACGGACAAAGGCGTTGAAGGTTTCCTGCCCCGCTTCGGGGAACAGGTAACGGTGCACCGCCGCCAGGCGCTGCGGGGTCACGCGCATGCTGTCGAGGAAGGTGTCCAGGCGCTGCTGGGAGGTCTTGCGCTGGTACTTCTTCCAGAACCGCATCAGGTAGTTGGTGCCTTCCTTGTCGGCAAAGCGCGCCAGGTACTCCTGGCGGCGCGGGTCCGAATCGTCCTTGAGCAGCGGCACGCGATTGAACGGTTGCTGGTAGGTCACGTAACGCACCAGGTCACGCATCAGGCGAATGAACGGCAGGTTGATCGACTCGCGCAGGGCGATCTTGAGGGTCGGATTGCGGCTGTTGTCTTCCTTGCGGAAGTTGTTGAACACATGCATGCCGCCGCCGGTGAAGAAGGCTTCGCCGGTATTGGCCGAATACTTGCGCTCCAGCGCGGCGTCGAGCATGGCATCCAGGCTCTGGTTCTTGCTGTTCTGCGCCAGCCATTCCAGCGACCACTGGGTGATACGGTCGAGCTCGGCGACTTCGACCGTCTTCAGCTCGGCGGGGGTCTTGCCGGCGTACTTGTCGTGCAGCTCGGCGATGATCTCCAGGTAGGTGGTGAGCACCCGCAGTTTGGCGGTCGAGCCCAGTTCCAGCTTGCTGCCTTCGTTGATGTCGAAGGGTTGGTCGGTGCTGTCGGTCTGCACCCGCACCCGCGAGCCGTCGGCGGTGCGCTCGAACAGGGTGAAGCTGTAGCGCACCTGGTCGGTGGTCTTCAAGGTCAGCAGGCGCTCGCCGATCAGGCCGATCTGCGCGGCGAACTCGGGGTCGGAAAGGTTCTTCAGGTACTGGCTGACCTGCAACTGCAGGTCGGCCTGCAGGGTGCTGGTGGCCGATACGTCGAGGCGATCGAGGTCGTACAGCGGGCGGTTGAGCATGGCGGCCAGGCGGTTGCGCGCCAGGCTGATGCCCTTGTTGGTGATGATCGGCACGATGGTCGGTTGCGCCACCCAGTCGCGGTACACCGCCTTGCTGGCCAGCGCCGCGTCCGCCAGCGGGCGGTCGATGATGTTGTTGGCGGCGAGCACGCGAATGTGTGAATCGGTGAGCTCGGCCAGTTCGACCCGGCCTTTGGACAAATAGTGCGAAGGGCGCCGCTGGGCGATCATCAAGGACAGTACCTGGCGCAGGGCCAGGCCGCGTGCGGCCAGGCTGTCCGGGTCGCTGGCGGTCGAAGTGAGGGCCTGGTTGACCTGGTCGAAATCGGCGCCGTACCACACCCGCAAGCCTTCGGCCATGCCGTGCACCTCGCCATGACCAGGCACTGCCGACAGCGGCACGCTGTTGAGGTAGTCACGCACGATGCGCTGGCGCGCTTCGGTGGTGTCCGGGCCGCCCTGGTAGGCGCGCACACTGGCGGAAATCATCTGACGGATTTTCTCCGCACCCGACACGGTCAGGCCGTCGGGCGAGTGCCGGTACTTTTCCAGCTGGGTGGCCAGGGTGCTGCCGCCGGCGGACTGGCCGGGCAGGGCCAGGTACTTGGCCACCTGGCTGTAGGCGGCCTTGGCGAAGCGCGGCCAGTCCACTGCCGGGTTGTTCTTCGGGTCCTTGGGGTCCAGCAGGTCGCGGTTCTCGATGAACAGCAGGCTGTTGACCATCACCGGCGGGATCGCCGCGAAATTCGGGTACAGGTGCTGGGGGTAGTTGTACTGGTACAGCGTGTCGCCGCGGCAATCGGTGATCGCCAGGCCTGCCTGGATCTTCTCGATGTAAGGGGCGAACAGGCCGTGATCGACGTAGTTCATCAGGGCCGGTGAGAACTTCACCTGTTCGCTGATCAGGTAATCACGCTTGAGCAGACGTGGCAGGAATTCACCCAGCGCGCTGTAGCCCAGGCGCTTGTCGAACGGGCCTTCGCCCGGATAGACGATGGCATCGCTGGGGCCTGGCTGCAGCGAGTAGGTGAGGGTGGTGGCCAGCTTGCTGAATTCCCGCGACTGCAGCTCGGAGGTGCGGAATTCATCGTACGCGGCAAAGCCGATGGCGATGATCGCCACCAGCAGGATCAGCAGGATCAGCCGCCACCAAAGCCGACGCTGACGGGGGGACTTTGGTTGTGGCGTCTCGGCCAGAGGTGTTTCGGGTGCTTCCGTTCTGGATGGTTCCGATTGCCACAGTGCGCCCATAGTCTTCAATCCGGCCAGGTATTTTCGTATTGCTTTGCCTGAAGCTTAGACGTTGACGGCACGAGGTGAAAAATTTGTAGGAAGAGCAGAAAACAGATGTGGGATATGCGGCTTTGGTGTGGGTTTTTTCCTGCCGGGATGTTGCTAGGGTGGCCGTACAGCGTGATCGGGCACAAAGCTGTTCCCGATTTCTCGCCAAATTTATGAAGATTTACAGTGAAAAGCCCTACGTCGGGATTCCTATACTGCTCGGCCCCTTCGCCCTGCCGGCCGCTCTACACCGGCATACGGGCCGGCCCACGAGGCCAGCCTGGCGAGCGAACGTCACGCCTATCGGCGGGCCGCC
>NZ_AKJC01000366.1 GCF_000282535.1 Pseudomonas sp. GM84 | reverse complement strand
CTTGCCGGCGATAGGGCCGATACAGACAACTCAAAAACCAGGATCAGCCCCATGCCCTCCAACCCCGCCCTGCTGGCGTTCGCCCTGTGCCTGATCACCCTCGCGGTCAACCTGCAGGCCCCGCTCTACATCACCTACGCCGACCTCTCCGGGCAAGGCGCCACTGCCACCGCCGTGGCCTTCTCCGGCTATGTCCTGGGTGTACTGCCCGTGCTGCTGGCCCTCGGCGGCCTGGCCGACCGGATCGGGCGCCGGCCACTGATCCTCGCCGCGCTGCTGCTGTCGATGCTCGCCACCCTGCTCATGCTGCTGGCCCCCAGCCTGCAGACCCTGGGCATGGCCCGCCTGTGCCTGGGCCTTGGCACCGGCCTCGCCTCGGCCACCGCCACGGCCTACATGGGCGAACTGATGGGCGCCGACAGCAGTGCCCGCGCTGCCAACTGGGTGACCGCCAGCACCTCGCTGGGCTTTGGCCTGGGCGCGGCGCTGACCAGCCTGTTCCTGCTGCGCGGCCCGAGCCTCACGCCGGGCAGCTTCCACCTGCAGCTGGCGCTTGCTGCCGTGGCCCTGGCGCTGGTCTGGCGCCTGCCCGACCCACGCCCGACGCAACGCAGCGCCATGCTGCGCTTGCCTGGCTACCCAACCGGCAGCGTGGTGTATGGCCTGGCCATTCTGCTGGCCTGGGCCTGTGTCGGGCTGGTCATCGCCCTGCTGCCAGGGATTCTGCGCCAGCACGGCCTGAGTGCGTGGTCAGGCTTTTCGACCTTCTGCGTGATCAGCTGTGGCCTGCTGTTCCAGCCACTGGCACGGCGTATGGCCTGCGCCAAGGCTACGTTGCTGGGCCTGGGAATTTTGCCGTGCAGCTATGCGCTGCTGGCCTGGGGTGCTGACCGCGGGCAACTGGGCGCCGTGCTGCTGGGGGCGGTGGCGGCGAGCAGCGCGTGCTATGGGTTCATCTACCTGGGCGGGCTGGCGGCGGTGAGCCAGCTGGCAGGAAGCGAGAAGACCCGGGGCAGCGCCGGGTTCTTCCTGCTGGCGTATCTTGGGTTCAGTGTGCCGGTGATCTTTACCGGGGTGCTGAGTGACCAGCTGGGGCCGCGCGTGGCGTTGCTGGCGTTTGGTGGCGTGCTGGTGCTGGGGTGTGCAGCGGTCGCACTGGCATTGGTGCTGTCTGCGCGGGCAAGCCCGCTTGCGCAATCCTGCTGAAAAGCACATTCCCCCTTGTGGGAGCCGGCTTGCCGGCGATGAGGCCAGGGCAGGCAAATACCGGTTCGGGCCCTATCGCCGGCAAGCCGGCTCCCACAGGATTCTCTACAGGCCTGGAGCTTCTGTGGCGAGCTTCAGATTGCAGTCGCCCCGCCATCCACGGTCAGGCTGTGCCCCGTGGTGAACGCCGCGCCATCACTGCACAGGTACAGCACCGCGCTGGCGATCTCCTCGACCTTGCCGATGCGCCCGACCGGGTGCATGGCTGCGGCGAATTCGGCCTTGCGCGGGTCAGCCTCATAGGCCCGGCGGAACATGTCGGTATCGATCACTGCAGGGCACACCGCATTCACCCGGATGCCCTTCTTGGCGTACTCGATGGCCGCCGACTTGGTCAGGCCGATCACCGCGTGCTTGGACGCGCTGTAGATGCTCATCTTCGGCGCCGCGCCCAGCCCGGCCACCGACGCGGTATTCACGATCGCCCCGCCGCCCTGGGCCAAGAGCAACGGCAGTTGATACTTCATGCACAACCACACGCCTTTGACGTTGACGCCCATGATCGCGTCGAACTCTGCTTCGCTGCCCTCGGCCAAACGGCCCTGTTCGATCTCGATGCCTGCATTGTTGTAGGCGTAGTCCAGGCGACCGTAGGCCTGGATGACGCGCTCATGCAACTGGCGCACCTGGCCATCCTGGGTCACGTCACACGCCACGAACAGCGCCTGGCCACCGGCCTCGACGATTTGCGCCACCGTGGCCTCGCCGCCGACCGGGTCGAGGTCGGCCACCACCACCTTCAGGCCTTCGCGGGCAAAGGCCAGGGCCGTTGCCCGGCCGATACCTGCCGCGCCGCCGGTGACCAGGGCTACCTGGCCGGAAAAGGTCATGCTCATGGTTCGCTCCTGATCGTGAAATATCGGCCATGAGTCTAGTCAGCCCACCACCCGGCTGGGCAGCATCATCAGGGCAACGGTTGGGCTACCATGCTTACCAGTGATTTTGCGCACCTCCCTGCATCAGCAGGCTAAATTCATCGCTTTCGCCTACCGCCCTCAAGGACCTGCCATGACCCAGACCAACCGCCGCTTCCTGCTAGCCAAACGTCCGGTCGGCGCCGTGCGCCGCGACGACTTCACCTTCGAGACAGTACCCGCCGAAGCACCGGCCGAGGGGCAGATCCAGGTGCGCAACCTGTACCTGTCGCTGGACCCGGCCATGCGCGGCTGGATGAACGAAGGCAAGTCGTACATCCCCCCTGTGGCCCTCGGCCAGGTGATGCGCGCGCTCGGCGTGGGCGAAGTGGTGGCCTCCCGGCACCCTGACTACAAAGCCGGCGACCACGTCAGCGGCGCCCTGGGGGTACAGGACTATTTCACTGGCGAGCCCCAGGGCCTGCACAAGATCGACCCCCGGCTTGCTCCCCTGCCCCGCTACCTGTCGGCCCTGGGCATGACTGGCATGACGGCCTATTTCGCCCTGCTCGAAGTGGGCCAACCCAAGGCCGGCGATACCGTGGTGATTTCCGGTGCAGCAGGCGCGGTGGGCAGCATCGTTGGCCAGATCGCCAAGCTCAAGGGCTGCCACGTGGTCGGCATTGCCGGTGGCGCGCAGAAGTGCCAGTACCTCAAGGATGAACTGGGGTTCGACGGCGTCATCGACTACAAGGCCGAGGACGTGCTCGCCGGCCTCAAGCGCGAATGCCCCAAGGGCGTGGATGTGTATTTCGATAACGTCGGCGGCGAGATCCTCGACGCGGTGCTTACCCGCATCAACTTCAAGGCCCGCATCGTCATCTGCGGCGCCATCAGCCAGTACAACAACAAGGAAGCGGTCAAAGGCCCGGCAAACTACCTGGCGTTGCTGGTGAACCGTGCGCGGATGGAAGGCTTCGTGGTGATGGACCACGCCAAGGACTATGGCAAGGCGGCGCATGAGATCGCCGGGTGGCTGGCCAGCGGCAAGGTCAAGAGCAAGGAGGATGTGGTGGACGGGCTGGAGACGTTCCCGGAGACCTTGCTCAAGCTGTTCAGCGGGGAGAATTTCGGCAAGTTGGTGCTGAAGGTCTGAACCCGAAAGCAGGGGCTCGGCACCTCCCCCCCGTGGGAGCCGGCTTGCCGGCGATAGGGCCGGAACCGGTGTTTACCTGACCCGGCCTTATCGCCGG
>NZ_AKJC01000365.1 GCF_000282535.1 Pseudomonas sp. GM84 | reverse complement strand
CCGCGAACACCGGCGAAGCCGGTGCCATGCTCCGCGCTGCCTGTTTCGCGGGACAAGCCCGCTCCCACAGATACTGCGCTGGTTTGAAGTCCTGCAAAAATCCATGTGGGAGCCGGCTTGCCGGCGATAGGGCCAGTACAGGCACTTAACCCACATGCACCTTGCGCCAGGCCCTGGGGCTGCACCCAAACCGCTGGCTGAACCAACGCGAAAACGCACTCAGGCATGAGAACCCGAGCAACTCGGCAATCTCGCTGTGCGAATGCCGCGAATCACGCAAATGCCTGACCACCTGTTCCTGGCGCACCTGGTCCAGGATCGAGCTGAAACTCTCCCCATGCCGCAACAGCCGCCGGTGCACCGTGCGCCGGTCGACGCCCAGTTGCTCCGCCACCTGTTCCACCGACAAGCGCCCCGTCAGCAGTAGCTGCCACACCAGGCGCCGCACCGTATCCACCATCGTTTCACTGACCGCCCCCCGGGCTTCCAGCTCCCGGCGCACAGAGCGCGCCGCCGCCGGGTCGCTGCCGGGCAGCGGCGCATCCAGCTCGGCAGAACGGCAGACAATGCCGTCGACCACGCTGTTGAACTGCACACGGGGGCCGAACAGCCGCAAATGAGTCGAGCGGTCCTGTGGCGCGCGGTGCCGGAAGCACACCGATCGTGGTTGCCACTGTTCACCGAGCAAGGTCTTGAGGGTGCGGTAAGTGACCCCGATCATCAGGTCGACCGACTGGCGGGCGGGCAGTTGCTGGTGGGTGATCTGCTCACCGCGAATCACCGCGATGCCGTCGCGCTCCTCGATCAGGATCAGGAAGCCTTCATTGTGCAGGTGCAGGTAGCGCTGCAGCGTGTCCAGCGCCATGCGCAGGGTGCTTTCCTGGCGCATCACCTGGGCCAGCGGCCCGAGGTTGGACAGCTGGCGCTGCTCGGCCATGCGCAGGCCGAAGTCTTCCACGCCGGCCTGGCCGGCCGAGTTTTCCAGCAGGTGCCAGACCCCGTCGACGCTGATCTTGAAATCGCTGCGCTCAAGGCACGCCGGATCAAGTTGCACCGCCCGCAACTGGGCGATCGGGTCCAGCCCGCAGGCGCGGGCGACCTCGGCGTAGTGGGTGAGGCAAGCGCTGACAACCATGTTGGCCATGCGGGGGTCACGTCCCTGAAAGTGTCGGTCTGGATGTCCCGAAAGGTTAAATATCGCCTGGCCTGTTTTAGCAGACTTAAGGGGTGTCGACAAACGCCAAGGAGATGCCTGATGAACGCCTCGCTCACCGAAGACAAGATGTCCGCCACCCCGACCCTCGACCACCTGCGTGCCAGCGGCGGGATGAACCCGGCCTGGGACAGTTTCGTCAACCTCGATCCGCAATGGGCCGAGCAATTCCTGCACACCGCGGCGCTGCCGGTAAAGCGCGGCCTGATCGACCCCAAGACCTACGAGTTCCTCGCCATCGCGGTGAACGCGTCCTGCACGCACATGTACAGCCCCGGTGTGCGCAGGCATACCCGCAATGCCCTGAAGCTTGGCGCGACCCCTGAGGAAATCCTCGCGGTGCTGCAGTCGGTCGCCATGCTCGGGATCCACACCTGCAGCCTCGGAGCACCGATTCTGCTGGAAGAAATGGCCAAGCTTGCCGCTGAAGCCGACTAAGCCGTCGGTCTGCACCGACACACCTTTGATAATGACAACAAGGAACACCCCATGAACTTCCTCGATGGCCACCTGTTCACCGAAAACCAGCAGCCGCTGATCATCACCGCGGCGCCCTATGCCCCCTCCTGGGTGCCGTCCGACTTCCCCGAGGACATTCCGGTGACCATGGCCGAGCAGGTACAGAAAGCCGTGGACTGCTACAACGCCGGTGCCACCGTGCTTCACCTGCATGTGCGCGAACTCGATGGCAAGGGCTCCAAGCGCCTGTCCAAGTTCAACGAGCTGATTGCCGGCGTGCGTGAAGCCGTGCCGGAGATGATCATCCAGGTAGGCGGCTCGATCAGTTTCGCCCCCGAAACCGAAGGCGCCGCGGCCAAATGGCTGAGCGACGACACCCGCCACATGCTGGCCGAACTCGATCCCAAGCCGGATCAGGTCACCGTCACGGTCAACACCTCGCAGATGAACGTGGTCGAGCACTGGGGCTACCAGGACGTGCGCGGTACCTCGATGGAAGACCCGGCGGTCTACGAGGCCTACAAGGAAATGACCGTGCCGGCGCAGCCGGGCTGGGTCGAGGAGCACGTCCGTCGCCTGAGCGCCGCCGGCATCCAGAGCGCCTTCCAGTGCTACAACCTGAACAGCTTCGAGTCGGTCGAGCGCCTGATGCGCCGTGGCATCTACAAAGGCCCGCTGGTGATGAACTGGGTGGCCATCGGCGGTGGCATGGATGTGCCGAACATCTACAGCCTGGCGAACATCGTGCGGGCCGTGCCGGACGGCGCGGTGCTCACCGTGGAAAGCTCGATGCGCAACGTGCTGCCGGTCAACATGATGGGCATCGCCATGGGCCTGCACGTGCGCTGCGGCATCGAGGACAACCTGTGGAACCAGTCCCAGACCGAGAAGATGTCCACGGTCCAGCAGATCGAGCAGCTGGTGCGCATTTCGCGTGAATTCGGCCGTCCGATCGCCACCGCCAAACAGGCCCGTGAAATCAGCAAGATCGGCGTGTTCTACGACACCGTCGAAGAAAGCCTGCAGGCCAATGGCTTCGCGCCAAACCGCAACGGTGGCCAGCAGGGCTTCCTGCACAAGACCGCTGCTGCCGTCTAAGCCACTGCACGCCTGACGTGCACCCCGCAGGGCGGTCGGCCACCGCACGGCCGCCCTGCAGGCTACAAGCTCGATTCACAACAACAATAAAATCGATGAGGTTGCAGCATGGCCGCCTATCACCCGTGCGCTGAAGATGGTACCGACACCTCTGCAGGCATACCCAGGCGCTATGCCTGGATTGTCTTTGCCCTGACCTTTGGCCTGCTGATCTCCGATTACATGTCGCGGCAAGTACTCAATGCCGTGTTCCCGCTGCTCAAGGGCGAATGGGCGCTGTCCGATGGCCAGCTGGGGCTGCTCAGCGGCATCGTGGCGCTGATGGTCGGCCTGTTGACCTTTCCGTTGTCGCTGTTGGCCGACCGTTTCGGCCGGGTCCGCAGCCTGGTGCTGATGGCCATGCTGTGGAGCCTGGCGACCCTGGGTTGTGCACTGGCCGAGAACTACCAGCAGATGCTGGTCGCACGCTTTCTGGTGGGCGTTGGCGAGGCTGCCTACGGCAGCGTCGGCGGGGCCGTGGTGATGTCGGTGTTCCCGCGCCACATGCGCGCTACCTTGCAAGGTTCGTTCATGGCCGGGGGCATGTTCGGCTCGGTGCTGGGCATCGCCCTGGGCGGCGCCATCGCGCAGCAGTTCGGCTGGCGCTGGGCGTTTGCCGTCATCGCACTGTTGGGCCTGGTGCTGGCGGTGGTGTACCCGGCCATCGTCAAGGAAGCGCTGGTCTCGCCCAAGCGTCTGGCTGCCCTGGCCGACAAGGCCAACGGCGCGGCGCAGCGCCCGCTGCGCACGCTGTATGCCACCCGCTCGGTGCTGTGCGCCTACGTGGGCAGTGGTCTGCAGTTGTTCGTCGGGGGCACGGTGATCGTCTGGATGCCCAGCTACCTCAACCGTTACTACGCCATGAGCACTGACCAGGCCGGCAGTGTGTCGGCGATCATCCTGCTGTGCGGGGCGGTCGGCATCATCCTGTGCGGCATGCTCTGCGATCGTCTGTCGCGCACCCGGGTGGACCGGCAGGTCAGCCTGAGCGTCGCCTACTGCCTGGGCAGTTGCCTGTTGCTGTCGCTGGCGTTCGCCTTGCCACACGGCTTGGCGCAACTGGTGTTGATCTGCCTGGGGATGATGGTCGCGGCAGGCACCAATGGCCCGACCAGCGCCATTGTCGGCAACCTCACCCACGCGTCGGTGCATGGCACCGCACTGGCCACCCTGACCCTGGCCAACAACCTGCTCGGCCTTGCCAGCGGGCCGCTGATCACCGGCAAGGTGTCCGACCACATCGGGCTGGATGCCGCCATGCAACTGGTGCCGCTGATCAGCCTGGCGTCGGCAGCGGTGCTGCTTTACGCCAAGCGTCATTACAACAACGACATGGTGCATTCGCGCCTTGTGGCAACGGGCTTGCCCCGCGAATCCGGCCAACCCATCAGCTGATTGGAGACCCCATGGCTGCCAAGCAAAACAAAGTCATCGTCACCTGTGCCGTTACAGGTTCGATCCATACCCCCTCGATGTCGCCCTACCTGCCGGTGACCGCCGCAGAGATCGAAGAGGCCGCGGTAAGCGCGGCAGAGGCGGGCGCGGCCATCGTGCACCTGCACGCGCGCGATCCGAACACCGGTCAACCTTCGCAGGACCCGCGCCTGTTCATGGAGTTCCTGCCGCAGATCAAAGCGCGCTCGGACGTGGTGATCAACCTCACCACCGGTGGCGCGCCGAACATGCTGGTGGAGGAACGCCTGCAGCCGGCGCTGCAGCTCAAGCCTGAGGTGGCATCGCTGAACATGGGCTCGATCAACTTCGGCCTGTACCCCATGCTCGATCGCTTCAAGGACTTCCAGCACCCTTGGGAGCAGCCGTACCTGGAAGGCTCGCGGGACCGGGTGTTCCGCAACACCTTCAGCGACATCCAGTACATCCTGGAGTCCTGCGCAGACAACGGCACGCGCTTTGAAATCGAATGCTATGACATCGGCCACCTGTACACCGCCGCGCACTTCCTCGACCGCGGCATCGTCAAAGGGCCGCTGCTGATCCAGTCGGTGTTCGGCCTGCTCGGCGGCATCGGCGCGCACCCCGAGGATGTGCTGCACATGAAGCGCACGGCCGACCGCCTGTTCGGCGACGACTACTACTGGTCGGTGCTGGGCGCGGGCAAGCACCAGATGCCGCTGGCCACCCAGGCCGCGACCATGGGCGGCAACGTGCGGGTCGGCCTTGAAGACTCGCTGTGGGACGGGCCGGGCGTGCTGTCGCGCAGCAATGCCGACCAGGTCAAGCGTGTGGTGTCGATCCTCAAGTCGCTGAACCTCGAAGTGGCCAGCCCCGACGAGGCGCGGCAGATGCTCAAGCTCAAGGGAGCCGACCAGGTCGGTTTCTGACAACCTGCTCGCCAGCCTGAGGAGGCCATTGCATGACCCTGCTGATCCGGGCTGGCGCCCTGACCCATTACCTGGAAGTCTGCCAGCGGCTCGGGGTGGATCCCGTGCCGTTACTGGCTGACGTCGGCCTGAGCAAAGCCCAGTTGCAGCACGCCGAGCACCGCCTGTGCGGTGAGGCGGCGGTGCGTCTGCTGGAAAACAGCGCGGCCGCCAGCGGCTGCCAGACCTTCGGCCTGAACATGGCCGTAGCGCGGCAGCTGTCGGACCTGGGCGCGGTCAGCCTGTTGCTGTGCCACCAGCGCTCGCTGCGCGATGCGCTGCAGGTGCTGCTGCATTACCGGCACCTGATGAATGACTCGGTGGCCATCCATCTGGACGAGGAGGGGGGCAAGGCGATCATTCGCCAGGACGTGCTCACCCGCGCCGCGATGCCCAGTCGCCAGGCCAACGAGTTGGCCATGGGCGTGCTGTTCCGGCTGTGCGCCACCTTGCTCGGCAAGCACTGGCGGCCGTACAGCGTCCATTTCAGCCACCCGGCACCGGCCAACCTGCAGCTGCATCGGCGTCTGTTCGGCTGCGAGCTGGTGTTTGGCAGCCACTTCAACGGCATTGTCTGCCCGGATGGCAACCTTGAGCTGAGCGGCGGCCAGGCGGACCCTGCGATGGCGCGCAACGCCCAGCGCTATGTGGTGCCGCTGCAGCAGGACGGCGGGCCGTTGCTGGTCGATGCCGTGCGCAAGGCGATTCGCCTGTGGCTGCCGGCGGGGCGCGCGACCATCGAGCACATCGCCCAGCTGCAGGGCATGAACGTGCGCACCCTGCAACGTCGGCTGGACGATCAGGGGCATGTGTTCAGTGGGTTGATCGGCGAAGCACGCCGCGATCTGGTCCTGCGCTACCTGGGCAACTCCAACTACCCCTTGCAACGCATTGCCGTGCTGCTGGGCTTCTCGGTGCCAACGTCCTTTACCCGTTGGTTCATCAGCCAGTTCGGCATGCCGCCTGCGTCGTGGCGAAAAAAAAACGGCAGACTGCTGGCACAGCTGCCGTAAAAGACCCGGTGCCAAGGGCACCGGGCGTGCGATCGATCAGTAAGGCTTGTCGCCGATGATGCCGGCGCGGTTCATCTTGCGGTGGCAGGGCGGATAGTCCATGACCGCGTAGTGCTGGGTGCTGCGGTTGTCCCAGATGGCGATGCTGTTGGGTTTCCAGCGCCAGCGCACCTGATACTCAGGGATCGTCGCCTGGCTGATCAGGTAGCGCAGCAGGTCGGCACCCCCGGGGTTGAAGTCCTGGCCGAAGCGCACCCGCTCGGGCGTGTGGTAGTTGCTGAAGTGGGTGGTGAAGCTGTTGACGAACAGCACCTTCTCACCGGTTTCCGGGTGAATGCGCACCACCGGGTGCTCAGCGTCCGGGTAACGCTCCTTGAGGGCCAGGCGTTTTTCGATCGGCATGGCCGCGCCGAAACTGGCCTCGATACTGTGCCGGGCACGCAGGCCTTCGATCTTGGCTTTGACATCCGTTGGCAGGCGATCGTAGGCCACGACCATGTTCGCCCACACGGTGTCGCCGCCCACGGGCGGGCATTCCAGGCAGCGCAGCACCGCGCCCATCGAAGGGTTTTCGCGCCAGGTGGTGTCGGTGTGCCAGGCATTCTCGTAGCGGTCCACCGGGGTTTCCGGCGACTTGTGGATCTGCACCAGGCCCGGGTAGTCGGGGTGGCTGCCGACCACCGGGTGGTCCTCCAGCTCGCCGAAGCGACGGGCGAACGCTACATGCTCGGCGTGGCTGATGTCCTGGTTGCGCAGGAACAGCACGCGGTGCTTGAGCAGTTGCTGGCGAACTTCGGCGAACAGCCCATCGTCATGGATGGCGTCGGCCAGGTTCAGGCCGACCAGTTCCGCACCGATGGTGCAGGTCAATTGTTCGACTTGCATGATGTGGCCCGCCCTTAGATGCAGAAGATCGATGAGCCGGTGGTCACGCGTGCCTCCAGGTCACGGTGGGCTTGCACGGCATCCTTGAGCTCGTACTGCTGGTTGATCTCGATCTTGATGCGCCCGCTGCCCACGTGGTCGAACAGCTCGCCGGCCAGGGCGGCTTTCTCGGCCGGGTCGGCGATGTAGTCGGCCAGGGCAGGGCGGGTCACGAACAGCGAACCCTTCATTGCCAGGATCTGCGGATCGAACGGTTCGATGGTTCCTGAGGCGGTGCCCACGCAGACCATCAGGCCGCGGCGCTTGAGCGAGTCGAGCGAGCTCATGAAGGTGTTGCGGCCAACGCTGTCGAACACCACGTTGACGCCCGCGCCGTCGGTCAGCTCGCGCACGCGCTTGGCGACGTCTTCGTGGCTGTAGTTGATGGTGTGCGCGCAGCCATGGGCGCGGGCGAGCTCGGCCTTGGCGTCGGTGGACACGGTGCCGATCACGTTCAGGCCGAGCAGCTTGGCCCATTGCGAGACGATCAGGCCGACACCGCCGGCGGCGGCGTGCAGCAGGATGGTGTCGCCCGCCTTGAAGTCATAGATGCGGCGCAGCAGGTAGGACGACGTCAGCCCGCGCATGGTCATGGCTGCAGCGGTTTCGCAGCTGATGTTTTCGGGCAGCTTGATCAGGGGCGCGGCGGGGATGATGCGCTCGGTGCTGTAGGCGCCGAGGGTATTGATGAAGCCGGTGTAGGTCACACGGTCGCCGACCGCGACGTTGGTCACGCCCTGGCCCAGCGCCACGACCACACCCGCTGCCTCGACGCCGATGCCGTTGGGCATGGGGATCGGGTAGGTGCCGTTGCGGAAATAGGTGTCGGCGTAGTTCAGGCCAACGGCCATATGACGAAGTAGTACTTCTCCCGGGCCAGGTTCACCGACTTCGACGTCTTCGTAGCGAAGGACTTCAGGGGCACCGGTTTCGTAGAAGCGTACGGCTTTGGCCATGAGTGTGTTCTCCAGTCTGCATTGTTGTTGTGAGCGTCAGGACACGCTGGAACAGACTGTAGGCCGCGGGGGCAGGCGGTGCTTCACATCGGGTGACAGGGGGCTGTCTTTTCATGACAGGTGGAACGCTGACATCAATCAGCGCCATACACCCATGCCGGATTCGGTCCGTTCGGCACTGACGTTGACGGTGCCGCCACGTATGCTCGGAGCGGTCACTGTAATAAAAAAGACTTCGAGGGAATGAGTCACCATGAAACTGGCAGAGTGGGCAGAGATCCAGGAAATCTACAAACGCAGCCGTCGGCAACCGAACAAGCGCTTGTTCAAGTGGGCGAATGCACGCAGGTTGTGGCCGATGTGGGCAGCATTCGCATCGACACTGTTGCTGGTGGCCTTTGCGCTGTGGGCCATGATCCACCCGGCGCTGTTGCCGTATGCCTACATGGCGCTGCTGCCCTGGGGGCTCGCGCTCTACTTCACGCGCCTGAAGGGACTGCGGACGATGCATGCGCAGGCGTTCGACGACCATGTGATCGATCGGCAGTCGTTCCACCACCGGGAAAGCACCCTCTGTTACGCCTTTTTCCTGGAGAGCCTGCGCAAGCAAGGCTACACGGCTGCAAAGGCCCGTGAGCTGTCAGCGTATTCAGACCTTGTCGGCAAGCCTGCAAGGCCACCGTTGTCGCAGAACCTGGGTTTCGCATCGCTCGTGGCCTTCATGATTGCCATCAGCACAGAGCTCATCAAGAGCGCGGAAGTGTTCACCAGCCAAGGGTTGGCAGTCGTGATAATCGGCGTTGTCGCCTTGTTCATCTATTGGCTGGTGCTCGATGGCATTTACAGCGGGGCTTATCAGAAGGCGTGGATAAAACGCTATCTGGACATGGCGGCCTGGGACCTGGCGCATTCGCCGGCGTGTGAGGACGAAGTAGCACAGTCCCGTGGGAGCGGGCTTGTCCCGCGAACATGGGCGTAGCCCGTGCCAGGCTTCTTCAGTGTCTGGGCTGGCCTCTTCGCGGGGCAAGCCCGCTCCCACAGGACAACACATGACTCACAGAGTTGGCAGGGCCCATGTGGGAGCCGGCTTGCCGGCGATGAGGCCAGCACTGGCAACAGCACTTTGGACAGGTGCAGCGATGGGGCGATAGCAGCCAATCGCGCCCTTCTACATCAGCTGAGCGGAGCAGCCTGGCGCCTCAAGTTGCTTGGCCACTTTCATCGCCAGTTCGACAAAGGCCCTCGCTGCAGCCGTTTGGTAAACCCCTTTTCGTTGCATCAGAACAGCAGTGCGTTGCAAGCGCTGCTGGTCTAGCTCGATAGCGACCAACTGCTCGTGAGCCAGGGCGATGGTGGCCGGCAACAAGGTCGAGAGCGTCGTCCTGCTGACCACTTCGATAAGCGCACTGATGGTATTGGCTTCCACTTGTACGTGAGGGCGAATGTCGTGCTGGCGGCAGTAGCTGTCGATCTGCTCACGCGTGGCGAATTCGGCGCTCAAGAGTATCAACGATTCTGAGTTCAACGCCTCCAGGCCAATACTGCCCGTCGTGGCCAGAGGATGTTGCTTGCCGACCACCAGCGCGAGGGTTTCGACCAGTAGCGCCTGGGCCTCCAGGTCCAGATGATGGCCGTTGTCGAACGCAATGCCCACATCAACCTCGTCGGCCAACAACAGTTCTTCCATCGCCTCTTGAGCGATCTCTCGCACCACCAGCGTGATGTTCGGGTACCGGCTATGGAACGCGGCAACCAGCGGGCCAACGAGGTAGCTGGTGAATGTCGGTGTTACCCCCACCCGAAGTGATCCGCGGCTCAGATCGCCGAGGTCATCAATGGCTCGTTTTGCCTCCTGCAGTTCCTGCGCGGCTCGCTTGGCATAGCGCAGGTACACCTCGCCGGCATCCGTCAATCGCGTGGTTCTGCCTGAGCGATCGAACAACGGTGTGCCGAGACTCTCTTCCAGCTGCCGGACCTGCTGCGACAAAGCCGGTTGAGACACATGCAAGGCCGCTGCGGCGCGCGTGAAACTGAGATGGTTTGCCACTGCGATGAAGTACTGAATGTGCCGGGCAAGCATGGGTGTACCTATAAGATTATCTGATCAACCTTATCATAAATCAGACTTTTACCTTATTCAAAGCGCTGCGTAACCTTTGCTTCAACACATCGCGTCACTCAAGGAGTCAGCCATGAAAGACATCATCGACGGGTTTCTGAAGTTCCAGAAAGACGCCTATCCCGAGCGCGTCAAACTGTTCAAGGACCTGGCCAGCCAGCAGAGCCCACGTGCCCTGTTCATCTCATGCTCCGACAGCCGCCTTGTGCCGGAGCTGGTCACCCAGCGCGAACCCGGCGACCTGTTCGTCATCCGCAATGCGGGCAACATCGTGCCGTCCTACGGGCCCGAGCCTGGAGGCGTATCGGCCTCGGTCGAATACGCCGTGGCGGCCTTGCAGGTTTCCGACATCGTCATCTGCGGCCACTCCGATTGCGGTGCCATGACGGCCATCGCCACCTGCAAATGCCTGGACCACATGCCCGCAGTGGCTGGCTGGCTGCGCTACGCCGATTCCGCCCGAGTGGTAAACGAAGCCCGCAACCATTTCGGCCCGCAGGCCAAGGTCGAAGCCATGGTGCGCGAAAACGTGATCGCCCAGCTTGCCAACATCCAGACTCACCCCTCGGTGCGCCTGGCCCTGGAAGAAGGCCGCGTGACATTACATGGCTGGATCTACGACATCGAAAGCGGGCTGATCGACGCCTTCGATGGCAGTACCGGCACATTCGTATCCCTCGCCGACAACCCCGAAGTGCACGCCGTTTCCCATCAACCCAAGCGCGTTGCCTGAACATCTTTCAACCAAGGAGAAACACCATGATCCAATCGCAAATCAGCCAGAACGCCCGCCTTGCCCTGAGCGAAGTCATCCTTTTGGCCAAAGCCCGCAAAGACCTGTCGTTCGCCCAGATCACCGAAGGCACCGGCTTGTCCGAAGCGTTCGTCACCGCAGCACTGTTGGGCCAGCACCCGTTGCCGGCGAGCGCCGCCCAGGTGGTGGGTGACAAGCTCGGCCTCGACGCGGACGGCATCGCGCTGCTGCAGACCGTGCCACTGCGCGGCAGCATCCAGAATGGTGTCCCGACCGACCCGACCATCTACCGCTTCTACGAGATGTTGCAGGTGTACGGCACCACCTTGAAAGCGCTGGTCCATGAAAAGTTCGGCGACGGCATCATCAGTGCCATCAATTTCAAGCTGGACATCAAGAAAGTCGAAGACCCCGAGGGTGGCTCGCGCGCGGTGATCACTCTGGATGGCAAATACCTGCCCACCAAACCGTTCTGATTTGACTGCAACACATGGGCTCGGCCGCACTGGCGGCC
>NZ_AKJC01000364.1 GCF_000282535.1 Pseudomonas sp. GM84 | reverse complement strand
CGGGCGAAGCCCGTGCCAGACGGCTCTTTTGTCTGTACCGGCCTCTTCGCGGGAAAAGCCCGCTCCCACCGGCAGTCCTGTGGGAGCGGCGGTGCGGCGATCCGACTTGTCCCGCGAAGAGGGTGGAACAGACGACTCAGAACCTGGAGCCAGGCTCCAGCAAGAAGTCCATTTCGTCACTGGTGCTAGGCCTGTTCAGCATCAGGTTGCGATGCGGGAAGCGGCCGAAGCGGGCAATCACCCGCTGGTGCTGCTCGGCGTAATCGAGGAAGCCTTCGAACAGCCGACGGTTCGCTTCCGGCTGCTCGTCCAGCAGGATCTGGTAACGCTCGACACTCAGGTTCTGCCAGTCCAGCACCTCGGCATGCTCCAGCACCAGCAGCACGAAGACCCGCTGGATCGGCAGCAACTGGTAGTCCCAGCCCTTCTGCAGCCCTTGCATGGCCACTACCTGGGCACGCCGGTCGCCTTCGAAGGCGCGCGGCGTGTCGCGGTGGATCATGCGCGGCAGCTGATCCAGCAGGATCAGCAGGCCAAGCCAGCCCTGGGGGCTCTGCTGCCACTCGTCGAGCCCGCCCGCCAGGGCATGCTCGACCAAGTCGCCAAACAGCGCCTGGGCTTCGGCATCGTGATGCTTGCCGAACCATAGCGTGCTCTGCTCGTCAGCCACGGCCTGGGCACTGGTACCCCAACCGAACCACCATTCCAGCAACGGCTGCCAAGGTGCGAGCATGGTTTACTCCTTGTGGTAGGCGGTCACGCGCTCGACCTCTTCCTTCGAGCCGAGGATCACCGACACGCGCTGGTGCAGGCTCTCGGGCTTGATGTCGAGGATGCGATCGTAACCGTTGGTGGACGCGCCGCCGGCCTGTTCGATGATGAACGACATCGGGTTGGCTTCGTACATCAGACGCAGCTTGCCCGGCTTGCTCGGCTCGCGGGCGTCGCGCGGGTACATGAACAGGCCGCCACGGGTCAGGATGCGGTGCACGTCGGCAACCATCGAGGCGATCCAGCGCATGTTGTAGTTCTTCTTCAACGGACCGGTCTCGCCGGCCAGCAGCTCGCCCACGTAGCGCTGTACCGGGGCTTCCCAGTGACGCTGGTTGGACATGTTGATGGCGAATTCGGCGGTGGTTGCCGGCACCTGGATGTTCTCGTGGGTCAGCACGAAGCTACCCAGCTCGCGGTCCAGGGTGAAGCCCTTGACGCCGTTGCCCAGGGTCAGGATCAGCATGGTCTGCGGACCGTAGATCGCGTAACCGGCGGCGACCTGCTCGGTGCCTGGCTGAAGGAAGGCGTTTTCGTTGAGGGTTTCGTTCTGGCTCAGGTATTCGTTAGGGCAACGCAGCACCGAGAAGATGGTGCCGACCGACACGTTGACGTCGATGTTCGACGAACCGTCCAGCGGGTCGAATACCAGCAGGTAGGCGCCTTTCGGGTACTTGCCCGGGATCTGGTAGGCGTTGTCCATTTCCTCGGACGCCATGCCGGCCAGGTGGCCGCCCCACTCGTTGGCTTCGAGCAGGATGTCGTTGGAAATCACGTCGAGCTTCTTCTGCACTTCGCCCTGCACGTTTTCGGTGCCCATGCTGCCCAGCACACCGCCAAGGGCGCCCTTGGACACATGGTGGCTGATTTCCTTGCACGCACGCGCCACCACTTCGATCAGGAAGCGCAGATCGGCAGGGGTATTGTTGCTGCGGGTCTGCTCAATCAGATAGCGACTCAGGGTAACGCGGGACATGTATTGCTCCGAAAGGGTTGGGGGGGAGAAAAACCCCCGCAGTTTACAGGGAGTGTTGCAAGCTAGCGAGCGATGAGACTTGCCTGGGCTGTCAGACGGCACAATAGGTCGGTAGTTCAGCGCTTGCCAGGCCGGTTGTCAGTTGGGGCCGCTGTGCGGCCCATTCGCGGGACAAGCCCGCTCCCACAGGTCTTGCACAGCTTTCAAGGCAACCCAGATCCTGTGGGAGCGGGCTTGTCCCGCGAATGGGCTGCGCAGCAGCCCCAGTAAGTCAATCCAACGCCTTCCAGATCTCGGTAGCATATTCGCGAATGGTCCGGTCCGAAGAGAACCAGCCCATCCGCGCCGTGTTCAGCACCGCCATGCGCCACCACTCCTGGGGCGTATGCCACAGCTCCTCGACCCTGCGCTGGGCATCCCAGTAGGCATCGAAATCGGCGCAGACCAGGAACCGGTCATAAGCCACCAGCCCGTCGATCAGCCCCGCGTAGCGCCCAGGATCGTCCGACGAGAACACCCCGCTGCGGATCGCCTGAAGCACATCGTTCAACCGATGGGAGCTGGCAATCGCGGCACCGGCGCCAAAATCGTTGGCCCGCTTGCGCGCCTCGACCTGCTGCGCCGTCAGGCCGAAGATGAACATGTTGTCGGCCCCCACGTGTTCGCACATCTCCACGTTGGCGCCGTCCAGGGTGCCGATGGTCAGCGCCCCGTTGAGGCCGAACTTCATGTTGCTGGTACCTGAAGCCTCGTAGCCGGCGGTGGATATCTGCTCGGACAGGTCCGCGGCCGGGATGATGCTCTCGGCCAGGCTGACGTTGTAGTTGGGCAGGAACACCACCTTGAGCAGGCCGCGCACGGTCGGGTCGTTGTTGACCACGCGGGCGATGTCGTTGGCCAGCTTGATGATCAGCTTGGCCTGGTGGTAGCTCGCCGCCGCCTTGCCGGCGAAAATCTTCACCCGCGGCACCCAGTCGGTGCCGGGGTCGTTGCGCATGGCCTGGTACAGGGCGACGGTATGCAACAGGTTGAGCAGCTGGCGCTTGTACTCGTGGATTCGCTTGACCTGCACATCGAACAGCGCTTCGGGGTTCACCGTGACCCCGACCCGGTCCTGGATGATGCTGGCCAGCGCGCGCTTGCTGTGCAGCCGCTGGGCAGCGAAGGCCTTGCGGAAGCTGCTTTTTTCGGCGAAGGGCACCAGGTCGGCCAGGCGACCTTGCGGGTCGTCCAGCAGCTCGGGGCCCACGGCCTCGACCAGCATCGCCGTCAGTTGCGGGTTGGACAGGTACAACCAGCGGCGGAAGGTGATGCCGTTGGTCTTGTTGTTGATGCGTTTCGGGTAGAGCTTGTGCAGTTCGGCGAACACCGTGCTTTTCATCAGCTGGCTGTGCAGCGCCGACACGCCGTTGACACTGTGCGAGCCAAGAAACGCCAGGTTGCCCATGCGCACCCGGCGACCGTTTTCTTCCTCGATCAGCGACACCGCGCGCAGCACGTCGAAATCGTGAAGGCCCTTGGCCCGCAGGGCGTCGATGTGGAAGGCGTTGATCAGGTAGATGATCTGCATGTGCCGCGGCAGCATGCGCTCCATCAGCGCCACCGGCCAGGTTTCCAGCGCTTCGGGCAGCAGGGTGTGGTTGGTGTAGGCCAGCGTCCCGACGGTCAGCTCCCAGGCCTTTTCCCAAGGGATTTCATGCTGGTCGACCAGCAGTCGCATCAGCTCGGCCACGGCGATCGAAGGGTGGGTGTCGTTGAGCTGGATGGCCGCCGCATCGGGCAGGTTGAGCAGGTCCTTGTGCATGTTCAGGTGACGGCGCAGCAGATCCTGCAACGAAGCCGAGACGAAGAAGTATTCCTGGCGCAGGCGCAGCTCCTGGCCCGCCTCGGTGCTATCGGCCGGGTACAGGACCCGTGAAATGCTCTCGGCCCGCGCCACTTCCGCCACCGCGCCCAGGTGGTCGCCGGCATTGAAGCGCTCCAGATGCAGCTCTTCCAGCGCCCGCGCACGCCACAGCCGCAGGGTGTTGACGCTGGCGCCACGCCAGCCGACCACCGGCGTGTCGTACGCCACCGCCCGCACCGTTTCGCCCGGCGTCCAGACCTGACGCTGCGCGCCATCGGCGTCGTTCAGCGTCTCGACACTGCCGCCGAAGCTGATCGGGTAGATCACTTCTGCCCGCTCGAACTCCCAGGGGTTGCCGAAGTCCAGCCAGTTTTCGGTCTGTTCCTGTTGCCAGCCATCGACCACCGCCTGGCGGAACAGGCCATGCTCATAACGAATGCCATAGCCGTGGGCAGCGATACCGAGGGTCGACATGCTTTCCATGAAGCACGCTGCCAGCCGGCCGAGGCCGCCGTTGCCCAGCGCCGCGTCCGGTTCGAGCAGGCGAATGCGCTCCAGGTCCACATCCAGCCCTTGCAGCGCCTCGCGGGCAACATCCAGCAGGCCAAGGTTGCTCAGGCTGTCGTACAGCAGTCGGCCAATGAGAAATTCCAGGGAGAGGTAATACACCCGCTTCTGGCTGCGTCGATAGGCCCGGCGGGTGTGGTCCATCCAGTGGTCGACCATGTGGTCGCGGGCAGCCAGGGCGATGGCTTCGAACCAGTCGTGGTCGAAGGCGTGCTCGGGGTCCTTGCCGACCGCGTAGGTCAGCTTGTCCAGTACAGCGGCGCGAAAATCGGCCACCTCGGCGTCACGAGCTTTGGGTTCCTGGGACATGCGGCATCCTCGGGCAAGTTGACGAAAGCGGAGGGAGAGTGTTGAGACTAGACCCTTCGACAGGGACTGACGATTACGGTTCGCAGATTTCGTGCCTGCCGGGTGAATCCGGCAAAAGGTTGTTCACAAATTGAACAACTCCGGTATGATCGCGCGCCCCAAGACCGTGATCCAGCTCTCTATAACGATGAAAACGACCCTGATTGCCGCGGCCGAAGTCGACCGCCTGGAAACCTGGCAGCGCTATGCCAGCCACATGTGCGGAGGCTGCCATTCGACGTGCTGCACCCTGCCGGTGGAAGTGAAGATCAAAGACCTGATCCGCATTGGCGTGGTGGACGAGTTCGAAAAGGACGAGCCACCGAAGAACATCGCCAAACGCCTGCAGAAAGACGGCATCATCGAGCGCTTCAACCAGAAGTCGGGGATCTTCACCCTGACCCGCATGAGCAATGACGATTGCCTCTATCTGGATCGTAAGAGCCGGCTGTGCACCATTTATGACAAGCGCCCGGATACTTGCCGCAACCACCCCAAGGTCGGGCCGCGGCCGGGGTATTGCGCCTATAAGCCCAAGGTGGTTGGGCGTTGACGGCCCCGCTAGGACTCAATAGCTTTCACCTGTCTCGACGTGCACGGAGCTTCCGTCAGGAAGTGTCTAGACGCCGCCAGCTGGTTCCGGCCGTGCCGGTTGATGGGATTAGTCCCTAAGGGCATCCGCGATACGACCCCCTTTATTGGGGGTTTCGTATTTTCAGGGACTGCTATCGCCTTACAGGCCGTCGAATCGGCTTGTTTCTCAGTTTCTTCAGCATCAGCAATCAGCCTTTGATTTTCTCGTGCCGCCCTGGATAAGAGCCGCCGGGCGCATGCCTTGGTCCTGATTGTGTGGCGAAGATCGAGCGCCGCCCGGCGCATCAGTGAGTCGGCATGCTCCAGGTCATGGCGGGCAAGTTTTAATGCCTGGGCGAGTGGTAGTTCGGCGTACAGCGCCGCGCGCGTGGTTGCCATCGAGGCTCGACTCATGTGCCCTTGAGTAAAACTGTCATTTTTAACAGTTGTCCCGTTTTTCCCTGAGACTGCAAAATAGTGACTTTAATTCAGGAGAACAACCATCATGTACACATATTGCAACGAGATCCTGATTGCCGATTCGCCTGAAGTGCGTTTATTCAAACATGGGCTGCTGTGCATGGCCGTGAAACAGGCAAGTGCCCATGACGCATTGGCTGGCGTGGACGGACAAGGGTCGGCCATTATTCTCAGCGATACCTTGAAAGGTCAGCAAATTTGCTTTGATGTGTACGGGGTTACCCCCAATAATATTTTTCTTACTGTTGGCTTTCAAGGGGCATTTCGAGATCGCTTCTCTCATTTATATCTGCTGGGAAACGGTCGGCGCGCATACAGTACAGCGCTTAGGCGCTTTATTTCCTCGGACAGTCTTAGTCCGTTTGAGCGAGGCGGAATCAATAGCTATGCATTCTGCCTGAACGACCCTGTCAATCGGACTGATCCTACAGGCCAGTGGTCTTGGCATAACATTAAACGCGCTTTACTGTCGCTAATTACAGTAAAAGAGTACAAGGGTACGCCCCTGATGAAGCACGATGGGATTACTGTATTTTCCAAATCCGGAAAAAAATCAGACCCCAATGACAAACTCTACATCTTAGGCCATGGTATTCCAGGCTTGCTCGTTGGACAGGGCAACAAGGCGTATAAGGCTCCAGCTGTAATTCAAGGCTTGAATGCTAAGGGCATTGTTACGAAGAATAGAAAGATACATATATTAGCCTGCTATTCTGCTGAGCCGACAGGGCCTGAAATACCCTCATTTATAGACCAGATGGCCGCTTTGACGGGGAGTGAAGTCGTAGGTTACAAGAACAGGGTTCCGGTAGAGCGATATGAGTACAACGGTATTTTCCATGCCCACAAACTTACCAGTATTTTTATGTTTGGGGGGTCATCAAAAAAAATCAGATCGGGCCAGCAAGGACGCTGAGAAAGAGGCGCTAGGATTTGTTTTTGCCAGAGTTCTACCAAAGGCGGACAACCATGG
>NZ_AKJC01000363.1 GCF_000282535.1 Pseudomonas sp. GM84 | reverse complement strand
ATGCGCCGCGCGGGCGGCGCTCTATCTCACAGGCGCAAGATCTCCATCGGCGAACACCTTCATGCCCCACTCAATCCCAAACCATACCCCCGCCAACCAACATCCAACTGAACCCTCACCGCCGGCAGCAACCCAACCCCTTACATGCCAACGGGAGAGTGCTCATGGAAATCGGAACGATCTGGATCATTGTCGCGGCCTTGATCATCGTGCTGGAAATCTTCGCCATCTGGCACATCATCGGCAGCGACCGGCGTGCCGAGCGCAAGATGCTGTGGGTCGTCTTCGTCGTCTATGCCCCCATCCCCGGTCTGCTGTTCTGGGCCTGGCGCGGCCCGCGGGCGGTGAAGGGCAGGGCGGTGCTGCAGGAGAAATGAGGCTGTCGTGCATCAGGCGCGGTCTGCGCCTGATGCGACCCCGCAGCGTCAGGCGAGGATGCTGAAGCGGATGGCAGGCCCGAGGCCGTCGACCATCACGCTGGCGTAGAACTTGACCGGGGTCAGGACCTTCAAGCCTTTGAGCTCTTCATGAATGCGGCCGCGTATCTGCTTTTCGGCTTCATCGATGCGGTCGTGGGTGGTGCTGTGATACAGGTGGACCTCACCGAGCAAGGTGGTTTCGATCTGCGGCAGCGTGTCCCAGCCGATGTTGCGCAAATGCAGGCGAGCCTCGGCGGCTGCGCTTTCGTCGTAATCGCTGCGGGGCTTGATGGTGTAGGCGAGCTGGAAATGGTGCTTGGTCATGGTATCTCCTTGATGCAGGCAAATGACTGGCCTCCGTGCCGGAGCCGGCAATTTACAAGGTCGAACGCCTGGCGCCTACATACGTGGTGTTGAACGCCAGGGGCCATAACCGCGAAATTTCCTACAAGGTGTTGACCTCGACTTAACTCAAGGTTGCAGACTCGGGTGCTCATCCACGCGACGGAGCGTCCCATGACTCAAGCATTCGAGCTGTCCAACCCGCACGGTCTCTACGACCCCAGTGCCAATGCCTATTCCCATGTTGCCGCGGTGACTGCCGGCAGCCGCCTGCTGTTCATTGCCGGGCAGGGCGGCGAGGACGCTGCAGGGCAGCTTTCGCCCGAGTTCAGCGACCAGGCCCGCCAGGCCCTGGCCAATCTGCAGACCGCACTGGCATCGAAGGGGGCGGAACTGGCGCAGGTGTTCAAGCTGACCCTGCTGATCGTGGATCACAGTGAAACGCGCCTGGGGCAGTGGGTAGACGAGGCGGATCGGGCTTGGGGAGCGCACATGAAGCCGACTTGTACGCTGATTCCAGTGCCACGTCTGGCGCTGGACGGGATGCTGGTGGAGATCGAGGCGGTGGCGGCTGTGGTGTGAGTCTGTACCGGCCTCATCGCGGGACAAGCCCGCTCCCACAGGTACAGCACAGGAGTCCAATACGGTGGGTTACCTGTGGGAGCGGGCTTGTCCCGCGAAGAGGGCGGTACTTTCACCGCAAACCTTCTAGAATTAAGCTATTTCGAGCCCCATCCCCCATGCTACCCATCGAACTCCTGCCAACCACCCCCGACCAGGCCGAACTGATCCGCAATCTCTACCAGTTCTACGCCTACGAATCCTCCGATTGGGAGCAGGAGGACGTGGAGGTGGACGGGCGCTTCTACATCCATGAAGAGCACCTGCAGCGCTACTGGCAGTCCCCAGGCTGGAGCGCCAACCTGGTGCTGGTGGACGGCTACATCGCAGGCTTCGTGCTGGTCGAGCGCAGCGAGTTGCCGGGTATCGAGGCCCATGAGCTGGCCGACCTGTTCATCCTCAAGCGTTATCGCCGCCAGGGCATCGGCCGGGCTGTGGCGCAACAGCTTCTCGGCACCCCCGGCGACTGGCTGCTGCGCTGCTACGCCCTGGACCCTGACGCCGTCGCCTTCTGCAAGGCGGTGGTCGCCGACCTGCCACGGCCGGTGCAGCAGCTCATGCTGGACGACGACCCGGACCTGCTCACCTACCGCATCACTTCTGCCCGCCACTGAGTCGTAAACGGCATGCGCAAAATTCTGTGACCCACTTCACAAAATCAACTCAAACGGCATAATGCCATCATCGCTGTTCACGACCCGGCCGCTCTGTTCCGGGGTTCCTTTTCGCGCGCGTCGCAGGTTCAGGTAAATTCCATGTCGCTAGTCGCAAGCCCCGACATCATGTACCGGCTGTTGATCCAGAGCGTGGTGGACTATGCCATCTACCTGCTCACCCCCGACGGTACTGTCGCCAACTGGAACCCCGGCGCCCAGCGGGCCAAGGGATACCTCGCCGACGAAATCGTCGGCAAGCACTACTCGCTGTTCTACACCGAAGACGAGCGCGCCGCCGGTGTGCCCGAGCAGAACCTGGAGCAGGCACGCCGCACCGGACGCTTCGAGGAGATCGGTGCGCGTCTGCGCAAGGACGGCAGCGCCTTCCACGCCCATGTGGTGATCGATGCCGTGCGCGATGACGCCGGCCAGCTGGTCGGCTTCGCCAAGGTCACCCGTGACATTTCCGAACGCCGGCAGCAGGAGATGGAGCTGCTGCAGGCCAAGGAACTGGCCGAGCAGTACAGCCAGGAGATGGCCAACCTCTCGCAGTTCCTCGACTCGGTGATCGCCAACATTCCCGCCAGCGTCATCGTCCAGGACCTTGAAAGCCAGCGCATCCTGCTGGCCAACCAGCAGGCCGAACGCCTGTTCGGCGGGCGCGGCAGCAGCATGATCGGGCAACTGCCCGGCGAATGCATGGCACCGGCCGCCGCCGACTACCTGGAGCAGCAGCTCAGCCGTGGCGCCCGCAGCACCAAGGGTTTCGCCGCCGAAACCCGGGTCGATACGCTGTGTGGCCCGCGCACCTTGCGCAGCCGCGCGCTGCTCAGCCAGAACCGCGAGGGCCAGGCCGACTACGTGCTGTTCGTGGCCGAAGATGCCACCGAGGAGCTGGCGGCCCACGCGCAGATCCACCACATGGCGCACCATGATGCGCTCACCGGACTGCCCAACCGCACGCTGTTCAACGAACGCCTCAAGCAGGCCCTGCTGCGCGGCCACGAGCATGACAAGCTGACCGCCGCCCTGTGCCTGGACCTGGACAACTTCAAGAACATCAACGACTCGCTCGGCCACGCCTTCGGCGACAAGCTGCTGCGCGCACTGGGCAAGCGCCTGCGCCGCGAACTGCGCGAGCACGACACCCTGGCACGCCTGGGCGGCGACGAGTTCGCCGTGGTCCTGGCCGGCCTGGATAGCCGCGACGCCGCCTGCAACACCGCGAAGCGGCTGATCGAGGCGATCAGCCCGCCGTTCCAGATCGAGGGCCATCAGTTCACGGTGGGCGTCAGCATCGGCATTGCCCTGGCCCCCGATGACAACGACCAGGCCGAACAACTGCTGGGCTATGCCGACATGGCCTTGTACGAAGCCAAGCGCAACGGCCGCAACCGCTACGAATGCTTCAACGTCGAGCTGGATGTTGCCGCCCGTCAGCGTCGCCTGGTGGAAACCGACCTGCGTACCGCGCTGCACCTGGGCCAGCTGCACCTGCATTACCAGCCGGTGGTGGATCAGCAGACCAGCAGCGTGACCGGCTACGAAGCACTGCTGCGCTGGGAGCACCCGACCCGCGGCATGGTCATGCCCATGGACTTCATTCCCATCGCCGAGGAGACCGGCTTGATCCACGAACTCGGCACCCGCGCGCTGAACCTGGCGTGCCAGGAGGCGGCCAGCTGGGACAGCGAGCAGACGGTGTCGGTCAACCTCTCGCCGGTGCAGTTCAAGAACGGCAACCTGGTTCACATCGTGGCCCTGGCGCTGGCCGACTCGGGCCTGCCGGCGCAGCGCCTGGAGCTGGAGATCACCGAGTCGGTGCTGCTGGGCAACAGCGAAGAGAACGTGCGCACCCTGCGGGCGCTGAAGGACCTGGGCGTGTCGATTTCGCTGGATGACTTCGGCACCGGCTATTCGTCGCTGGGCTACCTGCGCTCGTTCCCGTTCGACCGGATCAAGATCGACAAGTCGTTCGTGCATGACATGTGCGACAGCCGCGAAGCGATGTCGATCATCCGCGCCATCACCGACCTGTCCAACAGCCTGATGATCAAGACCACGGCCGAGGGCGTGGAGTCCGAAGAGCAGATGCGCCGGCTGGCGGCCGAGGGCTGCTCGCACTTCCAGGGCTACTTCTACGGACGGCCGGCGCCGGCCAGCGAACGTTTGAAGCAAGTGGTCGCGTTGTAACGAAGGGGCCGTTAAATGGCCCCCGCACAAAGTGGTCGATCAGCGAACGGAAAGCTTGGTACCCCTCAAGCGCAGCGGCGATTGCGCTTGGGTAAGTCGTCTTATCTCTTCTAGAATCCCTGCTGTCGAGTCACCCTGGCGCTGCATCCAGCTGCGCCGCCTTCGAGATCGCCATGAGTTCCAGTACCCCGTTGTCCGGCGTCAACCAGCCTTTGCGCGGCATTGTTCTGGTGGTGGTGGCGACGTTCCTGTTTGCCAGCCACGATGCCTTGTCCAAGTTTCTCGGCGGGCTGTACCCGATCGTCATGGTGGTGTGGGTCCGCTATGTGGTGCACACCCTGCTGATGGCCGGGATCTTCCTGCCCAAGGCCGGCCTCAACGTGCTGCGCACCCGGCGCCCGCTGCTGCAGACCTTGCGCGCGTTGAGCCTGCTCAGTACCAGCCTGCTGTTCACCACCGGCCTGCAGTACCTGCCGCTGGCCGAGGCCACGTCGGTCAACTTCCTTGCGCCGGTGCTGGTCACCGCGCTGTCCGCGCCGCTGCTCAGGGAGCGGGTCACGGCGGGGCAGTGGTTGGCGGTGGGGCTGGGGTTCATTGGCGTGCTGGTGGTGGTGCACCCTGGCGGCGCGATGTTCACCCCGGCGATTCTCTACCCGCTCGGCTCGGCCATGGGCTTCTGCTTCTACCAGTTGCTCACCCGTATCGTCTCGGCCTATGACAGCCCGACCACCAGCAACTTCTACGCCGGGTTGTGCAACACCCTGGCGATGAGCGCGCTGGTGCCGTTCTTCTGGGAGCTGCCGCGCTGGGACCACGCGTTGCTGATGCTGGCCCTCGGCGGCTTCGGCATGAGCGCCCACCTGCTGCTGACCCAGGCCTTCCGCCATGCCGCACCGGCGCTGCTGGCGCCGTTCAGCTATTGCCAGATCGTGTTCGCCGGGCTGCTGGGCCTGGTGATCTACGGCCAGGTGCCGGACAGCGCCAGCTTGCTGGGGATCGCGATCATCTGCGTGAGCGGGCTGGGGGCAGCGTGGATGCAGCGCAGCAAGTGAAGCGCCGCACCGCTAGCGGCCTTGCTCACCCTTCGGCAAGCGCCGATACAGTGGGCGCGGTGTGCTCGGGTCGAGTTCGGTGAGCAGGCTGCCGGCCAGCACGAACCCTGAACGTTGCGCCAGCCGCTGGCTGGCCTGGTTGTCGATGTCGGTGGTCAGCCACACCGGCGTGTCGAGCGTATCCAGCAGGCCGACCAGCGCTTCGCGCATCAGGCCCTGGCCACTGCTGGCCTGGCTCGCCCAGTAGCCCACTTCATACTCGCCATTGCCGGGACGCAGGCCGATGCAACCGAGCACGGCATCGCCGTCCGGTTTCAGCACGAAGAAGCGCTTTTCCGCCGCTGGGTCGAGGAACTCGCGGGCACTTGCCTGCAGGCTTTCGCGCACTTCGTCCAGCGTCCAGTCAGGTTTGGCCCAGGCCAGAAAGGGCTCGTGCAGGCTGTAGCTGTCGAGCAGGGCCTGCAGCACCTGTGCGGCCAGTGCCGGGTCGGGGCGTACCAGGCGGGTACGTGGAGTGGAAAGGGTGCGGGGCAGAGTGGGGTAGGGCATGGGCCTTCCTGGCGTTGTCTGTCGGGTAAGTCCCCTAATCATAGAGGGGATTGACCGTGCCTGGCAGTGCGTGATTTGCTCGGGACCCCCCATCATCCCAGGGAAGTGAAGGATCGCCATGCCCGACTACAAGCTGCATTGCTTCGCCGAATCCGGCAACGCCTACAAAGCCGCCCTCATGCTCGAACTCACCGGCCAGGACTGGCAGCCGGTCTTCGTCGACTTCTTCAACGGCCAGACCCGCGGCCAGGAGTGGCGTGACGCGGTCAATGAGCAAGGCGAGGTGCCGGTACTGGAACACGCGGGGCAGAAACTGACCCAGTCAGCGTTGATCCTCGAATACCTGGCTGAACGCACCGGCCAGTTCGGCCCGCGTGACGACGCCGAGAAGCGCGAGATCTGGCGCTGGATGCTATTCGATAACCATAAGTTCACCAGCTACTACGCGGCGCTGCGCTTTCTGCTGTGCCTGAAGAAGACGGGTGAAACGGACGTGACCGGTTTTCTGCGCGAACGCGCCACGGCGGCCTACCGTATTGTCGATGCACACTTGGCGAAGACGCCGTTCATGGTCGGCGGGCGCTTGACCATCGCGGACCTGTCGTTGGCGGGGTATGTGTTCATGCCGGAGGACACCGGCATCGTGTTGACCGAGTTCAGCCATATCGAGGCGTGGAAACAGCGGATTCAGGTGCTGCAGGGGTGGAAGCACCCCTATGAGCTGATGCCTCGGACGGCTTGATTGCGCAGGGGCCTCATCGCCGGCAAGCCGGCTCCCACAGGTACAGCGCAGCCCTCGGGATGTGCGCCGACCCTGTGCGAGCCGGCTTGCCGGCGATGAGGCCATCGAGCCAACCGACCTGTCAGTACCTCACTTCAACCCCCACATACGCCCCGATCCCGTCCCCCGGCCAGAACGACGCGGTGTCCTGCCCCCGCGCGTTGTACACCGGCGTCACCGCCGTCACGTAGGCCTTGTTGGCCAGGTTCTTCAGATCCAGCGAAACCTTCCAGTTGCCCTTCGGCGCCTCATACCCCAGGTTCGCGCCCCAGATGGTGTACGACGGCGCATACAGGCTGTTGGCATAGTCCACCGCCGTGCGCGACGCCGACTGCACGTTCACCCCGGTGTACCAGCCACTGTGGTCCTGGTACTGCAGCTCGCCCTGGTAGATGTGCTTGGGCACGCCCGGCAGCTGGTTGTCGCCGAAGGTGTCGTCATGCCGGTAGTAGAAGTCGTTGTAGGTGTACACCTGGCGCCAGCGCACCAGGTCGCCCTGGGGGTTCTCCCACAGGCGGGTATTCAAGCCCGCTTCGACGCCCTGGTGGATCGTCGGCGAGGCGTTGAACGCACCGGTTACCGCCGCCGAGGTGGACGTCGCCGGGATGATCTGCACGTTCAGCAGCTCGTCATGAATCCATGAACGGTAGAGCGCCAGGCTGCCGTCGAAGATGCCGTGCGAGCCCTTGATGCCGACCTCGAAGGTGTTGGCCTTCTGCTCCACCAACGGGCGGATGTACGGCAAGGTCGGGCCGGAGCCGGAGTATTCCCACGAGGCAGGCGGGTCGATGCTGCGGCTGAAGTTGGTGAACACCTGCAGGTTCGGATTGAACTCGTAGCGCAGGCCGATGCGCGGGGCGACGCTCCAGTTGTCGTAGTCCACGTGCTGCGGGAAGGTGGTGGTGTTGGGGTTGACCGCGTGGTCGATGTCGACCTTGCGCCGCACGTTGATGAACGACACACCGCTGGTGAGCCACAGGTTGTCGACCAGGTTGAGGTCGTTGCCCAGGGCGATCACCCGGTCGAAGGAGTCCTGGTAGTCGACCTTCTTCAGCGACACCTTGTCATCGTTGGCCGAGTTCACCCCGCCGCGCAAATGCTGGGTGGAGGTGAAGGCGATGTTGCTGCGGCTCTCAAGGCCGAACAGCGAGTCGACGCGGTCATAGCCCAGCAGCAGGCCCAGGTCATGCCAGTCCCAGTAGCTGGGGTTGCTCGGGCTGCGCGGGCTGTTGGTGTGGCGGTAGTCGTGGTACGACGCGCCGAAGGTCAGGCGGGCATCGTCGTCGAAGGTGTAGGTGGTCTTGCTGCCCACCCAGATGCTGCCGGGGCGGCGCGCGCCGGCACCGCTGCTCTCGGCCGTGGCGCTGGCGCGGCGGGGGTGGTGCAGGGCGTTGTCCAGGGTGGTGGCGCTGGGGTCGTTGTGGGTTTCGTCGCGGTAGCGCAGCAGCAGGCGGGTTTCCAGTTTCGGGCTGAAGCGGTAGCCGGCGTTGGCGACGATGCCGGAGCTCTTCGCCAGGCTGTAGTCGCGGTAGCCTTCGTTGCGGTAGTTGTCGGCCTGCAGGTAGTAGTCCAGGTCGCCTTCGACGCCGCCGTAGCTGATGGTCTGCTTCTGGTAGTGGTAGCTGCCGGCCTCGGCGCGCAGGCGCAGGCCCGGGGCGCTGTAGCCGCTGTGGTTGACGAAGTTGACCGCGCCGCCGAGGGTCAGCGCGCCGTACTGGAAGGCGTTGGCCCCGCGCAGGATCTCGGTGTAGTTCACGCCGGCGGCGTTGAGGAATTCGTAGGGGGTGCCGCCTGGGCCGGTCAGTGGCAGGCCGTCGAAGAGGAACTTGATGCCTTCGCGGAAATAGCCCGGCGAGGTGTTGGCGCCGGAGCCACGGATCGAGATCTTGGCGGCGTCGTTGCCGCCGGTGGACTGCACGAACACCCCGGGCTGGTAGGCGAGGGTGTCCTGCAGGGTCGCGGTGCGGCCCTTGGCGACCTCTTCGCTGTCGACCACGCTGGTGCCGCCGGGCACTTCGGCCAGGGCGCTGGCGGCCTGTTGTACTTCGCTCTGCTTGGCGCCCTGCACGGTCACCGTGCCGAGGGTCTGGTCAGCCGCTGAAACCGTGAACGGGGCCAGCAGGGCCGTAGCGGCTGTGGCCAGGGCGGCGTGGCGGATGGCCAGGCGCAGTGGATGGGGTTGGATCGCACGCATCGTTGTATTCCTTGAAAGTCATCGTAGGTACCTCGGCGTTCTATGGGCATAGTCAGGCCTGTCGAAAACAGTAAGAGCAGTTTCTGTGCCAGCTGGCAAAGTGCCGGAAGTTAGGGGGATGGCCGCAAGTTCTAACTTGAATGTTGAACGGAATAACAACTTTTGTTGTGTCGCTGTTGTAAGTCAAACAGTACCGGTTCTATATAAATACCCATTCTGTCTGTGGGAGCGGGCTTGTCCCGCGAACACCGGCAAAGCCGGTGCCATCCTCCGCGGTGCTTGTTTCGCTGGGCAAGCCCGCTCCCACAGGGGGCCGCGTTGCGGCGGCTGTTTGTATCGCAACAGTGGATGAGCAGTTTGTTCAGTTGTAATGCGATCAATACCGAGTTGGCGTAGTAAATACGCGGGCAACAAGCTGGCACGACAACTGCAATACCCCTTCTGGCATCAAAGGCAAATTGGCCTTATAGAGAAGGGAGTCGCTGCATTCGATGAATCATTTCATTCAGCCATGGTTGTTGGGCAGCGCTTTATTTATTGCCGCCTGCTCGCCAGCCACGCCACCGCAGACCCCTGGCACGCTCAAGGGCGAATCCGTGACCGAGGTGAGCGGCGTGATGCGCTACCCGGCCAGCGACTTCGTCGAGCAACGCCTGGGCGAGCGGGGCGGCACCTTGCGCGTGTCCGCCTCGAGCGACGCCGGCAGCTTCGATATCCATGCCCAGTCCAACGGCAACATGCAGTGGTTGGGTCGCATCCTCTTCGATTGCCTGGTGTATCAGGCCGAGGACGGCACCCTCACGCCGTGGCTGGCCAAAAGCTGGGACATCAGCCCCGACGGCCTGACCTACACCTTCCACCTGCGTGACGATGTCACTTTCAGCGACGGCGAACGCTTCGATGCCGAAGCGGTACGGGTCAACCTGGAGCACATGCGCGACCCGAAGACCAAGTCGCCGCTGGCCGCCGCCTACATCGCCCCGTACTTGCAGGGCCGGGTAGTCGACGACTTCACCTTCGAGGCGACCCTGCGCACCCCCTACGCGCCGTTTCTCGATGTGCTGTCGCAAGCCTGGCTGGGCATGATCTCGCCCCGACAGATCCTCGATGCGCCCAAGAGCATCGCCAGCCAGCCCATCGGCACCGGCCCGTTCGTGCTGACCGGCTGGGTGCGCGACCAGGGCGCCAGTTTCGCTCGTCGGTCTGGCTACCACTGGGCGCCGCCCGCCATCGGCCACCCAGGCGAGGCTTACCTGGACGGCATCGAGCTGAGCTACGTGCCCGAAGCGATGATCCGCTACACGTCGCTGGAAGCCGCCGACAGCGACATGGCCCTGGACGCCCCCGCGCAGAACGCCGCGGCGATCCGTGCCAACCCGGCGCTGACCCTGCGCAACCGCATCCGCAAGGGCAACCCCGCGCGCAGCATCACCTTCAACGTCGAGCGCGCACCATTCGACGATGTACAGGTCCGCCAGGCAGTGGCCAAGGCCATCGACCGTGAGGGCCTGGCCTGGATCTCCGGCTTCGGCGAGTACCTGGCCAAGGGCGACTTCCTCGCCGTCAACACCCCCGGCTACGACCCGGTGGCCCGCGATGCCCTGGCCTTCGACCCGACCGCCGCCGGCCGCCTGCTCGATGCCGCCGGCTGGACCGGCCGCGACAGCCAGGGTTTCCGGACCCGTGACGGGCAGCGCCTGGGCGCCACCTTGCTGACCTACGACAACCCGGCGTTCCCGGCCAACGTCTCGGTCGCCGCCCAGGCCGACCTGCGCAAGGTCGGCTTCGACCTGCAGATCGAGCTGCTGCCGATCACGCGGGTCATGGCCCTGCGCTACGCCGGCGACTTCGATGCCATCGGCGGCGGCTACTGGCACACCAATACCGCCGACGGCCTGTACATCCTCTACCACAGCCAGTCGATCCCCAGCGCGCGAATGATCGGCCAGAACGTCGGGCATTTCCGCGACGCGAGCCTCGACCAGTTGCTCGGCGACGCCCGCCGCAGCACTGACCCGGCCCAGCGCCGCGCGTTGTATCGCCAGGCCCAGCAACGCCTGGCCGAAACCGTGCCGGCGGTACCGTCGGTGGAGAGCCAGATGCTGCTGGCCTACCGCAAGGCCGTCGGCGGCGTGCTGTTCGACGGCTCGCACAACGTTCCCCTGTTCACCAGCGTGTGGCTGGCAAAGGAGCAACCATGAAGCTGCTGGCAACCCTGCTGCGTCGCCTGCGCGACGGCGTGATCGTGCTCTGGGCGGCGGCCAGCCTGACCTTCCTCGGCGTGCAGTACAGCGGCGGCGATACCGCCCTGGCGATCCTCGGCGGCCCGGATGCCATGCCGACCCCCGAGATGCTCGCCCAGGTGCGCGCCGAATATGGCCTCGACCAGCCGCTGTGGGTGCAGTACGGCCACTACCTGGCACGCCTGGCCAACGCCGACCTGGGCGAGTCGTACCGGCTGCGCATCCCGGTCGGCCAGGCGATTGCCGAACAACTCGGCGCAACCCTGGCCCTGGCCAGCAGCGCAGCCGTGCTGGCGGTGCTGATCGCCCTGGCCTCGGCACTGCTCACCGCCAACCGTGGCCGACGCCTGCGGGCGCTGGTGTCAGGGATCGAGCTGGTGCTGTCGTCGGCGCCCAACTTCGTCATCGGCACGCTGTTGCTGCTGGCGTTCGCTTTTCACTTTCACCTGCTGCCGCCGTCCGGCTCGCGCGGCTGGCGCTCGCTGGTGTTGCCGAGCCTGGCCCTGGCGCTGCCGATAGCGGCGGTGCTGGCCCAGGTGCTGCGCCAGTCGCTGGAGCAGGTGCTGGAACAGCCCTTCATCACCCAGGCCCGCGCACGCGGCATGTCCGACACCGCCGTGCGCCTGCGCCATGCCTTGCGCCACGCCCTGGTGCCGCTGGTGACCCTGGCCGGCTTCGTCTTCGCCAGCCTGCTCGGTGGCGCGGTGGTGCTGGAGCTGCTGTTCGGCCGCCAGGGCATCGGCCGGCTGATGCTCGACGCCACCGCCAACAAGGACGTGCCGCTGGTGCTCGGCGTGACCCTGCTGGCGGCCGCCCTCTACGTGCTGGTCAACCTGCTGGTGGACCTGGCGACCCAGGCCATCGACCCGCGCACCACGCGCCCCTGAATTCACGAGAAAGGAACTGTCATGAGTCAAACCCCGATTACCGACGCCGAACTGGATGCGCATTTTGCGCCGATCTACGCCCGCATCGCCGAAGGTGCGGTGGCCCGCGAGCAACAACGCACCCTGGCCCACGAGCCGGTGGCCTGGCTGCGTGAAGCCGGCTTCGGCGCCGTGCGCGTGCCGCGCAGCCATGGCGGCCTCGGCGCCACCTTGCCTCAGTTGCTGCGCCAACTGGTGCGCCTGGGCCAGGCCGACTCCAACCTGCCGCAGATCTTCCGTGCCCACTTCGGTTTCGTCGAAGGGCGGCTGTCGTCCAACGACGCCGCCTCCCAGGATTACTGGTTCGCACGTGTGGTGGCCGGCGAGTTGTGGGGCGCAGCCATGGCCGAGCGCACCGACAGCACCGGCAACACCGTGCAACTGAGCGACGGCGACGATGGCTACCGGCTGGACGGCGAGAAGTACTACTGCACCGGCACGCTGTACGCCGACTGGGTGGCGGCGGTGGCCAACCACGGCGATGACTTCGTCAGCCTGGCGGTGCCGACGCGGGCGCCGGGGGTGGAGCGGGAGGATGACTGGGACGGTTTCGGCCAGCGCCTGACCGGCAGCGGCACCACGCGCTTCACCCAGGTGCGCGTGCAAGCCGAGCACCTGCTGCGCCGCTTCGCCAAGGGCGAGTTGCGCGCCGAGTCGTACCTCACCGCGTTCTACCAGGCGGTGCACCTGGCCACCCTGGCGGGCATCGGCCGCGCGGTGCTGGCCGATGCGGTGGCCTTCGTCCAGGGCCGTACACGCACCTTTGGCGTGCCGGGCCAGTCGCAACCTGCCGAGGACCCGTTGGTACAGGCCGTGGTTGGCCGCTTGGCCAGCCTGGCCTTCGCCGCCGAGGCGCAGGTCAGCGCCGTGGGCCAGAGCCTGCAGGCAGTGTTCGAGGCCGGCCAGGCGGGCGAGGTGCCCGAGCAGCTGTACACCGATGCCGAGATCCACACCTTCCAGGCCCAGCAGATCGTCCTGCCGCAGGTACTGGAGGCCAGCACCTTGCTCTTCGAAGTCGGCGGCGCCTCGGCCACCAGCAGCGCCCGCAGCCTCGACCGCCACTGGCGCAACGCGCGCACCCTGGCCTCGCACAACCCCGCGATCCAGCGCGAACAGGCGCTGGGCAACTACTACCTCAACGGCATCAGCCCGGCCCAGGCCTGGCGTGCCCGCCATGCCGCCGCCAGCGAAGGGCAGGGCAGCGGCGACGAAGCCAGCGCGGTCTGATCAGGAGAACCACCATGAGCACCAAACAGATGAGCCTGGGCATGAACATCCTCGGCTTCGGTTCGCACTCGGGCGCCTGGCGCCAGGGTGAGGCGGCGATCGATGCCTACATCGACGTCAACTACTACCGCGACATCGCCAAGCTGTCCGAGCGTGGCTGCCTGGACGCGATCTTCCTCGCCGACGGCCCGGCGCTGCCGCCGGATGTGTCCGCCCAGCCGGGCGGGCGCCTGGAGCCGACCGTACTGCTGACCGCCGTGGCCGCGGCCACCGAGCGCATCGGCGTAATCGCCACCTGCTCCAGCACCTACAACGAGCCGTTCAACCTGGCCCGGCGCATCGCCTCGCTGGACCATATCAGCGGTGGTCGCGCGGCCTGGAACGTGGTCACCAATGCCGGTGACGCAGCTGCGCAGAACTTCGGCCTGACCGGTGCGCCGCTGCATGTGGACCGCTACGGGCGTGCCGAGGAGTTCGTCGACGTGACCCTGAAGCTGTGGGACAGCTGGGAAGACGACGCGATCATCGGTGACCGCGCCGCCGGGCGTTTCGCCGACCCGCGCAAGGTCCACACCCTGGACTTCAAGGGCAAGCATTTTCAGGTGCGCGGCCCGCTCAACCTGCCGCGTTCGCCCCAGGGCAGGCCCGTGCTGGTGCAGGCCGGCTCTTCCGAGGGCGGCAAGGCGCTGGGCTCGCGCTATGCCGATGCGATCTTCACTACCCAGACCACCCTGGCTGACGGCCAGGCCTTCTACCGCGAGATGAAGGCCCGGGCCAAGGCCTGGGGGCGCAACCCCGAGCACCTGAAGATCATGCCGGGGTTGTCGACGGTGATCGCCAGCACCGAGGCCGAGGCCCATGCCCGCTTCGACGAGCTCAATGCCTGGCATGGGGAACATGGGCTGTTGCAACAGGTGGCTGGGCGCATCGGTATCGATGCCAGCGAGCTGGACCCGGATGCGCCGCTGCCGTGGGAACGGATTGGCGCGGTGGCGGATTTCGAGCGCGGTTCGCATGGTTTTCTGGAGGCCCAGTTGAACCTGGCGCGCAGTGAGAACCTGAGCATTCGCCAGCTGTCGCGGCGGATTCTGGTGGGGCATCGGTTGGCGGTGGGCACGCCGGAGCAGGTGGCCGACACCCTGGCCGAATGGTTCCTGGCGGGGGCGGGGGATGGGTTCAACATCATGCCTGACATGTTCCCGTCGGGGGCTCGGGTGTTCGTCGAGGAGGTGGTGCCGTTGCTGCAGAAGCGGGGGTTGTTCAGGACCGAGTACAGCGGCACGACCTTGCGTGAGCACCTGGGTTTGCCCAGGGCGGTGAACCAGTTTTCCGAGGCTCGACGCGAGATCGCGTCGGCTGTTTGAGGGGGTGCTTTGCACCCCATTCGCGGGGCAAGCCCGCTCCCACAGGTACCCCACAGGTCTCAAGGTCGAGGTAATCCTGTGGGAGCGGGCTTGTCCCGCGAATGGGCTGCAAAGCAGCCCCAAATTCCCATCCCCAACCCAATACCCAAGGACCCACCCCCATGCACTACCGCCGCCTAGGCCACACCGATCTCCAAGTCAGCCTCCTCAGCCTTGGCACCATGACCTGGGGCCACCAGAACACCGAACAAGACGCCCACCAGCAACTGGACGCCGCCATCGCCGCCGGCATCAACTTCATCGACACCGCCGAGATGTACCCCACGCCCACCCGCGCCGAAACCTGGACCACCACCGAGCGCTACATCGGCACCTGGATCAAAGCCCGTGGCAACCGCGACAAGCTCCTGCTGGCCAGCAAGATCGCCGGCCCTTCCCGCGAGCCCGGTGCCCAGGCGCATATCCGCGATGGCCTGTCACACCACGACCGCAAGAACATCGTCGCCGCCCTGGAAGGCAGCCTGCGCCGCTTGCAGACCGATTACCTGGACCTGTACCAGCTGCACTGGCCCGACCGCACCAGCAACTTCTTCGGCATCCGCGAGTACCCCTACGCCGACGACCACCCGGAAACGGCGGCCATCGAAGAAACCCTGGCGGTGCTCGACGAGCAGGTCAAGGCCGGCAAGGTTCGCCACATTGGCGTGTCCAATGAAACCCCGTGGGGTGTGGCGCAGTTCCTGCGTCACAGCCAAGACCGGGGCCTGGCGCGCATCGCCAGCATCCAGAACCCCTACAGCCTGCTCAACCGCCTGTACGAGAACGGCCTGTCGGAGTTCAGCCACCGCGAGGGTGTCAGCCTGCTGGCCTACTCGCCGCTGGCCTTCGGCGCGCTGACCGGCAAGTACCTGAACGGCGCACGGCCCGAGGGCTCGCGGTTGTCATCGGTGTACCGCACGTTCAACCGCTATGGCAGCGAGGAGGCCAACAGCGCCATTGCCAGCTATGTGCAGATTGCCCGCGAGCATGGCCTGACCCCGGCGCAACTGGCCCTGGCCTTCGTCATCCGCCAGCCGTTCGTGGCCAGCGCGATCACCGGGCAGACCACCTTGCTGCAGCTGCAGGAGAACCTCGGTGCGCTGGAGGTGCAACTCGGTGACGAGGTGCTGGCCGAGATTCAGGCCGTGCATCGGCGCATTCCCAACCCATCGCCATGAGCTGAATGGCAAGGGCTTTGCCCTTGTTCGCGGGACAAGCCCGCTCCCACAAGAGATCCACAGATTTCAGCCTTGAGGCAGATCCACAGATTTCAGCCTTGGGGCAGATCCACAGATTTCAGCCTTGAGGCAGATCCACAGATTTCAGCCTTGAGGTGATCCTGTGGGAGCGGGCTTGCCCCGCGAAAGGGCCGGAACAGCCAACATGAGAAGGACCGATATGACCGCAACCGTTCTCACACCCCTGACCTTGTCCAGCCACTCCAGATGGCTGGCGCGGCCCGGTTTGTACCTGGCCTGGGCGATACTTGGCGTCCTGCTGCTGGCAGTCATCTTCCCCGGCTGGCTGGCCCCCACCGACCCCCTGGCCGCCGACGCCCGCCTGGCCTATCACCCGCCCAGCAGCGCCTTCTGGCTGGGCACCGACGAAAACGGCCGCGACGTGCTCAGCCGGCTGATCCACGGCGCCCGCCCATCGCTGCTCATCGGCCTGGCGGCGACCCTGGTCGGCCTTGGCCTGGGCACACTGCTCGGCCTGCTCGCCGGCCTGGCCCCCGCCTGGCTGGACAACCTGCTGATGCGCGGCGTCGACGTCCTGCTGGCCTTCCCCGACCTGCTGCTGGCGCTGGTGATCATCACCCTGTTCGGCCAGGGCACCAGCAACCTGATCCTCGCCGTGGGTATCGCCTCGGTGCCCCGTTACGCGCGACTGGTGCGGGCCCAGACCCTGACCATCCGCCACGCCGGCTTCGTCGAGGCGGCGCTGACCCTGGGCCGCCGGCCGCTGGCCGTGGTGCTCGGGCACGTCCTGCCCAATGCCGTGCAGCCGGTGCTGATCCTCGCCTGCATTGGCCTGGGCGGGTCGATCACCGCCGCCGCCGCGTTGAGTTTCCTCGGTTTCGGCGCGCCACCGCCCGCCGCCGAGTGGGGCGCGATGATGGCCGTGGCCCGCAACTTCATGGCCAACGCCCCCTGGCTGATGGCCTGGCCGGCGCTGGCAATCACCTTGACCGTTATTTCCATCACCGTCATCGGCCGTGACTGGCTGCGGCGCAGCGAGGGCAGACGCGCATGAACAGCTTTGAAAAGAAGGGACCGCTGGTGGACATCCGTGACCTGCGGGTGAGTTTCAACGGGGTGCCCGTGGTGCACGGCGTAAGCCTGCAGTTGCACGCCGGGCAGTGCCTGGCGCTGGTCGGCGAATCGGGCTCGGGCAAGAGCGTCACGGCGCGCAGCCTGGTCGGCCTGACCGGGCAGGGCGCACAAGTGCAGGCGCAACGCTTGGCCTTCGCCGGGCGGGATCTGCTCGGCGTCGACGAAGCCACCTGGCAGCGCTTGCGCGGCGGGCACATCGGCTTCGTCATGCAGGATGCGCTGGGGTCGCTCGACCCGCTGCGCCGGGTGGGCGCCGAGATCGAGGAGCCATTGCTGCTGCACACCGGTCTGGGCGCCGAACAGCGCCGCTTGCGCGTGCTCGAGTTGTTGCGCCTGGTTGGCGTGCCCGAGCCTGAGGTGCGGGCACGGCAGTATCCCTGGCAACTGTCCGGCGGCTTGCGCCAGCGTGCCCTGATCGCCTCGGCCATCGCCTGCCAGCCACGCCTGTTGATTGCCGACGAGCCGACCACGGCGCTGGATGCCACGGTGCAGGCGCAGATCCTCGACCTGCTGGAGCAGTTGCGTGAGCGCGACAACAGCTTGCTGATGGTCAGCCATGACCTCGCGGTGGTTGCGCGCCTGGCAGACTGGGTGGCGGTGATGCGCGGCGGTGCAGTGGTGGAGCAGGGCAGTGCCGAACAGATTCTTCAGGACCCGCAGGACCCCTACACACAACGCCTGCTCAGTGCCGCGCGGGCGGTGCATTTCCAGCGTCCGGTGGGGCCTGCGCTGGCCCTGGTGGAGAACGCCGTGAGCGAGCAACCGGTGTTGCTGGAGGCCCGTGGCCTGGGCAAGTCGTTCAAGGGGCCGGATGGCCAGCTGCGTGAGGTACTCAAGGATGTCTCGCTGACGTTGCGCGCGGGGCAGACCTTGGGCGTGGTGGGTGAGTCCGGCTCTGGCAAGAGCACGTTAGGGCGCATCCTGCTCGGCCTGGAACGACCGGAACACGGCAGCGTGCAGTTCGATGGCGAAGACTGGCTGGGGCTGTCGGGCGAGCAGCAGCGGCTGGCACGCCAGGGCATCCAGGTGGTGTTCCAGGACCCGCTGGCTTCGTTCGACCCGCGCTTTACCGTGTTGCGCGTGTTGTCCGAGGCATTGGCCCAGGCTGGCGTGCCGCGTGGCTTGCGGCGTACCGAGGCGGCGAGGTTGCTGGAGCGGGTGCAGCTGCCAACGGCACTGCTCGACCGGCGCCCGCTGGAGCTTTCCGGTGGTCAGCGCCAGCGCATCGCCATTGCCCGCGCGCTGGCCATGAAACCGCGGGTGCTGGTGCTCGACGAGCCGGTTTCGGCGCTGGACGTGTCGGTGCAGGCGCGGATCCTGGCGCTGCTTGCCGAGCTCAAGGCCGAGCTGAACCTGGCCTGCCTGTTCATCTCCCATGACCTGGGTGTGGTCGAGCAGGTCAGCGACCAGGTGCTGGTGATGCAGGGCGGCCGGGTGGTGGAGCAGGGCAGCGCTGCGCAGGTGCTGCGCCAGCCGCGTCATGCCTATACCCGCGCGTTGCTCGATGCCGTGCCCCACCTGCCGCCGGCGCAGCCGCGCTGGGTCAGCCGGATTGCTGTTTGAAGCCACTGGCCTCATCGCCGGC
>NZ_AKJC01000362.1 GCF_000282535.1 Pseudomonas sp. GM84 | reverse complement strand
GCTCCCACAGGTACAGCGTTGTGGGAGCCGGCTTGCCGGCGAAAGGGCCGCAAAGCGGCCCCCTGCGGTGTCAGCCCATGCACCGCGTCACATGTTTGACCGACAGATACCCCGACAACCCCCAAGGCCCGAGCTCTCGCCCGATCCCACTGCCCTTGGTGCCGCCCCACGACGTTTCGACGAACACCGCCTGCACCGAGTTGATCCACACATGCCCGACCTCCAGCGCATCGGCCACGCGCTCGGCGCGTTCCAGGTCGGCGGAGCAGACGGTGGCGACCAGGCCGAAGCGGCTGTCGTTGGCTTCGGCAATCGCTTGCGCTTCGGTCGAGAAGCGACGGGCGCACAGCACCGGGCCGAAGATCTCTTCGGTCCACAGGCGGCTGTCCACAGGCACGTCGGCATACAGCGTCGGGCTGACGAACCAGCCCTCGCGGTCCAGCGCCTTGCCACCGGCCAGGCACTGCAAACCCTCTTCGCGGGCCGTCGCGAAGTAGCTGGCAACCTTCAGCCATTGCGCCTGGCTGGTGAGCGGCCCCATGTCCACTTCTTCGCTCGATGGATTACCGACGCGCAGCTTTTCCAGTGCCTGCTGCAGACGGGGCAGCAGTGCATCGGCAATGCCGTCCTGCACCAGCAGGCGCGAGGTCGCCGAGCACATCTGTCCGGCATTCCAGGTGATGCCAGCGACGATCCACTCCACCGCCTGGTCCACGTCGCAGTCATCGAACACCACGATCGCCGACTTGCCACCCAGTTCCAGGGTCACCGGCCGGCACTGCGCCGAAGCACTGCGCATCACCTGGCTGCCAACGCTGTTGCTGCCGGTGAACGACAACTTGTCCAGGCCGTTGTGGCTGCTCAGGGCCGCGCCGGTCTCGGCCTTGCCGTTGACGATGTTCAGCACGCCGGCAGGCAGGCCCAGGGCGTCGGCGATCTGGCCGTAGGCCTGCTCGATCAGCGGGGTGACTTCCGAGGGCTTGAGCACCACGGTGCAGCCCGCGGCCAGGGCCGGGGCGAGTTTCCAGGCGCTGGTCACCAGCGGGAAGTTCCACGGCACGATCAGGCCGACCACGCCCACCGGTTCCAGGCGCGTGCGGGCAGTGAAGCCGGGAGCGGCCAGTGGCACTTCACGGTTCTTTTCCGGCAGTTGCTCGGCCAGCTCGGCGTAATAGGCGAAGGTGGCGATGGCGTCGTCCAGGTCGATTTCGGCCTCGTGGCGCGGCTTGCCGTTGTTGCGCATCTGCAGGGCGATCAGCGCTTCGCGGCGCTGGCCGAGTTGCTCGGCAAAGCCACGCAGAAAGGCCGCGCGGGTGGCTGCGCCGAGGTTTTTCCAGGACGGCAAGGCCTCGCGTGCAGCCGCCACGGCCTGGTCGACCTGGGCGACGCTGGCGGCCATCATCTCGGCGAAGGGCAGGCCCAGGGCCGGGTCGTTGACGCTGATGCAGTCGCTGCCTTGGCCTTCGACCCAGCGGCCAGCGATGTAGTGGGAAGTGGTCATGGTGGTATTCCAGTCAGGCCATTTCGGCGGTGGTCACCGGCATGTGCCGGGTGCTCTTGCAGCGCACCCAGCGCGGGCCATTGGGGCCATACACGCCAGCAGGTTCAGGGAACAGGTTGAGCAGCAGCAGGTACAGCACGCAGGCGATACCCAGGGTGACCGGCAGGCTCAGGTCGATGCCGCCGGCCAGGTCGCCCAGCGGGCCGACGAACTGCCCCGGCAGGTTGACGAAGCACAGGCCGACTGCCGCGCTGGGAATCCACGCGCCCATGCCGCGCCAGTTCCAGCCATGCAGGAACCAGTAGTGGCCACCGCGCTGGCCGCGGGTGAAGACCTGCAGGTCGTCGGCGTGGTAGAAGCCGCGGCGGGTGATGAGGCCGAGGATCATGATCACCATCCAGGGGCTTGTGCAGGTGATGATCAGCACCGCGAAGGTGGACACGCTCTGTACCAGGTTGAAGGTGAAGCGGCCGATGAAGATGAAACCGATGGCCAGCACGCCGATCAGCAGGGTGGCGCCGGCGCGGCTGAGCAGGCGCGGGAACACGCTGGACATGTCCAGCCCGGTGCCGTAGAGCGCGGTGGTCCCGGTAGACATGCCGCCGATCACTGCAATCAGGCACACCGGCAGGAAGAACCAGCTCGGCGCCACGGCCAGCAGGCCGCCGACGTAGTTGTTGGCGGCGATGTAGTCCGGTGCCTGGGTGGCCACCAGGGTGGCGGTGCACAGGCCGAACAGGAACGGAATCAGCGTGGCGGCCTGGGCGGCGATGACCGCCAGCATGATGCGTGCCTTGGGGGTCTGGCGCGGGATGTAGCGCGACCAGTCGCCGAGGAAGGCACCGAACGACACCGGGTTGCTCATGGCCAGGATCGCCGCACCGACGAACGCTGCCCAGAAGCCGGCCTGGCCGAGGTTGACGCTGCCGGCGAAGCCCGCGTCGAACGGCCCGGCGAAGGCGAAGATGCCCAGCAGGAACAGCAGGCTCGACGCCCAGACGGCGATCTTGTTGACCCACAGCATGAAGCGGAAGCCGAAGATGCACACCACCAGCACCAGCACGGCGAACAGGCCATAGGCCAGGCCCAGGGTCAGGTCGGTTTCCGGCAGCCCGGCCAGGCGCTTGGCGCCGCCAACCAGGGCATCGCCGGAACTCCACACCGACAGCGAAAAGAACGCCACGGCGGTCAGCAGCGACAGGAACGAGCCGACGATGCGCCCGTGTACGCCGAAGTGGGCACCGGACGACACGGCGTTGTTGGTGCCGTTGAGTGCACCGAACAGGCCCATGGGGGCGAGGATCAGCGCGCCCACGCCGACGCCGAGCAGAATCGCCCAGACCCCAGCCTGGAACGACAGCCCGAACAAGACCGGGAAGCTTCCCAATACGGCGGTGGCGAAGGTGTTGGCGCCGCCGAAGATCAGGCGGAACAGGTCCAGCGGGGAGGCGTCGCGTTGATCGTCGGGGATCTGTTCGACGCCATTGGTCTCGATACCGGTCGAGTGGCTCATGGTGATGCTCCAGCGCGTAGTTGTAGGCCGGTGCAGTGCACGGGCCCTATTGTGGGTGCGATGGCAGGGCGGCAGGGCCGCGTAAAAGGGTGGTCAGGCTGCGCTGACGACCGACAGGTGCTCGTGGCAGGCCAGCCAGCGTTCGCCCTGGCGGCGGAAGACGATGGTCTCGCGCTCGCTCAACTGGTGTTCCTCACCGGCGATGCGGATGTGCGTGGCGACATCGTGCATGAAGATCGCCACGTCACCTTGCAGGCTCACCTGGGTATTGCTCGACGCGCAGTCGAGCACGGCGAAGCCTTCGGCCTGCCATTGGGCCCAGAGGTCTTCGTAGGCGCGGCGCGACAGCAAGGGGTGCGGCAAGGTGTGGAAGAGGAAGGTGGCGTCTTCGCTGAAACAGGCGAAGTAGCGGGCGGTGTCGTTGCTGGCGAAGGCGGCTACGAGGTCGGCGGCGGCCTGCCGTACCTGGAGTGTCTGGTCCACGGGAGTGGCCTCACGGTTATTGTGATTGTGGTGAGCGATTCTGGTGGGGAGTGCGGAGGGGAAAAATCGCTGGGGGGAAATAATTAGTTCAGGAATTTGTGAAGTGAGCCGGAGGCTCGTCACAAGGGGGACTGGAGACGGCGACTTGTCGTTGGCAATTGGCCGGACCCTGCTGGCCCCTTCGCGGGACAAGCCCGCTCCCACAGGTGCCGCGCTGAATCCGAAAACCCTGGGATACCTGTGGGAGCGGGCTTGCCCCGCGAAGGGGCCGCCACCGTCATGTGACGTTGGCGCACTTATCAAAAATAATTTTTGATTTGGATTTTCAGACTTTCCGTACTTATATCGCGCGCTTATCTGGTTGACGCACGTCACGCAGCGCCTACAAGCGAAACGGCTACTCTTCGTGGATCGACCATAATGACTCTTCATTCGCTGTAAGGAGTACGTGATGTCCAAGACGCCCAGGAAGAAAGACCTCGATGCCGCTACGGAAAAGCTCGGTCGCAAGGCCTACGAGAATGAACTGAAAGACCTGCATGTCGAGCTCGTGAAGCTGCAGGAGTGGGTCGTGGCCAAGGGCCTCAAGGTGTGCATCGTGTTCGAAGGCCGCGACGGCGCCGGCAAGGGTGGCACCATCAAGGCCATCACCGAGCGCGTCAGCCCACGGGTGTTTCGCACGGTCGCGCTGCCCGCGCCGACCGAGCGTGAAAAGAGCCAGATGTACGCCCAGCGTTACCTCAACCACCTGCCGGCCGCAGGCGAAGTGGTGATCTTCGACCGCAGCTGGTACAACCGCGCCGGCGTCGAGCGGGTAATGGGCTTTTGCACGGAAGACCAGGCCGACAAGTTCCTGGCGGTGACGCCGTTGCTTGAGAAGCTGATGGTCGAGTCGGGGATCATCCTCCTCAAGTACTGGCTCGAAGTCAGCCCCGATGAACAGACCCGCCGCCTGCAGGACCGTATCAACGACGGCCGCAAGCTGTGGAAACTGTCGCCCATGGACCTCAAGTCGTACACCCGCTGGGACGATTACACCCGCGCCCGCGATGCCATGTTCGCCGCCTCGGATACCTCATGGGCACCCTGGTTCATGGCGCCCTCCGACGACAAGCGTCGTGCCCGACTCAACATCATCAGTCACCTTCTGACGCAAGTTCCGTACAAGGACATTACCCGCGAGGAGGTGGTGAAGCTGCCTAAACGCGGCAAGATCGGCAAATACAAGGCCGTGGACTACCCCTTCAAAGTTATCCCTGAACGCGTATGATGCGCCCCCTTCGAAAAACCTAGGGAGTCGCTTCCATGCCACATGATGGCAGCCTGTTACAGGCGACAGTCGTTTTTCTGTTGGCCGTGGTGCTTCTGGTACCACTGGCGCAACGGTTGAAAATGGGCGCGGTGCCAGGCTACCTGCTGGCCGGCATCCTCATTGGCCCATCGGTATTGGGTCTGCTGGGCAACCCGGACAACGTCGCACGCCTTTCGGAAATGGGCGTGGTGATGTTGTTGTTCGTGATTGGATTGGAGCTTTCGCCACGACGGCTGTGGACCATGCGCCGGGCGCTGTTCGGCATCGGTTCGCTGCAGGTGGGGCTTACCGCCGTGATGCTGGGTCTGCTGGCGTACTTTCTGTTCGATCAGTCCAAGGCGGCGGCGATTGTCCTGGGCGTGGGCCTGGCACTGTCGTCCACCGCCTTTGGCCTGCAGGTCCTGGCCGAGCGCAAGGACCTGAACAAGCCACACGGGCGCCTTGCGGTCGCCATCCTGCTGTTCCAGGACATCGCCGCTATCCCGCTGATTGCCGTGGTGCCGATGCTTGGCGGTGGTGCCAGTGTCGTCGATGAACGTAACTGGCCGATGCTGGCAGTGGCCGCGGGCATCGGTGTGGTGATCGTCTGTGGTCGTTATCTGTTGACCCCGGTGTTCAAGTGGACCGTCGGTTCCGGTCTGCCCGAGCTGTCCACGGCCATGGCATTGCTGGTGGTACTGGGCACCGCCTGGATCATGGAGCATGTGGGTGTGTCCATGGCGCTGGGCGCCTTCCTGGCGGGCGTATTGATGGCCGATTCGCCCTTCCGTCACGAACTGGAGACCCAGATCGAACCGATCAAGGGCCTGCTGCTCGGGCTCTTTTTCGTCGGCGTAGGGATGAGCGCTGACCTTAACCTGTTGTTTTCCATGCCCTGGGTCGTTCTGGGGCTGACCCTGCTGCTGGTCAGCATAAAGATGCCGGTGTTGTTTGCCCTGGGGCGCTTCGCTGGGGGGCTTAACCACCCCGAGGCGCTGTGCCTGGGCATCGTTCTGGCGTCTGGCGGCGAATTTGCCTTTGTAGTGTTCAAGCTGGCGCTCGATCACCAGGTGCTGACGCAGCAGGTGCACGATTTGCTGGTGCTCGCCATCACCCTGTCTATGGCAGTGGTGCCTCTGGTGATGTTGGGCCTGGCGCGTCAGTTACGGGACGGCACCAACGCTCAGCGTGCACCCGAAACCGGCGAGTGAACGACGCCCTATGGCGTCCTGAATGTTCGGAGATTGAACAATGCAACAAGGTTTGAAGTTGGACAGCGCCCTGTCACGGGGTTTGCTAGATGTGCTGATCAAGGCCGGGTTGATTGCCGCGCTGGTGATCTTCTCCTTCCAGGTGTTCCAGCCCTTTCTGGAACTGATGCTGTGGGCGGTGATCCTTGCGGTCACGCTGTACCCGCTGCAGCAGCGAATCAGACGCGGCACGGGCCTCAAGGACGGTTTTTCCGCGACCCTGGTGGTGCTGTTGATGCTGGTCGTGCTGCTGGTACCGATCTACCTGGTGGTGGTGTCCATCAGCGAGTCGGTGGAAAGCATGGTGACCCTGCTCAAGAGCGGCGCCTGGAGCGTGCCGACACCGCCTGACTCGGTCGCCAGCTGGCCGCTGATCGGGCCTAAGGTGCATGCCTTGTGGTTGTCGGCCTCCGAAAGCCTGGCGCCGGTGCTGAACAACATGATGCCTTACCTCAAGGGCGCCGGCCTGGGCATGCTGGGCGCGGCAGCCAGTGCGGGCGGTGCCTTCCTGCTGTTCATCGCGGCGGTCATCATCTCCGGGGTCATCATGGCCTTTGGCGTGCGCGGCGAGATCGCGGCGCAACGTATTGCCATGCGCGTTTCCGGTGAGGAGCGTGGCAAGCCGATCGCCAGATTGTGCACCGCGACCATTCGCGCAGTGGCCCAAGGGGTGATCGGCATCGCCTTCATCCAGATGCTGCTGATTGGCGTCGGTTTTGTGGTCAAGGGCGTGCCAGGGGCAGGGATGCTGGCCATCGCCGTGCTCATGCTGGGGATTGCCCAGGCCCCGGCGACCTTGATCACGCTGCCGGTGATCCTGTATGTCTTCCATGCCGACGGCTTCACCGCCGCGACCATCATCTTCGCCGTCTACACCTTCGTTGCCGGTCTCGCCGACAACGTGCTCAAGCCGCTGCTGCTGGGGCGCGGGGTGGATGTGCCGATGCCGGTGGTGCTGATCGGTGCCTTGGGCGGCATGGTGGTCAAGGGCATCATCGGCCTGTTCATCGGCCCGGTGATTCTCGGCGTGACCTACGTGCTGTTCTGGCAATGGGTCGCCCTGCAAGTGCCGGAAACCCCTGTTGAGCCGGACGCGTGAGACACTGCATCAAATGGCCTTTTGCCTGTAACGCCGTTAGCCTGCTCGCCCTGCTGGCAGGCTGCACCCAGGTCGGCCCGGACTTCAAGGCGCCGCAAGACCCTTGGTTGGCCGACTGGAACACACCGGTGCTGGAACAGGCCGGGCAGCGGGCGGCGACGCCCGACCTGCAACAGTGGTGGACGGTGTTCGCCGACCCGACGCTGGATGCACTGATTGCCGAAGCCGACGCGCACAACACCAACCTGCGGGTCGCCGGCCTGCGCATTGCCGAGGCGCGCGCGCAGTTGTCCATCGTCCAGACCGGACGTTATCCACAGCTGCAACAGATGCGTGCGCAAAGCCTGTACCTCAAGCAGGACCAGTCGGGCGCGCCCAGCGCCCGCGATTCGGTGTTCTGGCAGTCCAGCGTAGGCTTCGATATCGGTTGGGAAATCGACTTCTGGGGCCGCTTCAGCCGCGCCATCGAAAGCGCCGACGCTGCCTACTTCGCCTCCCAGGCCAACTACGCCGACGTCATGGTGCTGCTGCGCGCCCAGGTGGCCGATACCTACTTCGCCGTGCGCACCACCGAAGCACGGCTGGCCATTGCCGAAGAGAACGCCAAGCGCCAGGCTCGTAGCCTGGAAATCACCGAGCGGCTGTTCCGCCACGGCGAGAACGATGAGCTCGACTGGCAACAGGCGCGCACTCAGTACCTTGCGACCCAGGCCACCATCCCCGAGTTCGAGAATCAGCTCAATGCCTTGCGCAATGTGCTCAGCTCGCTGCTTGGCCGCCCGCCTGGGCCGTTCCCGGAGTTGCAGGCGCGCCACGGCCAGTTGCCGATGCCCGACCGGGCATTGCTCCAGGACGTGCCTGCCAACCTGTTGCTGCGCCGCCCGGATGTGCGCGCGGCCGAGCAGGCAGTGGCGGCGCAATCGGCCTTGGTCGGGGTCGCCGAAGCGGACCTTTATCCACAGCTGAGCCTGCTCGGCAGCATTGGCTGGAGTTTCCTTTCGGCCAATAACCTGCCCGACAGTTTCGACATCGCCGCCGGGCCCAGCATGATCTGGAACCCGTTCGACTACGGCCGGCGCAAGAACGCCGTGCGCGTGGAAGATGCGCGCCTGCAGCAACTGATCGAGCTGTACCACCAGGGCGTGCGCGAAGCGGCGCGCGAGGCCGACGATGCCGCCAGTGGCCTGGTGCGCTCGCTGCAAAGTGCCACCATCCGGCAGGACGCCTCCGAGGCTGCCCAGCGCTCACTTAACCTGGCCAGCTCGCAATACCGCGAAGGCTTCGCCGACTTCCAGCGTGTGCTCGATGCCCAGCAACTGTTGCTGCAGCAGCAGGATGGCTATCTGGTCAGTCGGGGCAATGCGGTAAGCGGCCTGGTGAATTTGTACAAGGCGTTGGGTGGGGGCTGGGATACCAAGCGCGCGCCCATCGACCGCGAAACGCGTCAGCAGATGCAGCAACGTACCGACTGGGGCGATCTGCTCGACGAACCTGAACAGGGTGAAACGCAATGAGCGAAGTAAAGAATGTGCCCGCTGCAGAGGCACAGGCACCCGATCGCGGCATTCACTGGGTGCTGTTGTTGATTGTCGTGAGCCTGGTCTGGTACCTGCTCGCCGACCGTTTCACGCCCTATACCCAGCAGGCTCGCCTGCAGGCCTACGTGGTCCCGGTGGCGCCCGAAGTGGCGGGGCAGGTCAAGCGTGTAGCCGTGGGCAACAACCAGGAAGTGCGTCGGGGCGATGTGCTGTTCGAGCTGGATCAGGATCAGTACCGCATCGCCCTGGCCCGTGCCGAGGCCGACCTCGATACCGTAAGGCGGCAGGTGGGTGCCAGTACGGCAGGCATCGATTCGGCCAAGGCCTCGCTGGTGGCGGCGCAGGCCAACGAGCGCAAGGCGCGCCAGGATGCCGAGCGGCTCAAGCGGCTGATCGAAGAAGACCCGGGCACGGTGTCGGTACGCCGTCTGGAAGGGGCGCAGGCCACCCGTGACCAGGCCATCAGCAAGGTGGCGGCGGCTCGCGCCGAAGTGGCACGGGCACGTGAACAGCAAGGGGGCGACGACGCCGACAACGCGCAATTGCGCAGTGCGGCAGCGAATGTGGAAAAGGCCCGCCTGGACCTCGCCCGCACGGTCGTGCGCGCCGACGCCAACGGGCTGATCACCGACCTGCGTACCGACGTTGGCCATTATGTCGGCGCCGGTACGCCGATGATGACCCTGATCGCCATCCATGATGTGTGGATCAGTGCCGACATGACCGAGAACAACCTGGGCCGACTGCGCCCTGGCGTGCCGGTGCTGGTGATCCTCGATGCCATGCCCGGTGAGGTGCTGAAGGGGCGGATCCGCAGCATCGGCTATGGCGTGAGCGTCGGCCAGGCTGCGCCCCCCGGCAGCCTGCCAACGGTGCAGAACAGCCGAGAGTGGCTGCGCTCGGCGCAACGCTTCCCGGTGATCGTCGAACTCGACGCCGACCAGTTGCAGGACAGGTCCGGGTTGCGTGTGGGCGGCCAGGCCGAAGTCATGGCCTTGCCCGGCGAGGGCAACCCGTTGAACCTGTTGGGCCGGATGTTCATGTGGCTGATGAGCTGGTTGGCCTATGCCTATTGAGTTGCGCCGCCTGCGGGCCTTGCGCCTGGCCTGGGGTGTAGCGCTGTGCCTGGCGGCGAGCTTTGGCCTGGGGCTGCCGGTGCCGATCCTGGCGCCGGTGTTCGCGGTATTGCTGCTGGCCATGCGCAGCACGCCGCTGCCGGTGCGCGCCGCACCGGCGCTGGCGGTGCTGGTGTTGCTCAGTTGCGGCAGTGGTCTGCTGTTGATTCCGCTGTTGCGTCATGCCCCGCTGAGCGGGGTGTTGCTGGTCGGCGTCGGGGTGTTTCTGGTGCTGCGTTACGCGCTCAAGGGCGGTAATGGCTTGCTGGCCAACCTGCTGGTGATCGGCTTGACCATGATCGCCGCGGCCGGCACCAGCGATTTCACCCTGGCGCTGTCGGTGGTCGAGGCTTTGGCCAAGGGCATGATGCTGGCGACGCTGGCGACTGCCGTGGCCCATGTGCTGTTCCCCGAGCCTGCCGATGCGCCTGCGCAACCCTCGCCACCACTGCTTCCCCCCGAGGCGGTCAGCTGGGTCGCCTTGCGCGCCACGTTGATCGTCATGCCGGCGTTCCTGCTGGCAATGATTGCCCCGGATCAGTTCATGCCGCTGATCATGAAGTCGGTGAGCCTGGGCCAGCAGGCCGAGGAAACCCGCGCCCGGCACGCCAGCCGCGAGCTGATCGGCTCGACCTTGCTGGCCGGGGTGCTGGCCATTCTGATGTGGGGGGCGTTGAGCCTGTTCGCGCACCTGTGGATGTTTTTCCTGTGGGTGCTGCTGTTCACCCTTTGGCAGGCGCGCCGGCTCTACCGCGTGGTGTTGACCCGGCACAGCCCGGGCTACTGGGTCAGTTGCCTGACCACCATGCTGATCCTGCTTGGCCAGTCGGTGCAGGACAGCGCCAACGGCCAGGACGTGTATGGCGCCTTTGCCGTGCGCATGGCGCTGTTCCTTGCGGTGTCGCTGTATGCCAGTGCCATGTTGACCTGGATCGATCGGCGCCGGGTTCGGGCTGCTTAGTTGTCTGTACCGGCCCTATC
>NZ_AKJC01000361.1 GCF_000282535.1 Pseudomonas sp. GM84 | reverse complement strand
ACCCCTGTAGCTATGGAGAAAAAGCTGAAAGCTGCAGCATGAAACCTAAACCGGTGTCCAAAAATAGTTGACCAGTTCAGCTTGCCGGCGATAGGGCCGCTACAGACGACAGCCAACCCCTCGGATACACTCGCCTCACCTTATCGCCCAGCAGGACGCCGCCATGCCCGACACCGCGCAGTTGCTGACCTTCGCCCTGATCTGCCTGGGCATGGTCCTGACCCCCGGCCCCAACATGATCTACCTGATCTCCCGCTCGATCTGCCAGGGCCGCCAGGCCGGGCTGATTTCCCTCGGCGGCGTGGCCCTGGGCTTCGTCATCTACATGTGCAGCGCCGCGCTGGGCATCACCGCGCTGATGATGGCGGTGCCCTTTGCCTACGACGTGCTGCGCATCGGTGGCGCGCTGTATCTGCTGTACCTGGCCTGGCAGGCACTGCGCCCCGGTGGCCGTTCGCCTTTCCAGGTCCGCGATCTGCCCGCGGACAGCCCACGGCGGCTGTTTGGCATGGGCCTGGCCACCAGCCTGCTCAACCCCAAGATTGCGGTCATGTACCTGTCGCTGATGCCGCAGTTCATTCATCCCGACCATGGCAGCGTACTGACCCAGTCACTGGTGCTGGGTTCGACCCAGATCGCCATCAGCGTCACGGTCAATGCACTGATCGCGACCATGGCCGGCTCGATCGCCGTGTTCCTCGCCGGGCGGCCGCTGTGGCAGCAGGTTCAGCGCTGGCTGATGGGCACCGTGCTGGCCGGCCTGGCCCTGCGCATGCTGGCCGAAGGGCGCCGTTGATCATTCGGTAAAAAACTCGGGAACGAACCGTCGAGCGCACCTCTCCTATCCATCAGATGGATGGCAATGTGCCTGGGACTTCCGAGACATGAAAGTGCTTCAGCAACACGACACCCATAACCCGCCACCGCACTTCCTGCTCAACGGTGGGGCCATCGGCAGTCTGCTGCAGTCGATGGACTGGAGCGATTCCCCACTTGGCCCGCCAGAGACGTGGTCACCGCACTTGCAGGCAGTGATGGCCACGCTGCTGCCGGCCCAGGCGCAATTCGTGCTGTTCTGGGGCGCGTCTTACGCCGCGCTCTACAACGACGCCTATGCACCGACCATCGGCACCAAGCACCCCCAGGCATTGGGGCGGCCGGCTGAAGAAAACTGGCGTGAGCTGTGGGAAGACCTCGAACCCCTGCTACGCGGGGTGCGGGAAACCGGCCAGACCTTTTCGGCCAAGGATCGCCCCTTCTATATAGAACGCCGCGGCCTGGGCGAAACCGTGTACTTCGATGTGTCCTACTCCGCCGTGCGCGAGGCCGATGGCAGCGTCGGCGGGGTGCTGTGCCTGGTCACCGAGACCACCGAGCGGGTGCGCTTCCAGCAGCGTCAGGCGTTTCTGCTGGCGCTGAGCCGGAGCTTGGCGGGGCTGGGCGAGGCAGAGCGTATCGAGGCCTATGTCGTCAGCCGCCTGGGCCAACACCTGGGGGCGGCGCAGGTCTATTTCGGCGAAGACCAGGGCGATGGCGCAGGCTTCAAGGTCGCCCATGACTGGGCCGACGGCGTGCCATCGTTGGTCGGCCAGCACCGCTACGCGACGTTCGGCGCAACGTTGCGCGAGCAACTGGAGGCGGGCCGGGTGGTGCAACAGGCTTATGACAGCGCGTCGACGCCGCTGAGCGGCCAGTGCGCCACGCTGCATGTGCCGGTGCTGCGTGGCGGCCGCCTGGAGGCGATGCTCGGCGTGCACTTTCGCGCCCCACACCCGTGTTTCGAAGACGAATGCCAGCTGGTGGTGGACACCGCCAAGCAAGCCTGGGCGGCCATTACCCATGCCCGCGCGGAACGTGCCCTGCACCTGCTCAACGAAAGCCTGGAAGAGCGCGTCGCGGCGGTGCTGGCAGAGCGCGAGGCGGCGATGCTGCAGCTGCACGAAGCGCACAAGCTGGAAATGATCGGGCAATTGACCGGTGGCATTGCCCATGACCTCAACAACATGCTCACGCCGATCATCGCCTCCTTCGAGCTGATGCGTCGGCACCCGCACTCCGAACGGGCTCCGCGCCTGATCGACGGCGGCCTGCAGGCCGCGGAGCGGGCGCGCAACCTGGTCGGGCGCTTGCTCAGTTTCGCCCGCCGGCAGACCCTCAAGCCGCAGGCCGTGTCGCTGGCCGCGCTGGTGGAGGACATGCGCGAGCTGATGGCCCGCTCGCTGGGGCCGACCATCGCCGTGCAGGTGCAGATCGACCCGACACTGCCCGCGGTGGTGGTCGATCCGCATCAGCTGGAGCTGGCCCTGCTCAACCTGGTGGTCAATGCCCGCGACGCCATGCTCGACGGCGGTGTCCTCAGCATCGCTGCCGGGCTCGATGCCGATGACCCGCAGAGGCCTGCGGGGGTGGCTGGCGCACAGCTGGTCTGGTTGCAGGTCCGCGACAGTGGCAGCGGCATGAGCGAAGAACAGCTGCGCCGCTGCATCGAGCCGTTCTATTCCACCAAGGGCGTGGGCAAGGGCACGGGCCTTGGCCTGCCGATGGTCCAGGGGCTGGCGGTGCAATCGGGTGGGGGCTTCGAAATTCGCTCGCAACTGGGGGAGGGGACGGTAGCCACGTTATGGCTGCCGATCAGCGATGTCGCGGCGGTTGGCCGTGACGGTGAGATCATCGACGTGCCTTTGGCTGCCCGTGCGGCCCGGGTGTTGCTGGTGGACGATGAGGAAATCGTGCGCCATGCCACGGCCTTGCAGTTGAATGACCTGGGCTACGAAGTGACCGAAGCCGCCAGCGCTGCGGCAGCGTTGCAACTGGTGGAGCAGGGTTGGATGCCCGATGTTCTGGTGACCGATCACGTCATGGCCGATATGACCGGGGTGCGTTTTGCCCAGCAGATGCGCGAGCGCCAGGCCGACCTGCCGGTGCTGATCATCACCGGCTACGCCAATCTGACACCCAAGGAACTCAAGGGCTTCGAGGTGCTGCGCAAACCGTACCGGCGCTCCGAACTGGCGCAGAGTGTGGCGCGGTTGTTGGCAGGGTTCTAGTCAGCGCTGGCCCTTTCGCGGGGCAAGCCCGCTCCCACAGGTATTTCACTGTTGCGAAGGGTAGTGCACTACCTGTGGGAGCGGGCTTGTCCCGCGAAAGGGCCGGCCACGGCTCAGCGAATGAAATGCACCTTGCCGGTATCGTCATTGCCCATGTAGATCCCGTAAACCCCCGCCTGGCGCTCAAGGATGTAGCGCTCGAGAATCTGCCGGATGGCCGGGTAGTAGATCTCTTCCCAGGGAATCTCGTCTGGCTCGAAGAACTTGTAGGCCAGCGTCTCCGGCCCATACTGCCCGGTCTCTTCGGTAGCGATGGCGCGGAAGATGATGTACACCTCGGAGATTGTAGGCACGCTGAAGATCGAATACGGCGAGACGATTTCGCCGCGCACGCCGCTCTCTTCCCACACCTCGCGCAATGCCGCCTGCTCGGTGGTCTCGCCGGCCTCCATGAACCCGGCCGGCAAGGTCCAGGTGCCGGGGCGCGGCGGGATCGCGCGCTGGCACAACAGGTACTTGCCATCGCGCTCGATGATGCAGCCCGCGATGATCTTCGGGTTGATGTAGTGGACGTAGCCGCAGCCGGTGCAGTGCAGGCGTTCGTGGGTGTCGCCTGTGGGAACGCCCCGGGCCAGTTCCGTGGTGCAGTGCGGGCAGTAGCGCGGGGCGGTGGGCATGGTCAGCGGCCTGTGCGGGGTTGTATACGTGGCTCCTTGAGGGCCAGGGGCTCGACGATGTCGCGCACCTTGGTGTTGTCGTCCTGCTTCTGTCGCAGGTAGTCCAGGGCCACCTTGGCGGCAGCGCGGACGTGATCGACCGAGGCCTGGTGGGCGGCCAGCGGATCGCCGCCCTTGATCGCCTCGACGATCTTTTCCATTTCACGGTTGCTGGCGCCGCGGCGGTTTTCCTGCGACACCGAGGTGGCGCGCAGGTAGCTGATGCGCGCCTGCAGCTGGCGCAGCTGCTGCGCCGCAACCTGGTTGCCGGAGCCTTCCAGGAGCACGTCGTAGAAGCCTTGCACCGAATCCAGCACCTGTTGCAGTTCGCCTTCCTCGAGCGCCTCGCGGTTGACCTCCAGCGCTCGCTCCAGGGCGCGGATGTCCTTGGCCTTGGCGTTGAGGGTGAACAGCTGCACGATCAGGCCTTCGAGCACGCAGCGCAGCTCGTAGATGTCGCGGGCATCTTCCAGGGTGATGATGGCCACGCGCGGGCCCTTGGCGTCGGCGAACTCCACCAGCCCTTCGGACTCCAGGTGGCGCAGGGCTTCGCGCACCGAGGTGCGGCTGACCCCGAGGCGGTCGCAGAGGTCGCGCTCGACCAGGCGGTCGCCCGGGAGCAGGTGGAAGTTCATGATCGCGCCACGCAGCTTGTCGAGCACGATTTCACGCAGGGTAACGGGGTTGCGGTTGACCTTGAAGCTGTCGTCGAGTGGCTGGCGTTTCATCAGGTGCGCTCTTTATGAGGCTGTTGCGCCAACATCACGGAATACCCCGAACCGAGGCATTCCTTGCAGTGGTTCGAACAGCCCGTTGTTAACGGGTTGACTCCGCATCGGCTTCGGCGAACGCTTCGCGGGCCAGGCGGAAACTGTCCACCGCCGCGGGCACGCCGCAATAAATGCCGACCTGGAGCAGGATCTCGCGAATCTGTTCACGGCTCAGGCCATTGCGCAATGCGCCGCGTATGTGCAGCTTGAGCTCGTGGGGCCGGTTGAGCGCGGAAATCATGGCCAAGTTTATCATGCTGCGCTCTTTGAGCGACAAGCCTTCGCGGCCCCAGACGTGGCCCCAGCAGTACTCGGTGACCAACTCCTGCAGGGGCTTGGTGAAGTCGTCGGCGTTCTGGATGGAGCGGTTGACATAGTCCTCGCCCAGCACCTGGGTGCGGATCTGCAGGCCTTTCTCGTACTTTTCGTTGCTCATTGCTTCGCTCCGAATGAAAACAGGGGCCGCAACCGAGTGGTGAGGGATAGCGCGGCCCCTAAAAAAGGGGGTGGAACAGGGCCGCTGCGCGGCCCATCGCCGGCAAGCCGACTCCCACAAAACCTGTAGGAGCCGGCTTGCCGGCGATTGGGCTGCAAAGCAGCCCCTCTCTGCATCAACCCAAGGGCGGCAAGGCGCCCAGCTTGCCCTTGTGGTAGACCATCGGCGTCACCGCCTGCTCCGGCAGCACCAGGTTCATCACCGCGCCAACGATGATCGCGTGGTCACCGCCGTCGTACTCGCGCCACAGTTCGCACTCGATGATCGCCGTGGCCTTGGCCAGCAACGGGTTGCCCAGCTCGCTCAGGTGCCAGTCGATGCCCTTGGCCTTGTCCTTGCCCTTGCCGGCGAAGGCATAGGCCTCGGCGGTCTGGTCGGCGGACAGCAGGTGGATGGCGAACTGCTTGCTGTCGCGCAGAATCGGGTAGGTGTCGGAGGCGTAGTTGGGGCAGAACAGCACCAGCGCCGGGTCGATCGACAGCGCGCTGAACGCGCTGGCGGTGATACCGACGATGCCGCCGTCGGCGTCCAGGGTGGTGACCACCGTGACGCCGGACGGGAAGGAGCCCATCACGTCTTTGTAGATGCCGGGTTCGATCATCGGGTTTTCCTCCTAGCGCATCACGAACGGGTCGGGCATCGGCGCGGTGGACAGGTTGATCCACACGGTCTTCAGCTCGGTATAGGCCAGCACCGAATCGATGCCGCTTTCACGGCCGTAGCCGCTGTTCTTGAAGCCGCCGATCGGCGCCATGGCCGACACCGCGCGGTAGGTGTTGACCCAGATGATCCCCGAACGCACGTCGCGGGCCAGGCGGTGGGCACGGCCCAGGTCGCGGGTCCAGATGCCGGCGGCGAGGCCGAACTGCGAATCGTTGGCCATCGCCAGGGCCTCTTCCTCGGTCTTGAAGCGGATCACCGCGGCGACCGGGCCGAACACCTCTTCCTGCATGATGGTCATCGAGTTGCTGTCGCACTCGAACAGGGTCGGTTCGTAGAACCAGCCATCACCCTCGACCTCGGCACGCTTGCCGCCCATGTGCAGCTTGGCGCCTTCGGCCTTGGCTGCCGCCACCAGGCCTTCGACCACGGCCAGCTGTTGCGCCGTGGCCATCGGGCCCATTTCGCTGGCGTCGTCCTGCGGGCTGCCGATGCGGATGCGCTTGGCACGGGCGATCAGGCGCTCGACGAAATCGTCGAAGATCTCGTCCTGCACCAGCAGCCGCGAACCGGCCACGCAGCTCTGGCCGGAGGCGGCATAGATGCCGGCCACGGCGCCGTTGATGGCGCTGTCCAGGTCGGCGTCGGCAAAGATGATGTTCGGCGACTTGCCACCCAGTTCCAGCGACAGCTTGGCGAAGTTCTCGGCACTGCTGCGCACTACATGGCGGGCGGTGGCGGCGCCGCCGGTGAAGGCGATCTTGCGCACCAGCGGGTGGCGGGTCAGCGCAGCGCCCGTGCTTGGGCCATACCCCGTGACCACGTTGACCACGCCCGGCGGGAAGCCGGCTTCATGGGCCAGGCGGGCCAGTTCGAGGATGGTCGCCGAGGCATGCTCGGAAGGCTTGAGCACGATGGTGTTACCCGCGGCCAACGCCGGGGCCAGCTTGATCGCGGTCAGGTACAGCGGGCTGTTCCACGGGATGATTCCGGCCACCACGCCGATCGGCTCGTGCACGGTGTAGGCGAACAGGTCCGGCTTGTCCAGCGGCAGGGTGCCGCCTTCGAGCTTGTCGGCCAGGCCTGCGGTGTAGTGGAAGAACTCCGGCAGGTAGCCGACCTGGCCGCGGGTTTCGCGGATCAGCTTACCGTTGTCACGGCTTTCCAGCTGGGCCAGGTGTTCCTTGTTCTCGGCGATCAGGTCACCCAGGCGGCGCAGCAGCTTGCCGCGCGCGGTGGCGGTGATGCTGCGCCATTCTTTGCTGTCGAAGGCGCGCTGGGCGGCCTGCACGGCCAGTTCGACATCGGCTTCGTCGGCGTCGGGCAGTTGCGCCCAGGCCTGGGCGGTGGCCGGGTTGAGGCTGTCGAAGGTCTTGCCGCTCTGGGCATCGCGCCATTGGCCGTCGATGCACATCTGGAAACGAACGAGGGTCATGCAACAATCCCCTTGGCGGATTCGGTGAGGGTGCGGGCTTGGCTGAGGAAGTCCAGGAGCATCTTGTTGACTTCCCGTGGTGCCTCTACCGGCATCATATGCCGTTGCTCGGCGAGGACCACGCTTTGCGCGCCCGGAATGCTGGCGGCGAGCTGGCGGGTCATGGCCGGCGTAGAGCCTGCGTCGAGTTCGCCGGTGGCGATCAGCGTCGGCACCTGGATGCTGCCCAGGTCGGCTGCGCGGTACATGTCCTGGGTGGCGAACAGTGAGTAGGTGGTGTGATAGCCCTGCGGGTCGTTGCTCGCCAGCACCTGGCGAATCGCTGCGACCTGCGCCGGGTTGGCGGCCTTGTATTCACGGCTGAACCAGCGGTCGAGCGCGGCATCGACGTTGGCGTCGGGGCCCAGCTGCGCGGCCTGGGCGGCGCGGGCGATGACCCCGGCACTCTGCTCGGGGGTGCGGTTGAACACACTGTTGAGCACCACCAGCGCAGACAGGCGCTGCGGGTATTCCAGGGCAAAGGCGCGGGCGACCAGGCCCCCCATGGAGAAGCCGATCACGGTGGCCTGGGGGATCTGCAGGTGGTCGAGCAGTTCGGCCAGTTGCGCGGCGTAGCCTTCCAGGCCGATCTCGGCCGGGGGCAGGGCGCTCTGGCCGTGGCCGAGCATGTCGTAGGCGATGACGCGGTAGTCGTTGGCCAGGCCCACGAACTGCCCGCCCCACATTTCCTTGTTCAGGCCCACGCCGTGGATCAGCACCACGGGTTGGCCCTGGCCCTGGACCAGATAACTGGTGCCGGCCGGTGTACGTTCAGCGACAGGCTGAATCATGGAGGGCGCTCCTTGAAGGTCGGGCGTGGCGCATGCACGCCACGCCCCGGCCCGTCTGGTTTGTTGTTATTGAGCGTTGGCTTTTTCGGCAGCCAGTTCTTCCAGGTCGATGTAGCGGTTGCCGATGCGCGGGTGCAGGCGGCCGCCGTCGGCGGCACCGAGGACCACGACGATCTCGTCGGCACGCGGGGCGTCTTCGATCTGCATTTCCAGGGTGATGTAGTGCGAACGCAGGCCTTCGTCGTCCTTCTGCATCATCGGGATCTGGATCGAGGTGCCTGGGCCGCCGCGCTTGTTGGTGAAGCTCAAGTAGCTCTTGGCCTGTACCGCTTCGCGGTAGTGGTTGCCGAAGCGCAGGGTGTGGATCACGGCGGAAGCGTGCTCGATCTCACCGTCGGCACCGACCACGGCGGCCTTGCCATAGGCTTCGATCTTGTCGGCACCGCCGATGGCGGCGGTCAGGCGCTCGACCATCAGGGCACCCAGCTCGGAGCAGTTGGCACGGATTTCCGGCTTCAGATCCTCGACGAAACCGCGACCGGCCCATGGGTTCTTGATCACGACGGCCAGGCCGACCATGGTCACCGGCTTGTCGGTGGCCTTGCCGCCTTCGATGCGGGTCTCTTCGGAGTAGGTGACGATCTTGCGGATTTCGAAACTCATGGGGGGCTCCTGGTGAGGGTTATCAGCTCTTGTTGTCTGATGGTATACCATAATATTTGTTGTGCAAGAGGGGGGGTGAAATTTCTCTTGCGGGGGGACGAAAGGTGGGCTGATCCCTTTATTTCTGGGCTGTCTGTACTGGCCCTATCGCCGGCAAGCCGGCTCCTACAGGTACTCCACTGCACTCAGCCCGGTGGGGTACCTGTGGGAG
>NZ_AKJC01000360.1 GCF_000282535.1 Pseudomonas sp. GM84 | reverse complement strand
AGCCGGCTCCCACAGGGATCGAAGCGCTGCAAAATCCTGTGGGAGCCGGCTTGCCGGCGATGAGGCCCCTGCAAAACTAGACCCACCGCAAGCGTCGGAACAGCCACCACTGCCCCACCGCCAATCCGAGCACGACGACGCAGGCGAACAGGAAGCCATAGGGATTCTCGGCCCCCGGAATACCGCCCACATTGATCCCCAGCAATCCGGTGATGAAACTCATGGGCAAGAAGATGCACGTGATGATGCCGAAGCGGTACATGGTCCGGTTCATCCGCTCGCTGCGCCGGCGATCCTCGCTCTCCAGCACCAGCGCGGCCCGCTCACGGGTCAGTTCGAGCTCTTCGAGGTAGCGAATCAGGCTGTTGTTCAACTCGTTCCAGTAGTCGGCGTCGGCCTCGGCGAACCAGCTCCACTTGCTGCGCGAGAGCTGCGCGTAGATCTCCCGCTGCGGTGCCAGAAAACGCCGCAGACCGGCGGCGCGTCGACGGATCTGCTGCAGGCTGCCTTGCTCGGGGGTGTACCGTTCGTCGGACTCAACCTTTTCCTCTTCCAGGTCGACCAGCTCGGACAGGTCGCTGACCAGCCCCTGGACTTTCTCGGTGAGCAATTCGCCCATCAACAGCAACAGCTCCGACGCCGATTTCGGCCCCCTGCCCTCGTCCAGTTGCTGGAGCACCTCGTCACTGGCGCGCAACGGCCTCAGGCGCAGCGAGATGACCCGCTGCGCCTCGGCGAAGATGCGTACCGACACCATGTCTTCGGGCTCGGCGTCCGGGTTGAGGTTGACCCCGCGCAAGAACACCAGCAACTGCTCGGCCGCCAACGGCAGCAGCCGTGGCCGGGTGTTTTCTTCGAGCAGCAGGTCGCAGGCGAACTCGCTCAGGCCACTTTCATGCAGCAGCCAGGTGCGGGTCTGCGGATGGCTGCGATCCCAGTGCAGCCACAGGCTCTCCTGTGGCTGCAGGAGCAGGTCGTCCAGCTCGGTCCGAGCGATCGAGCGCGCGCCGCCTTTACCATCGAGCACCAGGGCATGCACCAGCCCCCACTGCGCGTTGTCTTCCTCGAACATCAAAGCTCCATCAGCGCGCGGGGCGCGTCACTCCGGCATTTTCAGCGGGCTTGGCGAGATAATCACACCGTTGTTGTCGGCATACACGTATTCGCCCGGGCGGAAGGTCACGCCCGCGAAGGTCACGGCCACGTTGAGGTCGCCGATGCCACGCTTGTCGGTCTTCATCGGGTGACTGGCCAAGGCCTGCACGCCCACGTCGGTCTGGATCAGTACGTCCACATCACGTACGCAGCCGTAGATCACCAAACCTTCCCAACCGCTCTTGGCAGCCTTTTCGGCGAGCATGTCACCAAGCAGGGCACGGCGCAGCGAACCACCGCCGTCGACCACCAGGACCTTGCCCTTGCCGTCGAGTTCGACCTGCTCCTTGACCAGCGAGTTGTCTTCGAAGCACTTGATGGTGACGATCTGGCCGCCGAACGAATCGCGGCCACCGAAATTGCTGAACATCGGTTCCAGCACCTGGACCAGGTCTGGGTAGGCGTCACACAGGTCGGGCGTTACGTAATGCTGCATGGGAAGCTCCTGTCAGTCACAACGAAAGCGGGTGTAGGCCAAGGCTACACCGGCGAGGCTGTTGCAGTCATCCAGGACTGGGCAGTCAGTTATGTGCGACCTGCTCTGGCCCTATCGCCGGCAAGCCGGCGATAGGGCCAGAGCAGGCAACAGAAAATCAGTTGGCAGACACAGGCTCGGCAACCCTCGTCGACTCGTGCACAGGCTTCAACGGCCCACGCAACCAGCGCTCCACCAACGGCCATACCTGCGCTTGCGCCGCCTTGCTCACCAGCATGTCGACATGCCCGAAGGCCTCGAAGCCCTCCTCACGCCCCAGCCTGAGGAACTGCTTGCGCTCGCCACCGATTTGATCGAACAGCTTGCGACAGGCCCAGACCGGATCCTGGAAATCACCTGCTCCGGCCACTGCAAGAACCGGCACATCCACATCGGCCAGCCCGGCCCACCAGTCATTGTCCTTGTCACCGAAGCGGCCGAACAGACCATGCCAGCGCATGCTCTCCAGGGCCAGGCCGATAGGTTCATCCTCAGGCCCGCGCTTGAAGCGTGGCCCGGAAATCTGCCCCCAGCGCTTGAGCACCAGCTTCGCCCCCCAGGTCAACGGCGGCACTTTCAGCGGCCAGTAGACCCGACTGATCTGGGTGCCGAAAAACGCAGCGCTGGCGACCTGTTCGGCGCGCAGGAAACCGCCACCGAGCGCCGCCGCCAAGGTAATGCCACCCAACGAATGGCCAACCCAGTGTGGCGCCAGGCCGGCTTGTTCCTGAACGAAGGCCGCGATCAGCGGCAGGTCGTCACGGGCGTAATCGGCCACCCGATTGTGCTTCCAGTTGCGGTTGCGCGGCGACAAGCCATGGCCACGCATCTCCGGGATCCACACATCGAATCCGGCTCGCGCCAGGTGGGCGCCCAGGCCAATGCCCTTGGGCGAATACCAGAAACGCCGGTTGGAAAAACTGCCATGCAGGAGAATGACCGGTACACCCTGGGCACGGGGCTGGTCGGCCAGGCCCAGACGGGTCACCGCGATTTCGACGCTGGGGTCAGGGCTGTTGCCGGCCTTGATCCGGTACACGTCTTCGCTGAGGTCGCCGCGACGCTCGGCACTGAGCAACGCGACGGGAAATAGAGTGCTGCTGCTTTGCATAGGTTGCTTGGTGCACAAAAAAGGGCGGGATCCATCGCTGGAACTCGCCCTGGATAAACCAGGCGGGGGCACGCCCCCGCATTTCACCGCATCAGGCTGCGCCCTGGCCCTCGGCCAGGAAGAACCAGGTCTCGAGCACCGAGTCCGGGTTCAGCGACACGCTTTCGATGCCCTGTTCCATCAGCCACTTGGCCAGGTCCGGGTGGTCCGATGGGCCCTGGCCGCAGATGCCGATGTACTTGCCGGCCTTGTTGCACGCGGCAATGGCGTTGGCCAGCAGCTTTTTCACGGCCGGGTTACGCTCGTCGAACAGGTGGGCGATGATCCCCGAATCGCGGTCCAGGCCCAGGGTCAGCTGGGTCAGGTCGTTGGAGCCGATGGAGAAACCATCGAAGTACTCGAGGAACTCTTCGGCCAGGATGGCGTTGGACGGCAGCTCGCACATCATGATCACGCGCAGGCCGTTGTCGCCACGGGCCAGGCCGTTTTCAGCGAGCAGGTCGATGACCTGGCTGGCTTCGCCCAAGGTGCGCACGAACGGCACCATGATCTCGACGTTGGTCAGGCCCATTTCGTTGCGCACGCGCTTGAGTGCGCGGCACTCGAGCTCGAAGCAGTCACGGAACGATTCGCTGATGTAACGCGAGGCGCCGCGGAAGCCCAGCATCGGGTTTTCTTCTTCCGGCTCGTACAGCTTGCCGCCGATCAGGTTGGCGTACTCGTTGGACTTGAAGTCCGACAGGCGCACGATGACCTTTTTCGGATAGAAGGCCGCAGCCAGGGTGCTGATCCCTTCGACCAGCTTCTCGACGTAGAAACCGACCGGGTCGTTGTAGCCGGCGATGCGCTTGTCGACGCTTTCTTTCAGGTCGGCAGGCAGGCCTGCATAGTTCAGCAGCGCCTTGGGGTGCACACCGATCATGCGGTTGATGATGAACTCCAGGCGCGCCAGGCCGACACCGGCGTTGGGCAACTGGGCGAAGTCGAACGCGCGGTCCGGGTTGCCGACGTTCATCATGATCTTGAACGGCAGATCCGGCATGGCATCGACCGAGTTCTGCTTGACGTCGAAGCCCAGCTCGCCTTCGAAGATGAAACCGGTGTCGCCTTCGGCGCAGGACACGGTGACGCCCTGACCGTCCTTGAGGATCTGGGTGGCATTGCCGCAACCGACCACGGCCGGAATACCCAGCTCACGGGCGATGATCGCCGCGTGGCAAGTACGACCGCCACGGTTGGTGACGATGGCGCTGGCGCGCTTCATCACCGGCTCCCAGTCAGGGTCGGTCATGTCGGAAACCAGCACGTCGCCCGGCTGCACCTTGTCCATCTCGGACACGTCGTTGATCACGCGAACCTTGCCGGCGCCGATGCGCTGGCCGATGGCCCGGCCTTCGACCAGCACGGTGCCCTTCTCCTTGAGCAGGTAGCGTTCCATGACGTTGGCGCTGGAACGGCTCTTCACCGTCTCAGGGCGCGCCTGAACGATGTACAGCTTGCCGTCGTCACCGTCCTTGGCCCACTCGATGTCCATCGGGCGCTGGTAGTGCTGCTCGATGATCATGGCCTGCTTGGCCAGCTCGTTGACTTCGTCGTCGCTCAGGCAGAAACGCGCGCGCTCGGCACGGTCGACTTCGACGGTCTTGACCGAACGGCCGGCCTTGGCTTCGTCGCCATAGACCATCTTGATCGCCTTGCTGCCCAGGTTGCGGCGCAGGATGGCCGGACGGCCGGCCTGCAGGGTCTGCTTGTGGACATAGAATTCGTCAGGGTTGACCGCACCCTGCACCACGGTTTCGCCCAGGCCATAGGCGCCGGTGATGAACACCACGTCGCGGAAGCCCGACTCGGTGTCGAGGGTGAACATCACGCCGGCGGTGCCGGTTTCCGAACGGACCATGCGCTGCACGCCAGCCGACAGCGCCACCAGCTTGTGGTCGAAGCCCTGGTGCACGCGGTAGGCGATGGCACGGTCGTTGAACAGCGAGGCGAACACTTCCTTGGCCGCGCGGATGACGTTGTCGACGCCACGGATGTTGAGGAAGGTTTCCTGCTGGCCGGCGAACGAAGCGTCCGGCAGGTCTTCGGCCGTGGCCGAGGAACGCACGGCCACGGCCATGTTGTCGTTGCCGGCGGCCATTTCGGCGAAGGCCGTGCGGATCTCCGCATCCAGACGAGCCGGGAATTCGGCCTCCATGACCCACTGACGGATCTGCGCGCCGGTCTTGGTCAGGGCGTTGATGTCGTCCACGTCCAGCGCATCGAGCGCGGCGTGGATGCGATCGTTCAGGCCACTCTGTTCGAGGAAGTCGCGGTACGCCTGAGCCGTAGTGGCAAAGCCGCCCGGCACCGAAACGCCAGCACCTGCGAGGTTGCTGATCATCTCGCCCAGGGATGCGTTCTTGCCCCCCACATGCTCTACATCATGGACGCCGAGCTTTTCGAGGGAAACTACGTACTCTACCAAGGTGATCTCTCCACTAACTGTATTGGAAAAGCTCAAGGGCGCCCGCCTGTCTGCGTTGACTTGGCCGGGACGCTTGTGGCCTGTACCTGGAAAATAAGTGAGAATGCCGACAGCCGCGTTCGGCAAACCGAACTTATCATATCCAAGAATCGTCATCAGCTTAAGGCCCAGATCGCAAATGAAACGAACCGCGTTCTTCATCTCCGATGGCACCGGCATCACCGCCGAAACCCTGGGCCAAAGCCTGCTTGCGCAATTTGAAAGCATTCCGTTCAATAAATTCACGCGTCCGTACATCGATACGCCGGACAAGGCGCGGACCATGGTGCAGCAAATCAACGCGGCTGCCGAGCGCGATGGCATGCGCCCGATCATCTTCGACACCATCGTCAACCAGGACATCCGCGAGATCCTGGCCACGTCGAACGGCTTCATGATCGACATCTTTTCGACGTTTTTATCCCCGCTAGAGCAGGAATTGACCGCCCATTCGTCGTATTCCGTCGGCAAATCGCACTCGATCGGCGGTAATTCCAACTACATGGAGCGTATCGAGGCGGTGAATTTCGCCCTCGACAACGACGACGGCGCGCGCACCCATTACTACGACAAGGCCGATTTGATCCTGGTGGGTGTGTCGCGCTGCGGCAAGACCCCCACTTGCCTGTACATGGCCATGCAGTTCGGTATCCGCGCCGCCAACTACCCGCTGACCGAAGACGACATGGAGCGCTTGCAGTTGCCGCCCGTGCTCAGGAAACACCAGAACAAGCTGTTCGGCCTGACCATCGACCCTGACCGCCTGACCGCCATCCGCCACGAGCGCAAGCCCAACAGCCGCTATTCGAGCTTTGCCCAGTGCGAGTTCGAGGTGCGCGAGGTGGAGAACCTGTTCCGTCGGGAGAACATTCCCAACATCAACTCCACGCATTTTTCGGTGGAGGAGATTTCGGCGAAGATCCTTGTGGAGAAAGGGGTGGAGCGCAGGTTCAAGTAAACCTGTACTGGCCCTATCGCCG
>NZ_AKJC01000359.1 GCF_000282535.1 Pseudomonas sp. GM84 | reverse complement strand
CCGGCGATGAGGCCGGTACAGACTCAGCCTTTGCGGGTCAGCAGCGCAGGGCGCTCGCCACGCGGGCGGCTCGGCAGGTCTTCCAGTTGCTCTGGCGTCGGGTAACGGTCGAGCTTGGACTCCTTGCGGATGATCACCGGCTGGTTCTGCGGCTCACGCGAGCTGCGCACTGCCGGTTCCTGGCGCAATGCATCGTCGCGACCGGCCGGGCGGTTGCGACCGCCGCCATCGCGACGGCCACCACCACCATTGTTGTTGCGCGGCGGGCGCTTTTCGCCGCTGGCGCTGCGGGGTTGCCCGCCATTGCGGCCTTGGCCCTGCCCCTGACCGCCACCGCTGCTGCGTGGGGCATTGGCCTGACCTTGCTGACCTTGACCGGCACCACCACCTGGGCGACGGTTGCGGCCTTGGTTCTTGGCATTCTGGTAGGGGCTGACGTAGTCGGCGCGGTTACCGAAGTTGTCGACGTCGTCGTCCAGGAACTCTTCCGGGTCGCGGTTGGCGCTCGCCTTCGGTGCACTGGCCTGGCTCGCTTGCTGCTCGCGCGGCTTCCTGTCACGCGGCTTGCGCGGCTGCTGCTTGTCGCCCGCCTTTTCCTTGTCGGCAGACTTTTCCGCCGCTTGCGGCTTGGCCTTGCCTTTGTCCTTGCCCTTGTCCTTGCGGCCACCGCTGCCGTCTTTGCCGCCGTCGCCACGGGCCTGCTGGTTGCGACCACCACGGCCACTGTTTTGCGGGCGCTCGCGTACTTCAGGCTTCTCGGCTTCCACCTGGCTTGGGTCGAAGCCCATCAGGTCGCCGTCGGCAATCTTCTGCTTGGTGACCCGCTCGATGCTCTTGAGCAGCTTCTCTTCATCCGGCGCGACCAGGGAAATGGCCTCGCCCGAACGCCCGGCACGGCCGGTACGGCCAATACGGTGGACGTAGTCTTCCTCGACGTTCGGCAGCTCGAAGTTGACCACATGGGGCAGTTGGTCGATGTCCAGGCCGCGTGCGGCGATGTCGGTGGCGACCAGTACGCGCACAGCGTTGGCCTTGAAGTCGGCCAGGGCCTTGGTGCGGGCGTTCTGGCTCTTGTTGCCGTGGATCGCGGCGGCGCTCAGGCCGTGCTTTTCCAGGTATTCGGCCAGGCGGTTGGCGCCATGCTTGGTGCGGGTGAACACCAGCACCTGCTCCCAGGCACCCAGGGTGATCAGGTGCGCGAGCAGGGCGCGCTTGTGGCTGGCGGGCAGGCGATAGACGCGCTGCTCGATACGCTCGACCGTGGTGTTCGGCGGGGTGACCTCGATACGCTCCGGGTTATGCAGGAGCTTGTCGGCCAGGTCGGTGATGTCCTTGGAGAAGGTCGCCGAGAACAGCAGGTTCTGGCGCTTGGCCGGCAAGCGGGCGAGGACCTTCTTGACGTCATGGATGAAGCCCATGTCGAGCATGCGGTCGGCTTCGTCCAGCACCAGGATTTCAACGTGGGCCAGGTCTACCTTGCCTTGGCCGGCCAGGTCGAGCAGGCGACCAGGGCAGGCGACGAGCACGTCGACGCCCTTGGCGATGGCCTGGACCTGGGGGTTCATGCCAACGCCGCCGAAGACGCAGGCGCTGACCAGTGGCAGGTCGCGGGCGTACACCTTGAAGCTGTCGTGCACCTGGGCTGCCAGCTCGCGAGTCGGCGTCAGCACCAGGACACGCGGTTGGCGCGGGCCATGGCGCTGGGATTTGTCGGGGTGACCGGCCGGGAACAGGCGCTCGAGGATCGGCAGGGCGAAGCCGCCGGTTTTACCAGTACCAGTCTGTGCGGCAACCATCAGGTCGCGGCCTTGCAACACGGCGGGAATGGCCCGCTGTTGCACCGGAGTCGGCTGGGTGTAGCCCGCAGCTTCGATAGCGCGGACAAGTGCCTCGGAGAGACCGAGGGAAGCAAAGGACATGGGCAATCCTGTTCTCGTGTGGGCTGGGCCCGTTGGGATATTCTGCCTGGCGCGACGGGCATCGGTGGGATGCGATCGCGTCCGGTCCAGCTGGGCTTTCACTGCGCATCCGGGAAGCGGGGGGTGGACACCAAGGGGCGTCAATGCCGATCGGGATGCTTGTTGCGAGGCCGAGCGTCCGGGCGTGAGCCGGGCGGGAAGGCCCGAGTATAACAGAGCTATTGCAGCGTGCTGCTTTCCTGCTGCTCAACGGCGTCAGGAAGATGGCCGGAGTCGCCAATATAGCGTTCGATTATCGCGACAAAGGCCGGCTCCTGCTTGAACCGTCGCAGTTCATCTGCAAAGGCCTGGGCCAGCTGTTCGCGCCCGGGCTTTCGTGCCAGGCCCAGGTATTGGGATTGGCGGCTGATCACCAGGGGCAGTTCTTCGACCCGTTGTTCCAGGCCAAGTTGCCGACGCAGGTAGCGCCCCACCCTGCGGTCGGTCACCAGCAGGTCGATACGCCCGAGCATGAGTTTGCCGAAGTTGGCTTCATGGCTGGGGCCCGATTCACGCCTGAAACCTGACGCCTGTTCGAATGCCGGGCCATAGGCATAACCCGGCGAGGTACCCACGGTCAGGTCGCGCAGGTCACTGAGCTGGCTGATGACATGACGCCGGCGGCTGGCCTGGTACAGCACGAATTCGACATCCGACATGGGCTCCATCGGGTAGACCATGTAGGCCTTGCGCGCGTCGGTCTGGAAAATATCCATCACGCCGTCGGCCAGGCCTTGTTCGACCATCGCCAGGCAGCGCTTCCAGGGCAGGAACTGCCATTCCACTTCGACCCCCAGCCGCCTGAACACTTCGCTGGTGACTTCGTAGTCGATGCCCTTGGGTTGGCCGGCATCCCGGTAGATGTACGGCGCCCAGTCGTCGCTGACCAGGCGCAACCGCTCGCCCAGCGCCATCGGGCTCAGGCAGGCGAGCAGAAGGATACACAGCAGGCGGTTGATAGCAGGCATGGCGCGAGATTACGCGCTCGGTCAGGGCAAGGCCAGTCTGGCTCAGTGGGAAGCGGTTTTCAGCAGATGTGCCTCGATGTCCTTGCGTCGCTCGCCCAGCGACAAGCGCAAGCCCGGATGGCGCAGGCACTGGCGCAACTCTTCCGGCGCGATGCGCCCGTTGCGCTCATTGAGATTTTCCAGCGCCTTGTCCCACCAGGCCGGGGCGCAGGCGCGGTCGAATTCGTTGGGGTAGGGGTAGCAGCCATACAACAATTCACGCGCAAATTGCCGCTCGTGGCTCGGCAGGGTGAGGCTCAAAGCCTTGTATCCCAGGCGGTGCAGCGCGGGTGGCCGTGGCAGCTGATCATTGACCAGCAACACATCGGCCAGCGCCGCCGCGCTCAGCGGATCGTCGTCATGCTTGCGCAACCAGGCCTGGATCTTGGCGCGGAACTGGGCCTTGCGGCTCCAGTAGTGATGGATGACATCGGTACATTCGGCCAGTTCGAGCTTGCGGTACGCAGCCACTGCCAGGCAGAACTCTTCCAGGGTGTAGGCCGAGCGGGCCAGCGGGTAGAACTCGTCCATCAGGGCGATGGATTGGTCGAGCGTTGCAGCGTCTTCGGCGGTAAGCCCGATGACTCCGGAGTTCACCAGCGGCATCTGGCAGTCGGCCAGGCCGCGCTGCTTGAGGATACCCAGCAGGTTCTTGTACAGCAGGCAAGTCTGGTTGGCGCCATAGCGCGCACCGACGAAGTTGCACAGCATGTGGCCGGGGCGGACACGTTCGAACAGCCGCAGGGGCGAGGTGCGGAAAAAGGTGTCGGTGTCGATCAGCACGGCCAGGGGGTGTTGCCCAAGGATCTGGCGCAGTAGCACGTGCTTGCTGCGAAAGTGATAGCCGTGCGGTGCGTTCCACGCGTTGCGGGTGGCTTCGTCGAGCACGTGCACGGTGACCGGCAACTTGCCGTAGGGCTGCGGGTTGTCGGTGTAGACCTGGATGTCCAGGGTCTCGCCTGCATGCACGTCCAGGTGCGCCAGGGCGCTGACGATGCTGAAACAGGCCTCCTGGTGATAGGTGGCCGGGCCGAAGGCCAGGTAGACCAGTGGTGGACGGGAAGGCGAGCGCGGTTGCATTTCAGGCAAGACCTGTTTGATCCAGAAAGGAAATAAGGCCTTAGTCTATGACTAAAGCCTTAAGCATTTCTGAAAGAGATCTTGCCAAAAAGTTTCAGCGAGGCAGCTTCAGGTTGTTCCAGATCGCCAGGCTGGCGTCGGCCTGGTTCAGGGTATAGAAGTGCAGGCCCGGAGCGCCGCCTTGCAGCAGTTGCTCGCACATGCGAGTGATCACTTCTTCACCGAAGGCCTGGATGCTGGCGGTGTCGTCGCCGTAGGCTTCCAGCTGCTTGCGGATCCAGCGCGGGATCTCGGCGCCGCAGGCATCGGAGAAGCGTGCCAGCTTGCTGTAGTTGGTGATCGGCATGATGCCCGGCACCACCGGAATGTCCACGCCCAGCTTCTGCGCGCGCTCGACGAAGTAGAAGTAGCTGTCGGCGTTGAAGAAGTACTGGGTGATGGCGCTGTCTGCACCGGCCTTGACCTTGTGCACGAAATTGGCCAGGTCGACTTCGAAGTTGCGTGCCTGCGGGTGCATTTCCGGATAGGCGGCAACTTCCAGGTGGAAGTGGTCACCGCTTTCCTGGCGGATGAACTCGACCAGGTCGCTGGCATAGCGCAGTTCGCCACTGGCCATGCCCATGCCCGACGGCAGGTCGCCACGCAGGGCGACGATGCGCTTGATACCGGCGGCCTTGTACTGAGTGAGCAGCGCGCGCAACTCGTCCTTGGAATCGCCGACACACGACAGGTGTGGCGCGGCAGGTACCTTCGCCTCGCTTTCCAGCTGCAGCACGGTGTTCAGCGTACGGTCGCGGGTCGAGCCACCGGCACCGTAGGTGCAGGAGAAAAAGTCCGGGTTGCAGACGGCCAGCTGGCGGGCAACGCCCATCAGCTTTTCGTGACCGGCATCGGTCTTGGTCGGGAAGAATTCGAAACTGTAGCGGCGTTCTTGTGACATCTCTGTTTCCTCAGCTGCAAGCCACGGGCCGCAAGCTGCAAGTAAAAGCCAGGGCGGTGGGGGCCGGCCTGGCTTGGGCATCGATCAAGATTCAACGACTACAAGCGCCCGGCGGCATGCCGACGGGCGCTTGTCGCTTAGTAGCGGTAGGCGTGCGGCTTGAACGGGCCTTCGACAGTCACACCGATGTAGTCGGCCTGCTGCTTGGTCAGTTGGGTAACCACGCCGCCGAAGCCGCGGACCATTTCCAGGGCCACTTCTTCGTCGAGCTTCTTCGGCAGCACTTCAACGGTCAGGCGTTCGGCTTTCTTCTCGGCCGACAGGTCGGCGTACTTCTGTTCGAACAGGAAGATCTGCGCCAGTACCTGGTTGGCGAACGAGCCATCCATGATGCGGCTTGGGTGGCCAGTGGCGTTACCCAGGTTCACCAGGCGGCCTTCGGCCAGCAGGATCAGGTAGTCGTCGTTCTGCGGATCGAACTCGCCAGCGCCGGTGCGGTGGATCTTGTGCACCTGCGGCTTGACCTCTTCCCATGCCCAGTTCTTGCGCATGAAGGCGGTGTCGATCTCGTTGTCGAAGTGGCCGATGTTGCAGACCACGGCACGCTTCTTCAGGGCCTTGAGCATGTTGGCATCGCAGACGTTGACGTTACCGGTGGTGGTGACGATCAGGTCGATCTTGCCCAGCAGGGCCTTGTCGATGCTGGCTTCGGTGCCGTCGTTGATACCGTCGATGAACGGCGAGACCAGCTCGAAGCCGTCCATGCAGGCCTGCATGGCGCAGATCGGGTCAACTTCGGTGACCTTGACGATCATGCCTTCCTGACGCAGGGACTGGGCCGAACCCTTGCCCACGTCACCGTAGCCGATCACCAGGGCTTGCTTGCCCGACAGCAGGTGGTCGGTACCGCGCTTGATGGCGTCGTTCAGGCTGTGACGGCAGCCGTACTTGTTGTCGTTCTTGCTCTTGGTGACCGAGTCGTTGACGTTGATCGCCGGGACTTTCAGCTCGCCTTTGGCCAGCATGTCCAGCAGGCGGTGCACACCGGTGGTGGTCTCTTCGGTGACGCCGTGGACGCGGTCCAGCACGGCCGGGTATTTCTTGTGCAGCAGCTCGGTCAGGTCACCGCCGTCGTCGAGGATCATGTTGGCGTCCCATGGCTGGCCATCCTTGAGGATGGTCTGCTCCAGGCACCACTCGTACTCTTCCTCGGTTTCACCTTTCCAGGCGAAGACCGGGATACCGGCGGCAGCGATGGAAGCCGCAGCCTGGTCCTGGGTGGAGAAGATGTTGCAGGACGACCAACGCACTTCGGCACCCAGGGCAACCAGGGTTTCGATCAGCACGGCAGTCTGGATGGTCATGTGGATGCAGCCCAGGATCTTCGCACCCTTGAGCGGCTGCTCAGTCAGGTACTTGCGACGCAGGCCCATCAGGGCAGGCATTTCCGATTCGGCGATGATGGTTTCGCGACGGCCCCAGGCGGCCAGGGAGATGTCGGCGACTTTGAAATCGGTAAAACCTGCAGGCGTGTTTACAGCGCTCATTGAGAGCCTCCATTCGTAGTGTGCGAATGGGCGCCGTTGTGCGTTAAGCGTCCGCTTGAGCGGACAACGCCCCATCCGAGCCTGACAGGCCGAGCCTGCTGCAGCGCCCCTCGGACAGGTGGCGGGCATGGCACCGCGAATGGCTGCCATGTGAATCGGCAGGGATTATAGCCGTGGCTGTGTGACACACCCAAGGCTTTCTGTCGATTTATCGAGACGATAGTCGATGTTCAATGGAGCGCCCGGCGCCGCTCTGCCATCATTACTTCACGTTAGCCAAGCAGGTCAGGAGTACTGATGAACTTTCACACCCGCAAATGGGTAAAACCCGAAGACCTCAACCCCAACGGCACCCTGTTCGGTGGCAGTCTGCTGCGCTGGATCGACGAAGAGGCGGCGATCTACGCCATCGTCCAGCTGGGCAACCAGCGCGTGGTGACCAAGTACATGTCGGAAATCAACTTCGTGAGTGCCTCGCGCCAGGGCGACATCATCGAGCTGGGCATCACCGCCACCGAGTTTGGCCGCACCTCGATCACCCTGCGCTGCGAAGTGCGCAACAAGATCACCCGCAAGAGCATCCTCACGGTAGACCGCATGGTCTTCGTCAACCTGGGCGAAGATGGCATGCCGGCGGCCCACGGGCGGACCGAGATCAAGTACGTGCAGGACCAGTTCCCGGATTCGGCGGTCGAGTGATGGCTTTGGGGCTGCTCTGCAGCCCAATCGCCGGCAAGCCGGCTCCCACAGTTACCCACAGCTCTTGAAGCTTGTGCACTTCCTGTGGGAGCTGGCTTGCCAGCGATTGGGCCGCAAGGCGGCCCCAGAATGTCAGGGTTGCACGCTGACCTTGCGCACCACCCGCCCAATGCTCAACCCCTGCACCAGAATCGAAGACAGCACCACGATATAGGTGATCGACAGCAGCAAGTCACGCTCGCTCCCCTGCGGCAACGACAGCGCCAGCGCCACCGAAACCCCACCCCGCAAACCACCCCAGGTCAGCACCCGCACGGTGCCTTTCGGCACGCTGCGCCAGCGACGCAGCAGCACGATGGCCGGTGCCACCGTCAGCAACCGCGACAGCAATACCGCCACCGCCAGCACGCCACCCGCCGCCAGGTGCAGCCAGTTGAACGGCAACAGCAACAGTTCCAGGCCGATCAGGGCGAACAGCAGGGCGTTGAGCATGTCGTCGATCAGCTCCCAGAAACCGTCCATGTAACGACGGGTCATGTCGTTCATCGCCAGGTTGCGGCCCAGGTTACCGATGATCAGGCCGGCCACCACCATCGCGATCGGCGCCGAGACGTGCAGTTCGTAGCACATCGCCGAGCCGCCGATGACCAGCGCCAGGGTCAGCATGACCTCGACCTGGTACTGCTCGACGCTCTTGATCATGCGGTAGGTGGCGTACCCGATCACCCCACCGAAGGCCACGCCGCCAATGGCTTCGCGGGCGAACAGCAGTGCGGTGTCGGAGAAGCTCGGCGTTTCGCCCAGCTGGATGATGCCCAGCAGCACGGTGAAGACCACGACTGCAGTGCCGTCGTTGAACAGCGACTCGCCGACGATGGTGGTCTTCAGCGGCTTGGAGGCGTTGGCGGTACGCAAGGCGCCCAGCACGGCGATCGGGTCGGTCGGGGAGATCAGCGCACCGAACAGCAGGCAATAGATCATCGGTACCTGCCAGCCGAACATCGCGAATACCCAGTGCGACAGATAGCCGATCACCACGGTGGCGATCAGCACGCCGAAGGTGGCCAGCAGCCCGATCGGCCAGCGGTAGCTGCGCAGGTCCGTCAGGTTGACGTGCAGTGCACCCGCGAACAGCAGGAACGACAGCATCCAGTGCATCAGCAGGTCATTGAAATCGATCTGGTTCATCAGCCCTTCGACGCGCTCTTCCAGGCCAGGAAAGCCAATCAGGCTAAGGCCCTGCAGCATCAGGGAAAACAACAGTGCCGTGACCATCACGCCGATGGCGGGTGGCAGGCCGATGAAACGGTAATTGACGTAGGTGAGGAGGGTAGTGAGGCAGATAAACGCGGCAACTAATTCAAGCATCCTGAGTCCTGTAGCAAAGGCTTCCAAAGCGTACCCGAGAGGCATCGGGCACTGGTTTGATGACCTGGCGACGGCGTCGGGACACAGGTTTGACCGGATTTGTTCTTTTCGTTCAATGGCACCCCGCGGGCAAGAAGCGTTGTATCGTTGCCTGCTCTGACTGCAAGGAGCGCCCCGCGTGTTGGCAACTTCCCTGGTTCTGATCGCCGCCCTGCTGCACGCGACCTGGAACACCCTGATCAAATTCAGCGGCGAACGCCTGCTGGTCATCGCCAGCATGGACACCGTGGCACTGGTTTTCGCCGTGGTCGCGGTGGCGTTCACCGACTTCCCCCCGGCCGAGATCTGGCCCTGGCTGCTGGCCTCGGCGCTGGCTGAGCAGCTGTATCGCTTTCTGCTGATCCAGGCCTATCGGGTGGGCGATCTGGGCCTGGTCTATCCTCTGATGCGCGGGCTGTCGCCGCTGGTGGTGCTGGGGCTGACCCTGGCGTTCGCCGGCGAGTCGCTGAGCCAGCAGCAGATCATCGGCATTTTGCTGATTCCTTGCGGCATGGCCTGCTTGTTGTGGCAGGGCGGCGGCGGGGATCGGTTGCCCTGGTCGATGTTGCCGGTAGTGGCGCTGATCGGCCTGTGCATCGGCTGTTACACCTGGTTCGACGGGCAGGCGGTGCGGTTATGGGGCAAGCCTTGGGATTACCTGGTGTGGTTGACCTTGCTCAGTGCCTGGCCATTTCCGCTGCTGGCCAGCGTGGCGCGGCGGGCACCGTTCGTGCTGTTCTGGCGCACGCAATGGCGGCTGGGCGTGGCGGTGGGTGTGTGCGTGCTGCTCAGTTATGCGCTGGTGCTGTGGGCCATGCACCTGGGGTCGGTGGCCGAGGCGGCGGCGCTTCGTGAATTGAGCGTGATCCTGGTGGTGCTGCTGGGTATGCGCTACCTCAAAGAACCTTTTGGCGGGCCAAGACTCCTAGCTTGCGGGCTGGTCCTGGCAGGCATGCTGGTGATGAAGCTCTAACCCACTTTCGAACAAGGAGTCATGAGCATGACCGTTGCCCTGTGGTGCATCCTGATCGCGCTGGTACTGCCACCGCTCTGTGCGCTGATCGCCAAAGTCAGTAGCGGCCGCTTTGGCCTGAAAGACAATCATGATCCGCGTGCCTTCCTCGACACACTGTCGGGGCTGCCGCGCCGTGCCCATGCCGCGCAGCAGAACGGCTACGAAGCGTTTCCGGCATTCGCGGCGGCGGTGCTGGTGGCGGATGTCGTCGGCAATGCCGAACAGGTGACGCAGGATGTGCTGGGCGTGATGTATGTCACCAGCCGCTTGCTGTACATCATCTGCTACCTGGCGGACTGGGCGGCGTTGCGCTCGCTGGTGTGGTTTGCCGGGTTGGCGCTGATCGTTTCTTTCTTTGTGGTTTCCATCTGAGACCGAGGCGCCTTCATCGCCGGCAAGCCGGCTCCCACAGGTTCGGCACAGATCCTGAGCCCTGTGATTTCCCTGTGGGA
>NZ_AKJC01000358.1 GCF_000282535.1 Pseudomonas sp. GM84 | reverse complement strand
CCACAGGTACAGCGCAAGCCTCAAGGCAAGTGGGTTACCTATGGGAGTCCACAGGTACAGCGCAAGCCTCGAGGCAAGTGGGTTACCTGTGGGAGTCCACAGGTACAGCGCAAGCCTCAAGGCATGTAGGTTACCTGTGGGAGCCGGCTTGCCGGCGATAGGGCCGGTACAGACAACACAAGTCTCAATAGAACAACCGATACCCCACCAACCCCACCGCTTCATTGAGCAACTGCCCGCTCTGCCACATCGCCCGGCTTTCCGGCAGCAACCCGCCGAACGGCCGCGCATGATCGCGCCCAAGGAACCCCACCGGCGCAGGCACCACTTCGAAACCCGCGCGCTCGAAGCTCCAGCGCGAACGCTGCATATGCCAGGCCTGGGTTACCACGATCACTCGGCGAATCCCCAGCGGCTGCAACACCTGGGCACTGAACAAAGCATTTTCCCAGGTAGTGCGGCTAGCGCCTTCCTGCCATTTCACCTCGACAGCGAAATCCTCACGCAGGCGGTCGGCCATCAGCCGCGCCTCGCTCGGCGGTGTGCCAAAGTGCAGCCCGCCGCTGGTCAGCACCGGCAAGCCCGAGGCCTTGGCCAGCCGTGCGGCAAACTGTATGCGCTCCAGCGCCGTAGCGGTGGGTTGGTCGGCACCACCCCAGGCCGGATCACCACGCTCGCGCCCCGCGCCCAGCACCACGATCGCGTCCGCCCTGCCCGCCAGGCCCGCCCACTCGTTCACCGGCAAGGCGGGTTCGGTCTCCAGCAGGCGAGCAGCCTGCTGCACCACCAGCGGCAGGCTCATCAGCCACAAACCGCCCAGCGCCAGCGCAAAGCACAACGCCGCCAGCAGGGGCCGTCGTGTGCGCAGCCACCAGGCAAGCAGCAACAGCAGGAACAGGACGCCCGGCGGCATCAACCATTGCTTGATGAAGTATCGAATTGGCATCGGCTACACCTCCATGGACGGCGTGCAGCCTAAGAGGATCGGCGCCAGCCAACAAGTAGGCGGCAGGCGCCGATCGTGAGAAGTGTGTATAAGAACCGGCGCGCGATGGCCTGCGCCTGGCGTCCTGAACGGCTAGCGATGCGGCAGCGTCCTGGATCTCGCCGTATTGGCGGGGCGTTGCTTGTCCTTGAGCCAGATGATCTTTGCCGTGCTCGGTTCCGCTTGTGGGTAAGTACCGGCGCAGGCATTTCGGCGTTCCGGGAGGGAATCCAGGTAGGCCTTGATCACTTCGAACTCTGCATGGCTCAGGCCACGCAACTCCAGCTCGGCTGGCATCTCGTCGCGTAATCGCACCGAGGTTCTGGCGACTTCCAGTGCCAGGCCAAGACGGTCGATCAGGCGTTCGTAAAGCTCCGGTTTGATTGCGGGTAGCTGCGTCTCTCCCATCCGTTCACCTCATTGAAGATAAAGAATATCTCCCCCCACACATGAGCTTAGCGTCGCTGCAAAAAGCAGCCGGTTGCAGCGACCAGCGGCCATTCGCAATCAGGGTTTCCCACGATACGCGGCGCTGCTGTATGCTACGGCGTTCACCCTCACGACACCGGAGTGCCGGACGCAGCGAGGTTCCGCTGCCTGGAACAAGGTCTCTTATCTCTCAGCCAAAAAGTAGCCATGCACGAACAATACACGCCCCGTGATATCGAAGCCGCCGCCCAGAAGTTCTGGGACGAGCAACAATCGTTCGCTGTTACCGAACAGCCAGGCAAAGACACTTACTATTGCCTATCGATGTTCCCGTACCCGAGCGGCAAGCTACACATGGGCCACGTGCGCAACTACACCATCGGCGACGTGATTGCCCGCTACCAGCGCATGCTGGGCAAGAACGTCCTGCAGCCGATGGGCTGGGACGCCTTCGGCATGCCCGCGGAAAACGCGGCGATGAAAAACAACGTCGCCCCGGCCAAGTGGACATACGAAAACATCGACTACATGAAGACCCAGCTCAAGAGCCTGGGCCTGGCCGTCGACTGGGCACGTGAAGTCACTACCTGCAAGCCGGACTACTACCGCTGGGAACAGTGGCTGTTCACCCGCCTGTTCGAGAAAGGCATCATCTACCGCAAGAACGGTACCGTGAACTGGGACCCGGCCGACCAGACCGTGCTCGCCAACGAGCAGGTCATCGACGGCCGCGGCTGGCGTTCGGGCGCGCTGATCGAGAAGCGCGAAATCCCGATGTACTACTTCCGCATCACCGACTACGCCGACGAGCTGCTGGAAAGCCTCGACGAGCTGCCGGGCTGGCCTGAGCAGGTCAAGACCATGCAGCGCAACTGGATCGGCAAGTCGCGCGGCATGGAAGTGCAGTTCCCCTATGACCAGGCGAGCATCGGTCACACGGGCACCCTGAAAGTCTTCACCACCCGTCCGGACACCCTGATGGGCGCGACCTACGTCGCCGTAGCCGCCGAACACCCGCTGGCCACCCAGGCCGCCCAGGGCAACCCGGCGCTGCAAGCGTTCATCGACGAGTGCAAGGGCGGCAGCGTCGCCGAAGCCGACATGGCCACCCAGGAGAAGAAGGGCATGGCCACTTCCCTGCTGGTCGAGCACCCGCTGACCGGCGAGAAGCTGCCGGTGTGGGTCGCCAACTACGTGCTGATGCACTACGGTGACGGCGCCGTGATGGCCGTGCCGGCCCACGACGAGCGCGACTTCGAGTTCGCCCACAAGTACAACCTGCCGGTCAAGGCAGTGGTACGTACCAGCGCTGGCGATGAAGTCGGCAGCGAGTGGCAGGCCGCCTACGGCGAGCACGGCCAACTGATCAACTCTGGCGAGTTCGACGGCCTGGACTTCGCCGGTGCATTCGACGCTATCGAAGCTGCCCTGATCCGCAAGGAACTGGGCAAGTCGCGCACCCAGTTCCGCCTGCGCGACTGGGGCATCAGCCGCCAGCGCTACTGGGGCTGCCCGATCCCGATCGTCCACTGCCCGTCGTGCGGCGACGTGCCAGTGCCGGAAGACCAGCTGCCGGTCGTGCTGCCGGAGAACGTGGTGCCGGATGGCGCCGGTTCGCCACTGGCGCGCATGCCTGAGTTCTACGACTGCAGCTGCCCGAAATGCGGCACCGCGGCCAAGCGTGAAACCGACACCATGGACACCTTCGTCGAGTCGTCCTGGTACTTCGCCCGCTACGCCTCGCCTAACTACGATCAGGGCCTGGTCGATCCAAAAGCGGCCAACCACTGGTTGCCGGTCGACCAGTACATCGGCGGTATCGAGCACGCGATCCTGCACCTGCTGTATGCGCGCTTCTTCCACAAGCTGATGCGTGACGAAGGCCTGGTCACCTCCAACGAGCCGTTCAAGAACCTGCTGACCCAAGGCATGGTGGTCGCCGAGACCTACTTCCGCACCGCCAGCAACGGTGGTCGCGAATGGTTCAACCCGGCCGACGTCGAAGTGGAACGTGACGCCAAGGCCAAGATCATCGGCGCACGCCTGATGACCGACGGCCTGCCGGTGGAAATCGGCGGCACCGAGAAAATGTCGAAGTCGAAGAACAACGGCGTCGACCCGCAGTCGATGATCGAAGCCTACGGCGCCGACACCTGCCGCCTGTTCATGATGTTCGCCTCGCCGCCCGACATGAGCCTGGAGTGGTCCGACTCCGGCGTCGAAGGGGCAAGCCGCTTCCTGCGTCGCGTCTGGCGCCTGGCCCAGGCCCACGTCAGCCAAGGCTTGCCGGGGAAACTGGACATCGCCGCCCTGAGCGACGAGCAGAAGGTCATTCGCCGGGCTATCCACGCCGCGATCAAGCAGGCCAGCACCGATGTCGGCCAGTTCCACAAGTTCAACACCGCCATCGCTCAGGTGATGACCGTGATGAACGTGCTGGAGAAGGCTCCGCAGGCCAGCGAGCAGGACCGTGCCCTGCTGCAGGAAGGCCTGGAGGCCGTCACCCTGCTGCTGGCGCCGATCACCCCGCACATCAGCCACGCGCTGTGGCAGGCGCTGGGCCACGCCGAGTCGGTCATCGATGCCACCTGGCCAAGCGTCGACGAACAAGCGCTGGTACAGGACACCATTACCCTGGTGGTACAGGTCAACGGTAAACTGCGTGGCCAGGTCGAGATGCCTGCCGCTGCCAGCCGCGAAGAAGTCGAAGCCGCCGCCCGCAGCAACGAGAATGTCCTGCGCTTCATCGATGGCCTGACCATCCGCAAGGTCATCGTGGTACCGGGCAAACTGGTCAACATCGTCGCCAACTGATGGCAGCGCCCACCCGCAGCCAATGCGGGTGGGCGGTATCGGCCCACAAGGGAGCAACAACATGATCAAACGCAATCTGCTGGTAATGGGCCTGGCCATCATGCTCAGCGCCTGCGGTTTCCAGCTGCGCGGCACCGGCACCAACGAACTGAGCATCAAGGAAATGGACGTCAGCGCGCGTAACGCCTACGGCCAGACGGTGGTACAGCTGCGCCAGGTGCTGGAGCGTAGCGGCGTCAACGTCCACGCGGGCGCGCCTTACCGCCTGGTGCTGACCGACGAACAGGAAAATCAGCGTGCCGCCAGTTACGGTGGCGGCAGCCGTACCGCCGAGGACGAGCTCACCACCA
>NZ_AKJC01000357.1 GCF_000282535.1 Pseudomonas sp. GM84 | reverse complement strand
CGATGGTAGTGTGGGGTTTCCCCATGTGAGAGTAGGTCATCGTCAAGATTCATTTCGCAAAACCCCTATCTGCGCGAGCAGGTAGGGGTTTTGTCTTTTCTGGCTGTTTGTCAGCCGTGATATCGTTCCCCCTCATTTCGAAGCACCCTGCAGAGGACCTTGAATGGCCAACACCACTTCACTCCATCCTGGCTTCATGATTGTCCACGGCAACCGCCTGGACGACCTGCGCAGCCTGGTTGTGAACTGGATGCGCCGTTACCCGCTGGCTCCATTGGAAAACGAGATTGCGCTGGTACAGAGCAACGGCATTGCCCAATGGCTCAAGCTGGCCTTGGCCGAAGACCCACAGGAAGATGACCTTGGGGGATGCGGTATCGCCGCGGCCATCGATGTGCAGCTGCCGGGTAGCTTCATGTGGCAGCTGTACAGAAAGGTGCTGGGCCGCGATGAAATCCCCGAGGTCTCGCTGCTGGACAAGGCGCCCCTGACTTGGCGCCTCATGCGTTTGCTCCCGGAGCTGATCGAACGCCCCCACTTCGAGCCATTGCGGCGCTTTCTCACCGACGACGGCGACCTGCGCAAACGCTACCAGCTGGCAGAGCGCCTGGCTGACCTGTTCGACCAGTACCAGGTCTACCGCGCCGACTGGCTCAAGGACTGGGCTGCCGGCAACCACGTGCTCAACACGGCCCGTGGCGAACGAAAACCCTTGGCCCCCGGCAATCGCTGGCAGGCCGAGTTGTGGCGAGCGTTGCTTGAGGATGTTGGCGAGCAGGGCATGGCCCAGAGCCGAGCAGGGGTGCACCAACGCTTCATCGAGCGTATCAACAGCCTTGAGCAACCGCCTGCCGGCCTCCCTTCGCGAGTCATCGTGTTCGGCATCTCCTCCTTGCCCGCCCAGGCACTGGAAGCGCTGGCCGGCCTGGCCCGCTTCAGCCAGGTGTTGTTGTGCGTGCACAACCCTTGTCGCCATCACTGGGCCGACATCGTGGCCGACAAGGATTTGCTCCGTCACCAGTACAAGCGCCAGCAACGCAAGCAAGGCATGCCACTGCAGCTGGATGACGAGTCGTTGCACCAGCATGCCCATCCCTTGCTGGCCGCCTGGGGCAAACAGGGCCGCGACTACATCAACCTGCTCGACAGCTACGACGATCCAGGCAGCTACCAAGGTGCATTCAGCGAAGGACGCATCGACTTGTTCAGCGAGGGGCACCCCACCACGCTGCTCAACCAGCTGCAAGACGATATCCTCGAACTGCGCCCCCTCGCAGAGACCCGCCAGCTGTGGCCTGAAGTCGATCTGACCAAGGACCGATCGGTACGCTTCCACGTTGCCCACAGCCCGCAACGGGAAGTGGAGATCCTGCACGACCAACTGCTCGCCCGCTTCAGTGCCGACCCGACGTTGCGTCCGCGTGATGTCATCGTCATGTTGCCGGCGATCGACACTTATGCCCCCCATATCCGCGCCGTATTTGGCCAGTTGCAGCGCAACGACCCACGTTACATCCCCTTCACCTTGACCGACCAGGGCCAGCGCGGCCGCGATCCCTTGCTGATCGCCCTCGAGCACCTGCTCAAACTGCCAGACAGCCGCTTCGCGGTGAGCGAAGTGCTCGACCTGCTCGATGTGCCGGCCCTGCGTGCCCGCTTCGGTATCCGCGAAAGCGACCTGCCAACGCTGCACCGCTGGATCGAAGGCGCGGGTATCCGCTGGGGCCTGAATGCCGAACAGCGTGCCACCCTGGGCCTGCCCGAGGGCCTGGAACAGAACAGTTGGCGCTTCGGTCTGCGCCGCATGTTGCTTGGCTATGCGGTGGGCGTGGGCGAGGGATGCGATGGCATCGAGCCGTATGACGAGATCGGCGGCCTGGATGCCGCACTTATCGGCCCGCTGGTGGCGTTGCTCGATGCCCTCGATGTGGCCTGCCAGGTACTGTCCCGGCCCGCGACAGCGGCGCAATGGGGCGAGCGCCTGCACGCCTTGCTGCAGGTATTCTTCCTGGCCGAAGGTGAGCACGACGAGTTTCTGCTGATGCAATTGCAGGAGCTGCGCGATGGCTGGCTGGAAGTCTGCGAAGGCGTTGGCCTGCAAGACCTGCTACCCCTGACTGTCGTGCGCGAGGCCTGGCTCTCGGGGTTGGACCAGGGCAAGCTGTCCCAGCGTTTTCTCGCAGGCTCCGTCAACTTCTGCACCCTCATGCCCATGCGCGCGATCCCCTTCCGTGTGGTCTGCCTGCTGGGCATGAACGATGGCGACTATCCGCGCGCGCAGCAGCCGCTGGACTTCGACCTGATGGCCAGCGACTACCGACCGGGCGATCGCTCGCGCCGTGAGGATGACCGTTACCTGCTGCTCGAAGCGCTGCTTTCGGCACGCGATCAGCTCTACATCAGCTGGGTCGGCCGTAGCATTCGCGACAACAGCGAGCGTCCGGCATCGGTATTGATTGGCCAGCTGCGCGATCATCTGGCCGCCGGTTGGCGTCTGGCCGGTGTCGGCGACGACCCGCAAGCGGGCGAGCAGTTGCTGCATGCCTTGACTCAAGAGCACCCGCTGCAACCCTTCAGCCCACGCTATTTCCAGAAAGGTAGCGCGTTGTTCAGCTATGCCCATGAATGGCAGCTGCTGCACCGGCAGGCCGATGAGGCTGCGTTGCCAGAACCAGGCCTGCCCCCTTATGCCAGCGATGAAGCCCTGACCCTGACGCAGTTGCAGGATTTTCTGCGCCATCCCGTGCGGCATTTCTTCAGCCAGCGGCTGAAAGTGTTCTTCGAAGCGCTGGAAGCACCCACGCCGGACGAAGAGCCGTTCGTGCTCGACGCGCTGCAGCGCTACAGCGCCAGCGAAAGCCTGCTGGGCGCAGCCATGGCCGAACCTGAACAGGCCGAACGCGCCTTGCAGGCACAGGCGCGCCGGCTTCAGGCCTGCGGTGTGCTGCCCCTGGCCGGGTTCGGCGAGATTCTGCAGGCCGAGCTGATCCAGCCGCTGCCTGACCTGCTGCAGCGTCACCGCCAGCTGTTGCAACGCTGGCCCAGCGTGGTCGAAGGCGCGCTGCCGATCCATTTTCAGCAGGGCAGCCACCGGCTGGAGGGCTGGCTTGGCCGGGTCTACCAGGCCGACAATCAGAGCCTGCTGAGCATCACCACGGTGCCCAATACCATCAGTGCCGGTCGCACCCTCAAGTGGCATCGCCTGATCGCCAGCTGGGTCATGCACCTGGCGGCCTGCGCCGCTGGGTATCCGCTGCACAGCGCGCTGCTGGCCAGTGACCTCACCCTGTTGCTCGACCCACTGCCACAAGCCCAGGCTGCCGAGCTGCTTGGCCACTTGCTGGTGTCGCGCCAGGCCGCGATGAATGCGCCGCTACCGGTCGCGGCCAAGACGGCGTTCGCCTGGCTGGCCCAGGACGACCCCGACAAAGCCCTCGCCGCTGCCATGCGAGCCTACGAGGGCGACGGTCGCAACAGCTTTGGCGAGCGCAGTGAAAGCCTTGCCCTGGCCCGGCAGTTCCGTGACTTCAGCGCGCTCAGCGCCGACGAAACCTTCGAAGGCTGGTGCGAAACCCTGTACCGCCCGTTATTCAGCGCAGCCTGGCAAACACTGGGCAACCCGGAGAGTGGCGCATGACCCAGGCCCGTCCCCTGGCATTGAGTTTTCCCTTGCACGGCAGCCAATTGATCGAAGCCAGTGCCGGTACCGGCAAGACCTTCACCATTTCTGCGCTGTACCTGCGCCTGATCCTTGGCCATGGTGGCGAGCAAGGCTTCGGCCGCGAACTGCTGCCGCCGCAGATCCTCGTGGTGACCTTCACCGATGCCGCCACCAAGGAGCTGCGCGAGCGTATTCGTGCCCGACTGGCCGAGGCGGCGAGATTTTTCCGGGGTGAACTGCAGGCAGCCGATCCACTGCTCCACCAGCTGCGAGACGATTACGCCGAAGAACACTGGCCACGTTGTGCCAGTCGCCTGGAAATTGCCGTGCAGTGGATGGACGAAGCGGCCGTGTCGACCATCCATGGTTGGTGCCAGCGCATGCTCCGCGAGCACGCGTTCGACAGCGGCAGCCTGTTCACCCAGAGCCTGGAAACCGACCACAGCGACCTGCTCGGCCAGGTCATGCGCGATTACTGGCGGCGCTTCTGCTACGGCATGCACGGCGAGGCCCTGAACTGGGTGCGCAACCACTGGGGCAGCCCGGATGCGCTGCTGCCACGCATCCGCCCGTTGTTTGGCCGCGTGCGCCTGCATCAGGACGAGCAGGAGCCTCAAGCGCTGATCGATGCCGCGCTGCAACAACGGGTCGATCAGCTGCGCCAGCTCAAGGCGCCGTGGATGCAGTGGGCCGAGGAGTTGCAGCAAATCTGCCGCGATGCCGTGGCGGCCAAGCAAGCGGACGGGCGCAAGCTGCAGGCTCGCTTCTTCGAGCCGTGGTTCGACAAGTTGCGTACCTGGGCCGGTGATGAGCAGGAAGTAGACCTCGACCTGGGCACCGGTTTCACCCGCCTGACCCCAACCGGCCTGGCCGAAGCCTGGAAAGTCGGCGACCCGCCTGAACATCCGGCCCTGCTGGCCATGCAGGACTTGCCGAAACAGTTGCAGGCCCTGGCCAGCCCGGATGCACGCTTGCTCGAACACGCTGCCGCCTGGGTGTCCGCACGCTTCGAAGTGGAAAAACGCCGTCGTGCCGAAATGGGCTTCGACGATATGTTGCTCCGCCTGCAGCATGCCCTGGCCAGCGAGGCCGGCGAACGCCTGGCCGGTCTGATTCGCGAACAGTTCCCGGTCGCGCTGATCGACGAGTTCCAGGACACCGACCCGGTCCAGTACGGTATTTTCGAAAGCATCTACCGCATCGGCGAGAACCGCCCGGAAACCGGCCTGTTCATGATCGGCGACCCGAAGCAGGCGATCTATGCCTTCCGTGGCGCCGACATCCATACCTACCTGTCGGCCCGGCGGGCCACCGCTGGCCGCCTGCACAGCCTGGATACCAATTACCGCTCCAGCCAGGCAATGGTGGCGGCGGTCAATCAGGTGTTCCTGCAGGCTGAAGGGCGCGAACAAGGGCGAGGCGCCTTCCTGTTCCGCGAGGACGGCGACAACCCGCTGCCATTCGTCGAAGTACGGGCCAAGGGCCGCAGTGAAACGCTGCTGATCGATGGTCACCCCAGCGCGGCCTTGCAGTGCTGGCAACTGGAAAGCGACGAGCCCGTCTCCAGCACGCTGTATCGCCAGCAAATGGCGGCCAGTTGCGCCAGCCACATCGTTGGCCTGCTCAATGGCGGGCAGCGCGGCGTCAGCGGTTTTCGCAATGAGCAAGGCGGACAGCGGCCCTGCCTGCCTTCGGACATCGCCATTCTCGTGCGCGATGGCTTCGAAGCGCAGCTGGTGCGTGCCGAGCTGGCCGCCCGCGATGTACGCAGCGTCTACCTCTCCGACAAGGACTCGGTATTCGCCGCCCAGGAAGCCCATGACCTGCTGGCCTGGCTCAAGGCCTGTGCCGAACCCGACTCCGAGCGCTTGCTCAAGGCCGCCCTGGCCAGCCTGACCCTGGACCTGTCGCTGGCCGAGCTGGACCAGCTGAACCAGGACGAGCGGGTCTGGGAAGGCTGGGTCATGCGTTTTCGCCGCTACCGCGACACCTGGCAGCGCCAGGGCGTGTTGCCGATGCTGCGCCACCTCCTGCACGACTTCCACCTGCCGCGCACCCTGATCGCGCGCAGCGACGGCGAACGGGTGCTCACCAACCTGTTGCACCTGGCCGAGCTGTTGCAGCAGGCGGCCGGCGAGCTGGACGGCGAACAGGCGCTGATTCGCCACCTGGCCGAGCACCTGGCCAACGCCGGGCAGGCCGGTGAAGAGCAGATCCTGCGCCTGGAGAGCGACGAGCAACTGGTCAAGGTGGTGACGATCCACAAGTCCAAGGGCCTGGAATATCCGCTGGTCTACCTGCCCTTCATCTGCACCAGCAAACCGGTAGACGGTAGCCGCCTGCCGCTGGCCTGGCACGACAGCCAGGGCAACGTGCAGCTCACCCTGACCCCTGACCAGGAGCAGATTGCCCTGGCCGACGACGAGCGCCTGGCCGAAGACCTGCGCCTGCTCTACGTTGCCCTCACTCGTGCCCAGCACGCCTGCTGGCTGGGCGTCGCCGACCTCAAGCGCGGTAGCCAGAAGACCTCGCAGCTGCACCGTTCGGCCCTTGGCTACCTGCTCGGTGGCGGACTGCCGCTGGCGGGCTCGACGCAGTTGTCGGATTGGCTGCAGGGCCTGCTGTCCAGCTGCCCCCAGATTGCCTGCCCAGGTCTGCCGGAGGCTGACGAACAGTGTTATCAACCGCCCCATGCCGAGCACGAGCTGCTACCTGCACGCAAGCCTCGGCGTGCGGCGTCCGAACACTGGTGGATCGCCTCCTACAGCGCCTTGCGGGTCGGTGAACAGACACTGGGTGCCGACAGCTCCCAAGCCCAGCAGCTGCTCGACGATGAGGGGGTCGATGCCCAGCTGGTGCGTGAAGTGCCGGCAGAGGGCGGCGACATCCATCGCTTCCCGCGCGGCCCGAACCCGGGCACCTTCCTCCATGGCCTGCTCGAATGGGCGGGGCGCGAAGGCTTTGCCGAGGTCGCCGCCAACCCCAAGCTGATCGAACGTACCGTCGGCCAGCGTTGCAACCGCCGCGATTGGACCGGCTGGATTCCAACGCTCAGCCACTGGATGCTGCAGGTGCTCAACGAGCCGCTGCCGGCCCGCGATGCGAGCCTCACGCTCGCCCGGTTGCAGCACTACCAGATCGAAATGGAGTTCTGGTTCGCCAGCCATCAGGTCGATGCCGCGCAACTCGACCGTCTGGTGGCCCGTCACACCCACTCAGGGGTGGCGCGCCCTGCGGCCCAGCCGACGCTGCTCAATGGCATGTTCAAGGGCTTCATCGACCTGGCTTTCGAACTGGACGGGCGCTACTACGTGGCCGACTACAAGTCCAACTGGCTGGGCCCGGACACCCTGGCCTATGACGCAGTGGCCATGGAAAAAGCGATTCTCGAACACCGCTACGACCTGCAGTACGTGTTGTACCTGCTGGCCCTGCATCGCCAGTTGCGCGCACGGCTGCCCGACTACGATTACGACCGCCATGTCGGCGGTGCCCTGTTCATCTTCCTGCGCGGCGCCAGCAGCAGTGGCCATGGCGTGTACTTCGCCAAGCCACCGCGCGAGCTGATCGAAGCGCTCGACGCACTGTTCCGTGGCGTCCATCAGCCGCAGCAACAGGACCTGTTTGCCGGAGTCGCGCCATGAGCCGAACCCTCGACGATCTCTTGCCAACGCCCCTGCACGCCGAACAGTTGCTGGGGCTGCAGCCGCAACATGTCAGCGGCGATCTGTTGCAGCTGCTCGACCGCTGGGTGGAGCGTGGCTGGTTGCGCGCGCTGGACCGGGCATTCGTGTCCTTCCTCGAAGAGCGAGCCCCTGGCAGCGATCCATTGCTGCTGCTGGCGGCCGCCTTGGCCAGCCATCAGCTTGGCCACGGGCATGTCTGCCTCGATTTGCAGCAAACCCTCGCAGAGCCGGATTTCGCCCTGTCGCTGCCACCGGAGGGCGATGCCCTGACGGGCCCATTGCTGCTGCCTTCCCAACTGCTGGCCAACCTCGACCTGCGTACCTGGCTGCAACGCATTGCCGCCAGCCCGCTGGTGGCCGCCGCCGATACCCCCGGCCAGCAGGCGCGGCCGCTGGTACTCAGCGGCGAACGCCTGTACCTGCGCCGCTACTGGAGCTATGAACGGCGCATCGATGCCACCCTGCGCCAGCGCCTGAGCCTGCATGAGGCGGCCCCGGCAGATTTGCCGGCGCGCCTGGCACAGTTGTTCGACGCAGGGGCCCTGGCCGGCCAGGTCGACTGGCAGAAACTGGCCTGTGCCCTGGCCACCCGCGCCGGCTTCAGCATCATCACCGGCGGCCCCGGCACCGGCAAGACCACCACCGTGGTCCGTTTGCTGGCCTTGTTGCAGGCACCGGCGGTGGAGCAGGGCAGGCCCCTGCGTATTCGCCTGGCCGCGCCTACCGGCAAGGCGGCGGCGCGCCTCACCGAATCCATCGGCCAGCAGGTCGAGCGCTTGCAGGTGAGTGCCGAGGTGCGCGGGCAGATCCCCACCGATGTCAGCACCGTGCATCGTCTGCTCGGCAGCCGGCCGGGGTCGCGGCATTTCCGCCACCATGCCGGCAACCCGTTGCCCCTGGACGTGCTGGTGGTCGACGAAGCGTCGATGATCGACCTCGAGATGATGGCCAACCTGCTCGATGCCTTGCCGCCAAAGGCCCGCCTGGTGCTGCTGGGCGACAAGGACCAGTTGGCCTCGGTCGAGGCGGGTGCGGTGCTGGGCGACCTGTGCCGCGATGCCGAGGACGGCTGCTATTCGCCCGCGACGCAAGCCTGGCTGGAGCAGATTGGCGGCCAGTCGTTGGCCGGCAGCGGCCTCAAGCCGGGCGACGATCAACGTCACCCATTGGCCCAACAGGTGGTGATGCTGCGCTTCTCCCGGCGTTTCGGCGAAGGCAGCGGCATTGGCCAGCTGGCGCGCCTGGTCAACCGTCAAGAAGGGCAGGCGGCGCGCGACTTGCTGAGCCTGCCGCCGAGCGATGTGTTCGGGCTGGCCCTGCGCGGCGAGCAAGACCGTGCCTTCGACCGCCTGCTGCTCGATGGCCTGAACCGCGGCGCCGAGGGGCCACAGGGCTATCGCAGTTACCTGCGGGCGATCGGCCGCTTGCGCCCGGCGCCCGGCACGGCCTTCGACGACCCGCGCTGGGAGCAATGGGCGGCCAAGGTGCTGCACAGTTTCGAGGACTTCCAGCTGCTCTGCGCGGTGCGCAAGGGCGCCTGGGGTGTGGAGGGGCTCAACGAGCGGGTAGCGCGGGTGCTGCACAATGCCGGGCTGATCGACAGCCAGCAGCCCTGGTACGAAGGGCGCCCGGTGCTGGTCACCCGAAACGACTACGGCCTGGGGCTGATGAACGGCGATATCGGCATCGCCCTGCGCTTGCCCGACGAGCACGGCGAGCCGC
>NZ_AKJC01000356.1 GCF_000282535.1 Pseudomonas sp. GM84 | reverse complement strand
TACCTGTGGGAGCCGGCTTGCCGGCGATAGGGCCGGTACAGACAGCAAACAACCGGCAAATCTGCGACAATCGCGCACCCATCGAATGCCGATCATGAAAAAGCAGGCCCACCTGCATCACTAAAAAGCCCCATGACTGACCACGCCATCGACAAACTGCTGCAAAACCTCGACCACGCCATGATCGCCGACCGTCATCGTCTGCGTCGGCAGATCCATGAACTGCGCAAGCGCCCCGACGAGGCGAAGCTTGCCCAGTGGGTGGAGAAGGTCCAGGCGTCCTGCGCCCAGGTCACTGCGCGCCAGCAAAGCGTGCCGCACATTCGCTACGACGACAGCCTGCCGATTGCCGCCAAGCGCGACGAAATCAAGAAGGCACTGGCAGAAAACCAGGTCCTGGTGATCGCCGGTGAAACCGGCTCGGGCAAGACCACCCAGCTGCCCAAGATCTGCCTGGAACTGGGCCGTGGCAGTCATGGCCTGATCGCCCACACCCAGCCACGCCGAATCGCCGCGCGCAGTGTGGCAGCGCGGGTGGCCGAAGAACTGGGCACGCCGCTCGGCGGGCTGGTCGGTTACCAGGTACGTTTCGAAGACCAGAGCGACGCCAATACCCTGGTCAAGCTGATGACCGACGGCATCCTGCTGGCCGAGACCCAGCATGACCGCTTCCTCGAGCGCTACGACACGATCATCGTCGACGAAGCGCACGAGCGCAGCCTGAACATCGATTTCCTCCTCGGCTACCTCAAGACCCTGCTTCACCGCCGGCCAGACCTGAAGCTGATCATCACCTCGGCGACCATCGACCTGGAGCGCTTCTCCAAGCACTTCGATGGCGCGCCGATCATCGAGGTGTCCGGTCGTACCTACCCGGTCGACACCTGGTATCGCCCGCTGACCAGCGAGCAGGACGAAGAGGGCAACCAGGTCGAGGACGACCTCACCGTCGACCAGGCGATCCTCGCCACCCTCGACGAGATCGCCCATCACGAGCGCAGCGAGGGCAAGGGCCCGGGCGATGTGCTGGTGTTCCTGCCGGGCGAGCGTGAAATTCGCGATGCCGCCGAGATCCTGCGCAAGGCGCAACTGCGGCATACCGAAATCCTGCCGCTGTACGCCCGCCTGTCACCGGCCGAGCAGCAGCGCATCTTCCAGACGCACACCGGGCGCCGCGTGGTGCTGTCGACCAACGTCGCCGAAACCTCGCTGACCGTGCCCGGCATCCGCTACGTGATCGACACCGGCACCGCGCGCATCAGCCGCTACAGCTACCGCGCCAAGGTCCAGCGCCTGCCGATCGAGGCCGTGTCCCAGGCCAGCGCCAACCAGCGTAAAGGCCGTTGCGGCCGGGTCGAACCCGGCATCTGCATCCGCCTGTACAGCGAAGAGGATTTCAACGGCCGGCCGGCGTTCACCGACCCTGAAATTCTGCGCACCAACCTGGCAGCGGTGATCCTGCAGATGCTGCACTTGCGCCTGGGTGACATCGACGCATTCCCGTTCATCGAGCCGCCGGATGGCAAGGCCATCAGCGATGGTTTCAACCTGCTGCAGGAGCTGTCGGCGGTCAACCGCGAGAACCAGTTGACCCCACTCGGCCGCCAGTTGGCGCGCCTGCCGATCGACCCGCGGCTGGGTCGCATGCTGCTCGAAGGCGCCCGCCAGGGCAGCCTGCAGGAAGTGCTGATCGTCGCCAGTGCGCTGTCGGTGCAAGACCCGCGCGAGCGCCCGCCGGAGCGCCAGCAGGCCGCTGACCAGGCCCACGCACAGTGGAAGGATGTCGACTCCGACTTCGCTGCATTGGTCAACCTGTGGCGTGGTTTCGAGGAACAACGCCAGGAACTGACGGCCAGCCCACTGCGTAACTGGTGCCGCAAGAATTTCCTCAATTACCTGCGCCTGCGCGAATGGCGCGATGCCCATCGCCAGCTGGCGCTGATCTGCCGTGAGCTGCAGCTGACGGTGAACAAGGAACCGTCCGACTACCAGAAGATGCACAAGGCCATCCTCAGCGGCCTGCTCAGCCAGATCGGCCAAAAGACCGAAGAAGGCGACTATCAAGGCGCGCGCCAGCGGCGCTTCTGGGTGCACCCGTCGTCTGGCATCGGCCGCAAGCGGCCGCAGTGGCTGATGGCCGCCGAACTGGTCGAGACCACCAAGCTATATGCGCGCATGGTGGCCAAGATCGAACCCGACTGGATCGAGCCACTGGCCGGCCACCTGGTGAAGAAGAACCACTTCGAGCCGCACTGGGAGAAAAAGCGCGGGCAGGTGGTGGCCTACGAGCAGATCACCTTGTACGGCCTGATTCTGGTCGGCCGTCGCCCCGTGCATTACGGCCCGATCGACCCGGTCACTTCGCGTGAGTTGTTCATCCGCGAGGGCCTGGTCGGTGGCGAGATCCAGTCGCGCGCCAAGTGCCTGGCGGCCAACAAACGCCTGCTCGAAGCGCTCGACGAGCTGGAGGCCAAGGCCCGCCGACGCGACATCCTGGCCGATGAAGAAACCCTGTACGGCTTCTACGAAGCGCGCTTGCCGGCCGAGATCCACCAGACCGCGACCTTCGACAGCTGGTACCGCATGGGCAGCCAGAAGGACGCCAACCTGCTGATCATGCGCGAGGAAGACGTGCTGGCCCGTGAGGCCAGTGAAGTCACCGCCGCGCAATACCCCGACAGCCTGCAGGTGGGCGAACTGCGCCTGCCCCTGACGTATCACTTCGAGCCCGGTCACCCACGTGACGGCGTCACCGTGCGGGTGCCGGCACCGCTGTTGCCGAGCCTGCCGGGCGAGCGCCTGGAGTGGTTGGTGCCGGGCCTGCTGGAGGCCAAGTGCGTGGCCCTGGTGCGCAGCTTGCCCAAGGCCCTGCGCAAGAATTTCGTGCCGGTGCCGGACTTCGTCAAGGCCGCCCTGGCGCGCATGACCTTCGGCCAGGGCGCGCTGCCCCAGGCGCTGGGCCAGGAGCTGCTGCGCATGACCGGCGCCCGCGTGTCCGACGAGGCCTGGGCAGAGTCCATCAGCCTGGTCGAAGGCCATTTGCGGATGAACATCGAAGTGGTCGACGGTGAGGGCAAGTTCCTCGGCGAGGGCCGCGACCTGGCCGAGCTGACCGCGCGCTTTGCCGCCGCCAGCCAGGCAGCGTTGGCGGTGCCGCGCAACGACAAGACCGAACAGCCGGTGCAGGCCAAGGCCTTCAGCGAGGTGAAGCAGACTGCCCAGCAGAAGATCGCCGGGCTGTCGATGACGGTGTATCCGGCGTTGGTGGAAGAGAACGGTAGCGTGCGGGAAGGTCGATTCTCGACCCAGGCCGAAGCCGAGTTCCAGCACCGCCGCGCCTTGCAGCGCCTGTTGCTGCAGCAGTTGGCGGAACCTGCCAAGTTCCTGCGGGGCAAGCTGCCGGGGCTGACCGAATTGGGCTTGCTGTACCGTGAACTGGGGCGCGTCGAGGCGCTGGTGGAAGACATCCTGCTGGCCAGCCTGGACACCTGCATCCTCGAAGGTGAAGCGAGCCTGCCACGCGATGGCGCGGCATTGGCCGGGTTGGCCGAGCGCAAGCGCGGCAGTTGGGCAGAGCATGCCGAGCGCCTGGCGCGGCAGACCTTGGAGGTGCTCAAGCTGTGGCATGGCCTGCAGAAGCGCTTCAAGGGCAAGATCGACCTGAGCCAGGCCGTGGCCCTCAACGATATCAAGCAGCAGCTGGCCAATCTGGTCTATCCGGGCTTCGTGCGCGAGACGCCGAATGCCTGGTTCAAGGAGTTGCCACGTTATCTGAAGGCGGTGGAACTGCGCCTGGAAAAACTCGGCAGCCAGGTGCAGAAGGACCGGGTGTGGAGCGGTGAGCTGAGCAACCTTTGGGCGCAGTACAAGGCGCGCGCCGACAAGCATGCCCAGGAGGGCAAGCGCGACGAGCAGCTGACTCTGTACCGCTGGTTGCTTGAGGAGTATCGGGTGTCGCTGTTCGCGCAACAGTTGGGCACAAAAGTGCCAATTTCCGACAAGCGCCTCAGCAAACAGTGGTCTCAGGTGGAAGCCTAAACACTCAAAGTTGTGGCAATATTGATGCAATTTGCTGCTGCTCGCAGCCCGTCGCAGGCAAGCGCGTTCCTAAGTAGGAGCGGGCTTGCCCGCGGTCGAGGGCAACGCCCTTGCCCCGGAATTGGTACTGAAGTGCCACTGTCCATTTTCCAGCCAACGCCCAGGGCGATGGCCTTTGACCAGAGGAACCACCGTGCATAACGTCGTGATCAGCGGCACCGGCCTGTATACCCCGGCCCAAAGCATTTCCAACGAAGAACTGGTGGAGTCCTTCAACGCCTGGTCGCAGCAATTCAACCGCGACAACGCTGCGGCCATCGAGCGCGGCGAGCTTGAAGCCGCGCCGCTGTCCGATGTTGCCTTCATCGAGAAAGCGTCGGGCATCAAGAGCCGCTTCGTCATGGACAAGGCCGGTATCCTCGACCCGCAGCGCATGAAGCCCCGCCTGCCGGAGCGCTCCAATGACCAGCAGTCGATCCTGTGCGAGATGGGCGTGGCCGCAGCCCGCCAGGCGCTGGAGCGTGCCGGTCGGACCGCAGCCGATGTCGACGGGGTGATCGTCGCCTGTTCCAACCTGCAGCGCCCGTACCCGGCTATCGCCATCGAGGTGCAACAGGCACTGGGCATCGAGGGTTTTGCCTTCGACATGAACGTGGCCTGCTCGTCGGCCACCTTCGGCATCCAGACTGCCGCCAACAGCGTGCAGTTGGGCCAGGCCCGCGCGTTGCTGGTGGTCAGCCCGGAAATCTGCACCGGGCACCTGAACTTCCGCGACCGCGACAGCCACTTCATCTTCGGTGACGCGGCCACCGCAGTGCTGGTCGAGCGGGCCGACCTGGCTACCTCGGCACACCAGTTCGACATCGTCGGCACCAAGTTGCTGACGGCGTTTTCCAACAACATCCGCAACAACTTCGGTTTCCTCAACCGCACGGCGGAAGAGGGCATTGGCGCGCGCGACAAGCTGTTCGTGCAGGAAGGCCGCAAGGTGTTCAAGGAAGTCTGCCCGATGGTCGCCGAACTGATCGGCAAGCACCTGGGCGAGAACGACCTGCAACCGTCCGACGTCAACCGCTTCTGGTTGCACCAGGCCAACCTGAGCATGAACCACCTGATCGTGAAGAAGCTGCTGGGGCGTGAAGTGGCCGAGGAAGACGCACCGGTGATTCTCGACCGTTATGCCAACACCAGTTCGGCGGGGTCGGTGATTGCTTTCCACTTGTACCAGGATGATCTGGCCAAGGGCGCGCTGGGCGTATTGAGCTCGTTTGGCGCGGGGTATTCGATTGGTAGTGTGATTCTGCGCAAGCGCTGATTTTCAAGCTGTCTGTTCCGGCCTCTTCGCGGGACAAGCCCGCTCCCACAGTTTCACTGCTGAATTCAGAAACAGTGGCGTACCTGTGGGAGCGGGCTTGCCCCGCGAAGAGGCCGACGCATTTCTGGCAGACAAAAAAAGGCGGGAAGCACCGGATGGGGTCGGTGCTTCCCGCCTGCGTAACACAGGGGAGCTGAAGCTTAGAACTTGGCTTCCAAGTCGACCTGCAGCGTATCTACGTCAGCATCGCTGTTCGGCAGGTTGGAGTAATCGGTCTTGGCCATCAGGTAGGTCGCGCCAAGGGCGAAGTTCTTGTCGATCTCGTAGCCAACCTTGAACTTGTGGCCTCGCGAACCTGTGAAGCCGTTACCGAAGTCGGAATCGGTGAACAGGCTGACCACAGCGTTACGCTGCACGTCGCGGTAGTTGTAGTCCAGGCTCCAGGCGCCCAGCTTGCTCTTCAGGCCTGCCAACCAGCCGATGTCCTTGCCATCGGTACTCTGGGTGTTCTTGACGTACTGGCCATAGGCCGACAACGGGATGGCGAAGCCGGTGAAGTCCACCTGGCCGAAGCCTTCCACCAGGTTGAACTGGTCGGTGGTGTTGCCCAGCGAGCGCAGGGCGGCCGATTCTTCGTCGTTGTCATAGGCATAAAGGCTGCCGCCGACGGTCATCTTGACGGTATCGGCAACATTGAACTTGGTGCCCAGCTGGCCGTGGTACAGCTGTGCGTCATGCTTGTACTGCACACCGTCGCCGTCGACGTTGTCCTTCAGGTTGTAGTGGCCGGCACTGCCGAACACTTCGGCCGGGCCGAGGTTGGTCTTGTAGGTGACGGCCACGCCCTCGGGGTTGATGTCGCTGTCCCAGATGATGTCGCCCATGCTCACCCACGGCTGGAGCATCTTGCCGCCGATCAGGTGCAGGTTCGGCAGGGCAGTGGGGTGCCAGTCGAGGTAGGCCAGGTCGAGCCACAGCGACTTCTTCTCGAAGTAGTTGTCCAGGCTCTGGTTGGTCGAGCGGGCATCGGCGCTGCTGCCGGTGGCCACGCGCACGCCAGCGTCGACCTGTGGGTTGATTTCGCTGTAGAAGCCAACGCGGGCACGGACGCGTTCACGGTCCTGGTTGCCGCTGCGCGAGTTCGGGTTGTCGACGTTGACGTCTTCGTAGCGCAGGCGCACATCACCCTTGATCTGGGTCTTGGCGGCCCATGCCACTTTCTGTTCGAAAGAGCTCATGCGTTCGGACTGAGCTTTCTGGTCGGCCTTTTCCTTGGTTTCTTTTGCCAGGTCGCCCTGCAGTTCGTTGTACTGCGCCTGGTTGATCGAGCCATTGGCGCGGAGCATTTCGAGCAGCTTGGCGTCGACAGCAGCACTGGCCGGAGTACTAAGAGCCAGCATCATGCCGGTGAGGCTCGCTCCGGTAAGTGTAGAAACAAGACGCATAAGGTTCTCCCTACTGAAAAATATTGGGGAGGCTCAGCGCCGCCCCCAGGTTGGCATGTCTTCGGAAAGGGCCTGAATAGACAGGTTCTGGGGTTCCGGAAAACAGGCGCAAGTATTGCGAGGGCGAATGACAGAATAATGTCTAATTAGTGGCACTGCGGTTAAGTAATTGAGTATTAAAGGGTCCTTCCGCAATACTGAGGGCGTTCAGCCAAGAGTCGACACCGTGACCAGCCTCTACAGCCTTGCCCATCTGCGCGACCTGCCCACGGCGACCTGGGACGCCCTGGTGCCCGACGGCCAACCCTTCCTGCGCCATGCCTTTCTCAGTGCGATGGAAGACAGCGGCAGTGTGGCCCCCGCTGGCGGCTGGGCCGCCGAACACCTGGTACTGGAGCGTGACGGGCAGGTTCGGGCGTTGCTGCCGGCCTACCGCAAGTGGCACTCGTATGGCGAGTATGTGTTCGACCACGGTTGGGCCGATGCTTGCGAGCGTGCCGGTATCGCCTACTACCCCAAACTGCTGGGGGCGGTGCCCTTCAGCCCGGTCAGCGGCCCACGCTTGCTGGCCACGGACCCTGCCGATGGCTTGCTGCTGCTGCAGGCTTTGCCGGAGTACCTGAGCAAGGGCGGACTCTCCAGTGCGCACATCAACTTCACCGACGCCAGCCTCGACGGTCAGATGGCCGGCTTGCCAGGCTGGATGGAGCGCCTGGGCTGCCAGTTCCACTGGCGCAACCGCGGCTACCGCGACTTCCAGGACTTTCTCGACAGCCTGAGCTCACGCAAGCGCAAGCAGATGCGCAAGGAGCGTGAGCAGGTGGCCGGGCACGGCATCGACTTTCGCTGGTTCCGTGGCGATGAACTGGATGAGGCCCAATGGGATTTCATCTATCTGTGCTATGCCAACACCTATGCCGTGCGCAGGCGTTCGCCGTACCTGACCCGTGAGTTCTTCAGCCTGCTGGCCGAGCGCATGCCTGAGGCGATACGGGTGGTGTTGGCCAGGCAGGGCGGGCGCGATGTGGCCATGGCCTTGAGCCTGGTGGGTGGAGACAGTTTGTTCGGACGTTACTGGGGCTGCCTGGATGAGTTCGACCGGCTGCACTTCGAAACCTGTTTCTACCAGGGTATGGACTTTGCGATTGCCGAAGGGCTGCAGCGCTTCGATGCCGGGGCGCAGGGGGAGCACAAGCTGATTCGCGGGTTCGAGCCGGTGCTGACGCGGTCGTGGCATTACTTGCTGCACCCGGGGCTGCGGCGGGCGGTGGAGGACTTTCTGCGCCAGGAGCGGGAAGGGGTGAGGGGGTATGCCGAGGAGGCGTGGGGGATGTTGCCTTATCGCAGGGATTGAAGGCTTCGCTGCCTGAGCGGGCCTTATCGCCGGCAAGCCGGCTCCCACAGGTACCCCACTGAATTCAAGAAATGTGGATTCCCTGTGGGAGCCGGCT
>NZ_AKJC01000355.1 GCF_000282535.1 Pseudomonas sp. GM84 | reverse complement strand
GCTCCCACAGGAGGATCACCACCCCCAGGCTTGCGTTGTGCCTGTGGGAGCCGCGCTTGCCGGCGATGGGCCGCGAAGCGGCCCCAACATCGAAAGCGGCCACGACCCTAGCCGGCCTTCGCGGATGCGGCGAAAGGGAATTTGTTCAAAGCCAGGTAAGCAGATCGCCGTGCAGGTATGGCATCATATGGCCATCATTCATATGCCGAGACTGATGATGGAACTGGTAAGTCAAGAAAAGATAATGCAAGTGCTCGACTGGGCATACGAGCGATCCGTAAATGGATTCTCCGCTCTTGATTCCGCCGAGGAGCTCGCAGCCAGCTACGCCAAGGAGGAAGGCTCTGCCTACGATCAAGCTAACTCCCTGATTCGCTGGCAGAACACCAAATCGGCCACTTCAGGCTTCATTACCGGCCTGGGTGGGTTGATTACACTCCCCGTCGCGTTGCCCGCCAACATCACGAGCGTGCTTTTCGTACAAATTCGCATGATCGCCGCCATCGCTCACCTGGGTGGCTACGATGTCAAGGATGACAAGGTTAAGGCCTTGGTCTTCGCCTGCCTCACAGCCAACTCAGCCAAGGAACTGCTGAAAGACATCGGCATTGTCGTCGGCAACAAGCTGGCGATGAACGCGGTGAAGTCGATTTCCGGCAAGACGCTGATAGAGATAAACAAAAAGGTAGGCTTCAAGCTGTTCACCAAATTTGGTGAAAAAGGTGTGATCAATCTCGGTAAAGCCGTGCCCCTGCTGGGTGGCTTGATTGGAGGAAGTTTCGATGCTTACACGACCAATGCCATCGGTAACGTAGCGCGAGATACATTTACGCCAAAAGAGGTCGCGTCGGCATAACGGTCTGGCATCGGCCACATTCGACTCGGATGCTCAAGAAATACCGGCCGCTAGACTGGTCGCTTTTGGCCGGCAGTTGCCGACTACGCCGAAGGGCAGCTTTGGGTCGGAAGCACAAAGTAGACCTCTGGATGTTGGGGCGGGTGGTCCCCCTGTGGGAGCAACTGTCTTGCTCAACTTCTAAAAGTTGATGCGATTGCTGTGGGAGCGGGCTTGTCCCGCGAACACCGGCAAAGCCGGTGCCATGCTCCGCGCTGCCTCGCGGGGCAAGCCCGCTCCCACATGGATCACGCTGAGCCCTGCAATTGGGCTGTATTCTCGGCAGGTGGCCGCTATCCCAACTCTACCCATGACATAGCAGGTCATCGGCACCGCTTGCTACGACAACTTTCATTCTCTAGCGCTTGGCGTCAGTTACCTCGCCAAACAGCACAGTGGTGTATTTCTTGGAAACAGCGCCGCTTCTCTGGCCGTTCGCGCCGTAGTACCGATCTTCACGACATAGCCCCTCCTTAACGTCGCAGAAAATCCCGTTGGCAAAAGTAAATTCGGTCAGATCTACGTTGCTGGACGTAAACACCTCAGTCGCCGCAGCCTTCTTGCCTAGATACTGCTCTGTCAGCGCCTGGGAAATCCCCTTGTCATTGGCGCATACGTAGCGGTCACAGAGCACGCCCGACGCAGGTGATTGGATCGTAGCCTGGTCCTTGGCGTGTGCGGGCATCACGCCCACGGTAAGCAGCAGCGCCAGAGAAAATGAAAGATTTGATTTAGTCATGTATCAGTCCCTTTTATGGGTTTCAGATTTATGCGAAAGGCTGCCGTGGGTCGATTGCGGCCATGCTCAAGTTGATCAGGCATAATCGGCCATCCACCCAGGACAGAACCTTATGAATCCCTACTTGCAAGAAGTCATTGACCTGCACGAACAGATCGAGGCCCTCTTCCGCTCAGGTGAGGCCCAGGTAGAAGGGATGGTCGAGCGGTTCCATCCGGACTTCTCCATGATCACGCCTTCCGGTGTCGAGGTCGGGCTGCAGGATGTAGCCGTCCTGTTCGCCCAACGTGCAGGCAGCCAGCCTGGATTGAGCATTGAGCTCACCGAACTGCAGGCCTTGGCACAGTGGCCGGACGGTGCGCTGATTCGCTACCGGGAGACGCATCGGCGGCCTGGCCAGGACGCAACGACACGGATCTCGACTGCACTTTTCAGCCTTCAAGGCGACCAGGTGCTATGGCGTCATCTCCATGAAACCTGGGCCGCGTGAGCCTTCGTACAGGCGGCCCTTCCCTGGCCTGATCTGCCTGGATCAGGCGAGTGCCTTGCAGGCCTCGCCTGTTCCGCCTACACGACGAACACGATGCGCTCTGCGGTACTGCGCTGCCAGGCCGCTTCGACCTCGCTCAAGGGCACGGCCTGCGCCTCGACCTTCATCCCGGCCGGCTTGATCGCGTTCAACAGCTGCCCGACCACCTTCACCAAACCTTCGTTGGAGACACTGCCCAGGCCACTGCCGAGCATCTCCAGGCCGGTGCCGCGCAATACGCTGGGGTTCATCGGCAGGGTCGCGCCAGCAATCGCGCCAATATTGACGAAGCGCACACGGGGCGCGGCCTCTCGGCTGGTATGACCGCCTAATGCATCGAGGATGCAGGCAGCCGGTTGCCCCCACAGGTAATCCAGCACGATGTCGACGCCCGGCCCGCGAATTTCATCGCGCAACGCAGCGGTCAACTGCTCGGCAGGCTGGTCCAGGCAGATGAAGTCGTCCGCGCCCAGTTCGCGCAATTCTGCTTCCACAGCACGATTACGTGCAGTCGCCACCACACGCGAAGCACCCAAGTGCTTGGCTACCTGAATCGCCAGGCGCCCGGATGCACCGGCAGCGCCGTTGATCAACACACGCTCGCCCGGCTTGAACCCTGCCCGCTCCTGCAGCGCCGACCAGGACGACATCCCTGGGTTGGCGATCGCCGCGGCGGTGATGTCATCGATGTCATCCGGTATGGCCACGCAGCAGCGCGCATCCACGGCCACGGTCTCGGCCATGGCGCCGATGGGGGCCCGAGGGAAGGCGAAGTACACGCGGGTGCCGTCCTCGAGCAGGCCGACACCATCGGCACCGGGTACCAACGGCAAGGTCTTGCCACTGCTGTAGTGTTTGCCGCTGGCCTGCGCACGCACCAACTGGCTGAGCGCGGCGGCACGCACCCGCACCAGCACCTCGCCCGCCGCCGCCTGCGGCGCGTCGATATCGCCATAGCGTGGGGGTTGGTCGAAGGCGTGAACGATGGCTGCTTTCATGAATGGACTCCTAAGGGGTGATCGGGGGGGCCGGCGTCAGGCGTGCCAGCAACGGTACCAACCGTCCTGCTCGGTAATGTGCAATTCGGTCTGGTAGAGATCGGACAGCGCAGCGCTGCTGAGCACTTCGCGTTTCGGGCCATCGGCGACGATGCGGCCTTGGTCGAGCAACACCACCCGCTCGATCTCGGGAATGATCTCGTCGATGTGGTGGGTGGTAATGATCATTGCGTGGTCTTGCCCACAGAAGTTTCTCAGCAGCCTGAGCATGCCCAGGCTCGCCCCCATGTCCAAGCCATTGGCGGGCTCGTCGAGGATCAGCGCACGGGGCTCGTGGACCAGGGCGCGGGCCAGCAGCAGACGGCGTTTCTGCCCCGTGGAAAGGCGCTGGAACATGGTGTGCTCGTGCCCCTGCATTTCCACGGTCGCCAGCAGCTTGCGTGCCTGCTGCAACTGCTCGTCGCTCGGCTGCATGTGGTCGTGAGCGCCGATGGCACCGAAAAAACCTGACACCACCACATCGATGGCCTGGGTGTAGGGGGTGTAGTCCTCTTGCAGATCCTGGGAGACAAAACCGATCTGGCGGCGCAACGCCCACAAGTTGACCGTCTCGTTGCCGAACAGCCTCAGGTGGCTACCGGCACGCTCGACCGGATACAACTCACGGCCGATCAGCTTGAGCAGCGTGCTCTTGCCGGCGCCGTTCGGGCCGAGGATGGCGACTTTCTCGCCCGCGCCAATGTGCAGGGAGAAATCTTCCAACACGCGGGTGTGCTGCTGGTAGGCGGTGACATTGTGAAATTCGATCATGAATTACTCATCAGCGTTCGTCAGCTAAAGCGGTGCGGTAAAGGCCGCATGTTACGCAGAAACAAAATCTGGAAAAGTCCCTGTAATCGAAATGAAGTTCGGACGGCGCCGGCTTGTGACCGACGCCGCCGAGCTCCGCGTGGGGGAATGGCGCCACAAAGCACGGGTAGTGCCTGCAGCGGCATGCACATCCTGCCATGGCGAAAACGAAGCCAGGCGATGAACCTGGCGTCGTCATGCCGACGTCCGGTCAGCATTACCGGTACCGCCTCAGGCGGCGTCTTGCGCCTGGCTCGCCGACGCAGCACGGCGCGACGGCGCGGTCTCTCGAAGCGCACTGGCGACCAGCAGGCCGAGCAACGCCCCGCCCAGCGCCAGGTAAAGGGTGTACTGGATGCCATGCTGCTGGGCGATGAAGCCGGCCAGGGCCGGCGCCACGCCTCCGCCGAACACCTCGCCGATGCCCACCACCAGGCCCGTGGCGGTAGAGACCAGCGGCAGTGGCACCGACTCGCTGGTGATCGGCCCGACGGTCATGCAGATCATGCTGAAGTTGAAGAAGGTGGTCAGGAACAGCAGCCCGAACAGGGTCAGCGGCTCGGCGCCGGTGCGCATCAGCAGGCCGATGCACAGTGCCGTGGCGACGAAGCTGCCGAGCACCACCGGCTTGCGCCCTATCCGATCGGACAACCCCGGCAGTACCAGCTGGCCGATGAAGCCGCCCAGCCCGATGGCAGACATCACGAACCCCATCTGCTGCAGGCTCAGGTGCAGGTAGTCGGTGAGGTAGTTGGGCATCATCACGCTGAGCACGAACAGGCTGGTGAGCATGCAGAACATGCCCAGGATGTTCAGCACCACATTGCGATAGCGCAGCGCGTCCAGCCAGCGGCCTTGGGCCTGCCCTTCCCCTTCATTGGCCACCGGCGCCACGCGGGTTTCCTGCAGGCGCCGATACATGAACCAGGCCAGGATGAAGCCTGGCAACGAGACCACCACGAACACCCAGCGCCAGGACGGCAGCACCAGCAACAGTTGGGTCGCCAGCACCGGCGCCAGACCCAGGCCGAGGATCGGGAAGAACGCCTGCTGGATACCGATGTTCAGCCCACGCCGACGCGGGTGCGAGGATTCCGCCGTGGCGGCGATGGCAGTAGGCGTGAACGCCCCTTCCGATACCCCCATCACCGCACGAATCAGCAACAGTGCAGCGACGCCATTGGCCAACCCGGACAGGCCGGCCAGCAGGGAAAACAGCAGCACCGCCGGGATCAGCACCTTGCGCCGGCCGATGCGGTCGGACAGCCGGCCCATGAAGATCGAGGAAATCCCCCAGGCGATGGCCAGCACCGCCGAGATATTGCCCAGGTCCTGATAGTCCAGGTGCAGGTCCGCCATCATCACCGGAAACAGCGGCAGGATGATGAAGCGGTCCAGGCCGACCAGGCCGAAGCCCAGGGCCAGCATGGCCACGGCGGTGTATTCGTAACGCACATTCCACGTCTTGTCGTTGTTCTGCATGGTAGAGGTACTCAGGGCTGTGGGCGGCGATCAGAAGTAGAACAACGCTTCGATCAGGGTGGTGAGTTGCGAGCGGTCTCGACCGTTGCCATAGGGGCGGTCATGCTCGCGGGCGTCGAACCAGTCGTAACGCAGTTCCGGGCGCAGCGAGAGGTTGCGGCTGACGTCCCAGCGCAGGCCGGCCGTGAGGGCGTTGAAATCGCCGCGGCTGACGCTGGTGGGGAACAGGATGAAACCGTCCGGGTCGCTGAAATGCTCACCGCGCACCGAGAACGAGAGGTCTGGGCGGTATTGGTAGGTCAGCACCGCATTGGCACCCCACCAATGGGCCCCGTCGAAGCCTGGGCCGGTCACCACATCCACGGTCGAGGCCTTGCCATCGCCCTGCTGATGGCCATAGACCAGCTCGGCCCCCATCGACCAGCGCTCATCGAACTTGTGCCAGCCATTGAGCGAGTGCTGCTGCTTGAGCTGGCCGCTGTCGGCGATCAGGCGCGAGGTCGGTGCCTGCACATCGCTGACGCTGTCGTTCTGTTCGTCGCCGACGATGAATTCGTAGTCGACCCAGGTGTTCATGTCCGGCGTGCGCCAGCGCAGCGCGCCGATCAGCGACTTGCCGTCGTTGTTGTCACGCAGGTTGTTCCAGCCCTGCACCACGCCCAGCTCCAGGCCAAGGATGCCGGGATGGCCGTCGAGCAACCGGGTGCCCACCAGCACCCCGGAAACCGTCCCCGGTTCGCTGACGAAGGCGTAGGTCTTGCTGGCGAACGGGTTGCGGGCCTGGCGGATGTTCGGCGGGATCTCGTAGCCCAGCGCCGGGCCGAACACCCCGGCCATGAAGTTGAAACCCGGGCCATAGGGAACATAGGCCGTGGCGGCGATGTTGGGGATGGCCAGGAAGCGCTCCTTGTCCCGCTGCGCCTTGGCGTTGTCATCCTCGTTCATGTTCCAGTGCATGTCCCAGCCGAAGGTCCGCGCAAACTGCGCGTTGCGCCCATAGTTGGCCTCGAAGGTGAAACCGAAGGCGAACGCTTCGGGTTTTGGACCCGGCAAGGGCGTGATACGCGGCACGAAGGTGCCCTTGAGTGCCTTGTCGACGAACAGGTGCAGGCTGCCCCACTCCAGGCCTTCGTCGGACATGCCGGTAAGCGGCAGATTGCTCAGGCCATCCTCGCGTTCATCGTGGGTGGAGCGGTTGTTGCGCACGTAGGCGATATCCAGCAGGTTGGAAACGGTGATGCCGTAGTCACGTTCCAGGCTGTCCCCGAACAGCCCTTTGAACAGGGTGCCCTCCCCCGGCGCCGGTGCTTCGGCGCCATGGCATTCCACAATCGCGAGGGCGGCCAGAACCGCACCAAGCGCTTTCACCTTGATGTTGTGCATCGATCTGTCTCTTGTTGTTGTTTTCAGAACGTTGCCGCAGGGAACGCGTCCCTGCGGCAGCGGGACCTACACCTGTGTGGCGAGTGGTGGGTGGATACTGGTGACGCTTTCGGTTGGCGCGATGCCCAGGTCGCGCGCCAGTGCATCCAGCAGTTGCGGCAATTCACCCAGGTCGCTCACCGCGCCGTAGAGATAAAAGTCAGGGCGCACCAGCACGGCCTGCAGCCCGGCGTCGGCGAAGTAGCGGTGATACTTGCCCGACAGGTCGCGGCAAGTGCCGGGTGCGCCATCGAGGCTCAGACGCACGCTTTTCACCTGCAGGTGCTCAAGCAGGGCCTGATGCGCAGGGCTCAATCCGGCCAGTGGATCGTCACCGACGCTCAACAGGTGGAAACCGCGACCGAACGCATCGTCGAAGCGCTGGTTGCGCCCCTCGTGCTCGATCTGGCCATGCACGCCCAGCGTGCCGGCTGGCCCCACGGCGGTACCCGTGTGCGGGTCCTTGAACACGGCGCCATCGACCAGGCCAGGGAACGGTGGCAGTGGCGGCACTTCGCCGGCGAGGAACGCCGCGTCACGCTCGGCCGCCTTCTGTGGGTCGGCCACACAGACCACCTTGCCCATTTCCACCGACGCATCGATCACCGCGCGGATCTGCGGTTTGCGCTCCAGGGTGTAGCTGTCGAGCAAGCTGTCGTCGCACAGGCCCTTGAAGATCAGGTCCAGGCGCCAGGACAGGTTCCACGCGTCACGGATCCCCGAGCACATCCCCTGCCCCATGAACGGCGGCATCAGGTGCGCGGCGTCGCCGGCCAGCAGCACGCGTCCATGGCGCCAGGTCTGGGCGATGCGTGAGCGGAACTGGTAGACGGCATGGCGCACCAGCGTGGCGGTGTCCGGGGTGACCCAGGGCGACAGCAGTTCCCAGACCTTGGCCGTGCTCTGCAGGTCTTCCATGCTTTCGTGAGGCAGGCGCATGAACTCCCAACGCCGGTATCCCGGCCCCCCAGGGACCATGGTGGTTGGCCGCGCCGGGTTGCACCACTGGCCGATGTCCGGCACATCCAGTGCGATACCTGGCTTGGGCTGCAGGTCGACTACCAGCCAGTCTTCCTGGAAGCCCAGGTCCTGCCAGTCGATGCCGCATTGGCGGCGGATCAGGCTGTTGGCGCCATCGGCACCGATCACGTAGCGGGCTCGTACCTGGCGCTCTTCGCCCGTTTGCGCCTCGCCTTCACGCGGGGTGCGCTGCATGCGCAGCTCGCAGCCTTGGGCGTCCTGGCTCAGCGCCAGGACTTCCCAGCCCTGATGCACTTCGACGTTGCCGATGGCCTTGGCGGTGCGATCGAGGATGGCCTCCAGGCCAGGCTGGTTGAACAGGTAGCCGAACGGCCCGTCACTGATCGACTCGGCAGACCAGTCGATCTCCACCAGCACCTTCCAGTCGGCGTTGAACCACTGGTAGCAGGCGGAGGGCTGGGAAATCTTCTGCAGTTCGTCTTCCAGCCCCATCATGCGAAAGACGCGGCGGATCTCGTGGTCGTGGAACACGGCGCGCGGCAGCGGGTAAAGCGATTGCCAACGCTCGTACACGGCAACGCTGTAGCCCATGCGCCCGAGAAGGATGGCGAGGGTCTGTCCGACAGGGCCGTAACCGACGATTGCTACGTCTAGGATCTTGTTTTCGTTCATCTGTGCTGACCTGAAACCGGTGGGTTTTAGGCAAGCCGCTGCCCGCCTCCCTGGAGGCCAGGAAGGTGCTCGGGCCATGCGCGGCCTGCGTCGCTGAGGCGTTATGCCTTGACGGGCGGGTTGTCCGTCTCGGTATTGAGGACGAAGTACTCGGGGACGTTCGGGCCCCACAGGTACAACGAGTTCTCAGGCGGGAAGTCGCCTGCCGGCCATTGACTGCCAGCGTCGATGAAGTCCATGTCCGCCGAGTATTCGCAGAACGATCCCCACGGATCACGGATGTAATGGAAGTAGTTCGAGCCCAGGCAGTGCCGCCCGGTGCCCCAGCCTTCCCGGTAGCCCGCATGGGCCATCTGCTCGGCGCCGTTGCCTACGTCGTCGACGCTGTCGACTTCCCAGGCAGCGTGGTGGAAGCCCTTGGCCGTGCTCTTGCAGAACGCCACCAGGTGGTGGTCGCAGCCGTGGGGCGCGTGGGTGAACGCGATGATGTCCTGGGAGTGGTCGGACAAGCGCAGTCCCAGGGCACGGCCATAGAAGTCCACGGCGCGCGCTACATCGGGACTGAACAGCAGCACATGGGACAAGCGCCGCGGGCGTACCTGCACCACCGCGTCACGGGTGGTGGCACCGCGCACGGCGGCTTTCGCGGCAGGCACCGGGTGCTTGCTGTCGGGCATGTGCTTGGCGCCGACTTTCACCTGCAGCAGGTTGCCGTCAGGGTCGCGGAACCAGAACCCCTCGCCGTCACCGGCCTCGAACCGGGCGCCAGCGGCTTCGGCCTGCTCGCGCAGCGCGGCATAGTCTTGGGCAAAGCAGCTCAGGCTCAGGTACGCGAGGCACTTGCTCTGGCCCGGCAGTACGCGCGCCCAGCGGTGGCCGTCGGCGGCCGTCAGGTCCAGCCCGGCAGGATGCTCGCCGACTTCAAGGCCGAAGCTGGCGAAAAAGGTTCGCGCGTCAGCCAGGGACGGCACGTACAGCGCGTAATGATCGATCGAATGCACACCACGGGTCGTGATCGCCATGATCGCCTCCAGTTTTTGTTCTTCGTCGAAGCCTCGGAGCGGGAGGCTTCGATCTGGCCGGGAATGCCCGGAATCAATCAAGCTTCGTCGACGACGGGGTTGACCAAGGTGCCGATGCCTTCGATGGACACTTCCACGATATCACCGGCCTTGAGGTAGACCTTCGGGTCCATGCCAAAGCCCACGCCTGCAGGGGTGCCGCTGACGATCACGTCACCTGCCTCCAGGGTCACCGCCTCGCTGAGGGTGGAGATGATGGTGGCCACGTCGAACAGCATGTCTTCGGTATTGGCCGACTGCACCACTTTACCGTTGACTCGGGTCTGCAGCAGCAGGCCTTTGCCACCTGCCGGCAGCTCGTCGGCGGTCACCAGGTCCGGGCCGAACGCGCCGGTGTCATCGAAGTTCTTGCCCACGGTCCACTGCGGCGACTTGAACTGGTACTCACGCACGGAACCTTCGTTGAACAGCGCGTAGCCCGCCACGTGCTCCAGCGCCTGCGCCTTGCTGATATGGCGGGCGCC
>NZ_AKJC01000354.1 GCF_000282535.1 Pseudomonas sp. GM84 | reverse complement strand
AAGCCGGCTCCCACAGGTACCGCACGGATCTCGGGCTCGGTGTTGTACCTGTGGGAGCCGGCTTGCCGGCGATAGGGGCACCGCGGTCCTGTTTCTTGCACCCAAAAAAATGCCGCCTCAACTGCCCGAAGGCCGTTGAGGCGGCATGTTCACCTCAGCGGTGCGAAGGCCTTATTGGCAGGCTTCGCAATCCGGCTCGTCGATGGCGCAAGCCTTCGGCACCGGCGCTGGGCCTGCAGCCTGCACCGGAGCGCTGTCGCCACCGCTGGACACGGCGTTGAGCTTGCCGGTGTTGATGGTCGACTTCTCGGTGCTGGTCGCGGCCAGGGCACGGAGGTAGTAGGTGGTCTTCAGACCACGATACCAGGCCATGCGGTAGGTCACGTCCAGCTTCTTGCCCGAAGCGCCGGCGATGTACAGGTTCAGCGACTGGGCCTGGTCGATCCACTTCTGGCGACGGGAGGCAGCATCGACGATCCACTTGGTCTCGACTTCGAACGCGGTGGCGTACAGGTCCTTCAGCTCTTGCGGGATACGCTCGATCTGCTGGACGGAACCGTCGTAGTACTTCAGGTCGTTGATCATGACCGAGTCCCACAGGCCACGGGCCTTCAGGTCGCGTACCAGGTACGGGTTGATCACGGTGAATTCGCCCGACAGGTTCGATTTCACGTACAGGTTCTGGTAGGTCGGCTCGATGGACTGCGACACGCCGGTGATGTTGGCGATGGTCGCGGTCGGCGCGATGGCCATGATGTTCGAGTTACGAATACCTTTCTGCACGCGGGCACGGACCGGCGCCCAGTCCAGGGTCTCGTTCAGGTCGACGTCGATGTACTTCTGGCCACGGGCTTCGATCAGGATCTGTTGCGAATCCAGCGGCAGGATGCCTTTGGACCACAGCGAACCCTGGAAGGTCTCGTAGGCGCCACGCTCGTCGGCCAGGTCACAGGAAGCCTGGATGGCGAAGTAGCTGACCGCTTCCATCGACTTGTCGGCGAACTCCACGGCGGCATCGGAGCCGTACGGGATGTGCTGCAGGTACAGCGCGTCCTGGAAGCCCATGATGCCCAGGCCGACCGGACGGTGCTTGAAGTTCGAGTTACGCGCTTGCGGCACCGAGTAGTAGTTGATGTCGATCACGTTGTCGAGCATGCGCACGGCGGTGTTCACGGTGCGTTGCAGCTTGGCGGTGTCCAGCTTGCCGTCAACGATGTGGTTCGGCAGGTTGATCGAGCCCAGGTTGCAGACGGCGATCTCGTCCTTGTTGGTGTTCAAGGTGATCTCGGTGCACAGGTTCGAGCTGTGGACCACGCCCACGTGCTGCTGCGGCGAACGCAGGTTGCACGGGTCCTTGAAGGTCAGCCACGGGTGGCCGGTCTCGAACAGCATCGACAGCATCTTGCGCCACAGGTCTTTGGCCTGGATGGTCTTGAATACCTTGATCTTGTTGTACTCGGTCAGGGCTTCGTAGTACTCGTAGCGCTCTTCGAAGGCCTTGCCGGTCAGGTCGTGCAGATCAGGCACTTCCGAAGGCGAGAACAGGGTCCACTTGCCGTCATCGAAGACGCGCTTCATGAACAGGTCAGGGATCCAGTTGGCGGTGTTCATGTCGTGGGTACGACGACGGTCATCACCGGTGTTCTTGCGCAGCTCGATGAACTCTTCGATGTCCAGGTGCCAGGTTTCCAGGTAGGCGCAGACCGCGCCCTTGCGCTTGCCGCCCTGGTTGACCGCGACGGCGGTGTCGTTGACCACTTTCAGGAACGGTACGACGCCCTGGGATTTGCCGTTGGTGCCCTTGATGTAGGAGCCCAGTGCACGCACAGGGGTCCAGTCGTTGCCCAGGCCACCGGCGAATTTCGACAGCATGGCGTTGTCGTGGATCGCGTGGTAGATGCCCGACAGGTCGTCCGGCACGGTGGTCAGGTAGCAGCTCGACAGCTGCGGGCGCAGGGTACCGGCGTTGAACAGGGTCGGGGTCGAGGCCATGTAGTCGAAGGACGACAACAGGTTGTAGAACTCGATCGCGCGGGCTTCCTTGTCTTTCTCTTCCAGCGCCAGGCCCATGGCAACACGCATGAAGAACACCTGCGGCAGCTCGAAGCGCACGCCATCCTTGTGGATGAAGTAGCGGTCGTACAGGGTCTGCAGGCCCAGGTAGGTGAACTGCTGGTCGCGCTCGTGGTTGATCGCCTTGCCCAGTTTTTCCAGGTCGAAGTCGGCCAGGGCCGGGTTCAGCAATTCGAACTCGATACCTTTGGCGACATAGGCCGGCAGGGCCTTGGCGTACAGGTCGGCCATCTCGTGGTGAGTGGCGCTGTCGGCAACGCTGAGGAAGCCCAGGCCTTCGGCACGCAGGGTGTCCATCAGCAGGCGGGCGGTAACGAACGAGTAGTTCGGCTCGCGCTCGACCAGGGTACGGGCGGTCATCACCAGGGCGGTGTTGACGTCCTTGATGGCCACGCCGTCGTACAGGTTCTTCAGGGTCTCGCGCTGGATCAGGTCGCCATCCACTTCGGCCAGGCCTTCGCAGGCTTCGCTGATGATGGTGTTCAGGCGCGCCATGTCCAGCGGCGCCAGGCTGCCGTCGGCCAGGGTGATGCGGATGCTCGGGTGCGGCTCGACCACGGCGTCGGTGTTGGCGCGGGTGGCACGCTCTTTCGCGCGCTGGTCGCGGTAGATCACGTAGTCACGGGCGACTTTCTGCTCGCCGGCACGCATCAGGGCCAGTTCGACCTGGTCCTGGATTTCTTCGATGTGGATGGTGCCACCCGATGGCATGCGACGCTTGAACGTGGCGGTGACCTGCTCGGTCAGGCGCGCGACGGTGTCGTGGATGCGCGACGAGGCGGCGGCGGTGCCGCCTTCAACTGCGAGGAACGCCTTGGTGATGGCCACGGTGATCTTGTCGTCGGTGTAGGGGACGACAGTGCCGTTACGCTTGATCACGCGCAGTTGGCCCGGAGCGGTGGCAGCCAGATCCTGGTTGGAATCGGCCTGCGGCGCCATGGCCTGCGGGTTCTCGCGAGTTGTGTCGGTTTGCATGGGTGGGTGTCTCCACAGTTTCTATATTGTTCAGGCGCCTTTTGGGCGCCCACCGTTCCGTCCACGTGTTCGATGACCCGGCTGGGGATGCGTCATGCGCGCGCATCCGACCGCTCGGGCGTACCGACTTCGGGACAGACTCAGGAAATGGGGGCAATAAGCTTGCCGCTCCCTGGCCGAAGTCAAAGGCTATAGGGCCATGCCGGCAAGCAGGCCCGAAAGCTGTTGTTCTCCAATCTTCCGCTGGAGCGGTTTGGCTGGTGAAACCACCGTAAGTTCAGCAGGAAAAAGCGCTTGAATTTCCGTGCCGAGTTGTGTTTGAGATTTCGGCTCAAACCCAATATCTAGTGGTTTGCTGCAATGGGGATACAAGATAATGCGGTCTGGGGGTCTTTGCAAGGCGAGCGCCTGTGGATAACTTGTGCGTACTTTGTGTGTGAATAGTGGGTATTCGCTGTAGGCCTTGTGCCAAGAGGTTTGCACTATTTTTCTGCGTCGTGCTGCCCCGGGGTGGAAATTTTCGGGGGCGAACACTAGCACAATAAACGGTTCAGTCGAGGGCCTTCTGGCTGAGGTTGGCAGTGCCTGGTGCGGGACGTAGTATCCGGGGCTGATGTTGCCTTTTGATTAAACGGTGACAGTTCCGTCCTCATCGCCGGCAAGCCGGCTCCCACAGGTTTCGCGCAGGCATTATCTGTGGGAGCCGGCTTGCCGGCGATGAGGCCGGAGCAGGCAAAACAAAGAACAACAATCGAAGGCAAGGCCATGGACCAACCCGTACACCGCATCCTGATCGTCGAGGACGACCAGCGCCTCGCCGAGCTCACCGCCGAATACCTCCAGGCCAACGGCTACGAGGTCGCCGTGGAGGGCGATGGCGCCCGTGCCGCACGGCGCATCGTCGACAGCCAGCCAGACCTGGTAATCCTCGACCTGATGCTGCCCGGCGAGGATGGCCTGAGCATCTGCCGGCGGGTACGCAGCCAGTACCCCGGCCCGATCCTCATGCTGACCGCCCGCAGCGATGAACTCGACCAGGTACAGGGCCTGGACCTGGGCGCCGACGACTATGTCTGCAAGCCGGTACGCCCCCGCCTGTTGCTGGCGCGCATCCAGGCACTGCTGCGGCGCAGCGAACCGACCCTGAACAAGAGCCAGGAGCTGGCCTTCGGCACGCTGCGCATCGACAACCGCTTGCGCGAAGCCAGGCTTGGCGAACAGTTGATCGAGCTCACCGGCGCCGAATTCGACCTGCTCTGGCTGTTGGCCAGCAACGCCGGACGGGTACTGACGCGCGAACAGATCTTCACGGCGCTACGTGGCGTCGGCTATGACGGCCAGGACCGCTCCATCGATGTGCGTATTTCCAAGATCCGCCCCAAGATCGGCGACGACCCGATCCAGCCACGGCTGATCAAGACCCTGCGCAGCAAGGGCTACCTGTTCGTTGGCGATGCGCCATGAACAACTCGATTTTCCTCCGTATCTACGGGGGCATGCTTGCCGTGCTGGTGCTGGTCGCCTTGCTTGGCGTGCTCAGCCTGCACCTGGTCAACGAAGTGCGCGCCGCCCAGCACCGCGAGCGCCTGGCCCAGGGCACGTTCAGCCTGATGGCCGACAACCTGGCGCAACAGAACGAAACCGAACGCAAGCGCTCGCTGCTGATGTGGGAGCGCCTGCTTGGCGTGCCACTGGAGCTGCAGCCGATGTCGGCACGCACGCTGGACGGTGGCCAGCGCGCGCGCCTGTATCGCGGCCTGGTGGTAGTGAACAAGACCGGGCCGCATGCCGCGCAGGTGCTGCGCAAGGTCGGCCGGGAGGACCTGCTGCTGGTGGCCGAGGTCAAGCAGATCAGCGAACAACTGGCCCGGGCCACCCTTTATCTGCTGACCGATGAACTGGTGCGCTACCCGGTGACCGAGCAGCAGCAGCGCCTGGCGGAGCTCAAGCAGAGCAAGGGCTTTGGTTTCGGTGTCGCCCTGCAGCGCCTGGAGCGGGTCGGTCTCGACGATGACCAGCGGCGTCGGGTGGAGGAGGGTGACACGGTCATGGCGCTGGGCAGTGATGGTGATTCGATCCGCGTGTTCGCCGGCCTGCCGGGTTCGCCCTGGGTGCTGGAAATCGGCCCGCTGTACCAGCTCAACCCCTATCCACCGCAATTGCTGGTGCTGATCACCTTCCTCGGCTTGTGCCTTATCGGCCTGGTGGTCTACTTGCTGGTGCGCCAGTTGGAGCGGCGCGTGTCGGGCCTGGAGATGGCCGCCACGCGCATCGCCCAGGGCAGCCTGGAGACCCGCGTACCGGCGGGCGATGCCGACTCGGTAGGGCGTCTGGCAGCGGCCTTCAACGGCATGGCCGAGCACCTGCAGCGCTCGCTGAACATGCAGCGTGAATTGGTGCGCGCGGTATCCCACGAATTGCGCACGCCGGTGGCGCGCCTGCGCTTTGGCCTGGAAATGATCGAAAGTGCGCCGACCGAGCAAGCGCGCGCCAAGCACCTGGCCGGTATGGATGGCGATATCCAGGACCTCGACAAGCTGGTCGACGAGATGCTGACCTACGCACGACTGGAGCAGGGGGCGCCGGCGCTCAAGTTCCAACGGGTCGACCTGGATGCCTTGCTCGACCGGGTGATCGAGGAACTGGCGCCACTGAACGCTCAAGTGAGACTGGTGCGCGGCGTGTGCCAGGTGCATGACACCGACGGCGCCTGGGTCGAGGCCGAGCCGCGCTACCTGCACCGCGCCCTGCAGAACCTGGTCGGCAATGCCCTGCGCCATGCCGCTGGCGAGGTGCGTTTGAGCTACCAGCTGGGCCAGCAGCGCTGCCGTATCGATGTGGAAGATGATGGCCCCGGCATTCCCGAAGGCTTTTGGGACCGCATCTTCACCCCCTTCACCCGGCTCGACGACAGCCGTACCCGGGCTTCAGGCGGGCATGGCCTGGGCCTGTCGATCGTGCGGCGGATCATCTACTGGCATGCAGGCCGCGCCACGGTGGGGCGCAGCGAGGCGCTGGGTGGGGCCTGCTTCAGCCTCAACTGGCCGCGTGAGCAGGTGCCGCAGTAGGGCTCAGACGCTGATCAGGCTGAGCAGGTGGCCGTCTTGCAGGCAGAACTGCCCTTCAAGCTCGCAGCCATGCCGCCAGTCGGACGACAGGTCGATGAGCAGGCGCAGGCGGGCCAAGCCATCGGTGGACCATTCCAGCACCTCGGCGTGCTCGAAGTAGAAACGCTGGCGGGTCAACGGGTAGAGGGTCTTGAACAGGCTTTCCTTGAGCGAAAAGGTCAGGGTGACCGCCAGACCAAGTTGGCTGCGGTCCAGGCGCTCGAGCTCCGCCGGTGTGAGAATTTCGCCCATCAACCGTTCGGCGCGGTCGTCGTCGAGCAGCGCTTCCTGATCCAGGCCGACGCCTCGACAGGCGGTATCGGCGGCAACCACCGCTGCCGCCCAGCCTTTGCCGTGGGTGATCGAACCATGGATCCCGGCAGGCCAGATCGGCGAGCGATCTTCGTGGCTGCCCGGCACATGATCGCGGCCATCCAGACGCTGCAGTGCGGCCCGCGCGCAGACGCGACCGGCCAGGTACTCGGCCTGGCGCTTGGCCACCGAGCGTTGCAGGCTGGCGCTGGGCACGATACCGGCGCGCAGGAAGTCGTCGGCGGCCAGCAGGGCCGGGTCGAAGGCGCAACTGACCAGTACCGCGCCGGGGAGTGGGCGGGGCAGGGGCCAGTGGTACTGGAGCGGGGCGCAGCAGGAAGGCAATGTGTTCATGGCAGGTATTGTGCCAGCCGACGGAGTTGTGTGGGAGATGGGGCGGCTTTGCAGCCCATCGCCGGCAAGCCGGCTCCCACAGGTACTGCACCGCCCTCAGGCTCTGCGGGGTACCTGTGGGAGCCGGCTTGCCGGCGATAGGGCCCTCTACTTGAACACTTGCTTGAAGAACGCCTGCATCTGCGCCCACGAACTTTCATCCGCCGCCTTGTTGTAGCCGATGTCCGGCCCACCATGCTCGCCATGGCTCAACCGATCCGCATCCGGGTTGGTGAAACCATGCTTGGCCCCGGGGATGCTGACGAACTGGTAGTTGACCTTGGCGGCATCCATCTCCGCCTTGAACGCCGCGACCTGCTCCTGGGTGACCATGCTGTCGTCGGCACCGTGCTCGACCAGTACGTAGGCCTTCACCTCGCCGGGTTTGGCCGGTGTCTGTGTCGCCAGCGCGCCATGGAAGCTCACCACGGCATCGAGCTTTCTCACGCCGCGCCGTGCCGCATCGAGCACCACCTTGCCGCCGAAGCAGTAACCGACGGCGCCCAGGCTGCTCTTGTCGGTGTAGGGTTGTCGTTCCAGCAATTCCAGGCCGGCGTCAAAACGTTTGGCCGCCTCATCCGGGTCTTTCATGGCTTCGGCCATGAACGCCTGGGCATCCTGCGGATGCTCGGTGTGCTTGCCATCGCCATACATGTCGATGGCCAGCGCGCTGTAGCCAAGGGCTGCGAGATCACGCGCGCGGCGCTTGGCGTAGTCATTCAGCCCCCACCACTCATGCACCACGACGATGCCCGGGCGTTCTTTCTTGCTGGCATCGTCATAGGCGTAGTAGCCGATCAAGCGTTTGCCCTCGGCGTCCTGGTAAGGGATTTCACGGGTTACTACTGCCGCTTGGGCAAGCGCGGCGCTGCACATCAGGGTCAAGGCCAGCAGGGCACGCATGTTCACTACTCCTTGTTTGGCAAACGGTTCGTTCAGCCGAGGTTCAGCCAAGGTTCAGCCGCGGTTCAGGGCACCCTGCTTACTCTAGCTTCCAGACCGAAACAGCGCCTTCAACTGGAGCAAGAAGCCATGAAAACCTTCAACACCCTGCTTGCCGCCATCGCCGTGTGTGCCGCTGGCATGACCACCGCCCAGGCCGCCGATGAAAACTTCGCCAGCCTGACCTACGGCCAGACCAGCGACAAGGTTCGCAAGTCAGGCCTGTTGCAAAGCAATACCGACAACCTCAACGCCGACGGCATCATCGGCAAGGACGATACCTGGGGTGTGCGCCTGGGCCGCATCAATGACCAGGGCCGCTACTACGTGACCTACGACAACGTCTCGGGCGATCACAGCGGCCTCAAGCTGCGCCAGGAGAACCTGCTGGGCAGCTATGACCTGTTCCTGCCGGTGGGGGATACCACCAAGCTGTTCGGCGGCGGCAGCCTGGGCATGACCAAGCTGACCCAGGATTCGCCGGGGGCAAGTCGTGACAGCGATTTGGGCTATGCGGTAGGGCTGCAGGCCGGCGTGATCCAGGAGCTGACCGACAAGGCTTCGGTAGAGCTGGGCTACCGTTACCTGCAAAGCAACGCCTCGACCGAAGTGGCGCCCAGCGGTGGGCCCAAGGCGGGCACCCTGCGTCTGACCAGCAGTGCACAGACTTACCTGTCGGCGAACTACAAGTTCTGAGGACTCGCGTTATCCTGTACCGGCCCTTTCGCGGGACAAGCCCGCTCCCACAGGTATCCTGGGGTTACTTGTGGGAGCGGGCTTGTCCCGCGAAAGAGCCGGCGCAGGCAACAGACGAAAAAGGAGAGCTAGATGAAACTTCTGGTGGTCGAGGACGAAGCCCTGCTGAGGCACCACCTCAATACCCGCCTGGGCGAAAGCGGCCATGTGGTCGAAGCCGTGGCCAATGCCGAAGAAGCGCTGTACCAGGCCGAGCAGTTCCATTTCGACCTGGCCATTATCGACCTCGGCCTTCCTGGCATGAGCGGACTGGAGCTGATCGGCCGGCTGCGCAGCCAGGCCAAGGCCTTCCCCATCCTCATCCTCACTGCGCGTGGCAACTGGCAGGACAAGGTCGAAGGCCTGGCCGCCGGTGCCGATGACTACCTGGTCAAACCTTTCCAGTTCGAAGAGCTCGAAGCACGGCTCAATGCCCTGCTGCGCCGTTCCAGCGGCTTTACCCAGTCGACCATCGCCGCAGGCCCGCTGGTGCTTGATCTCAACCGCAAGCAGGCGACCCTGGATGAGCAGCCCCTGGCCTTGACCGCCTACGAGTACCGCATCCTCGAATACCTCATGCGCCATCACCAGCAGGTAGTGGCCAAGGAGCGGTTGATGGAGCAGCTCTACCCGGGCGACGAAGAGCGTGACCCCAACGTCATCGAAGTGCTGGTCGGGCGCCTGCGCCGCAAGCTTGAGGGCGAGCACGGGTTCAAGCCGATCGACACGGTACGCGGCCTGGGCTACCTGTTCACCGAGCGCTGCCGGTGATCCGCTCGCTGCGGGTGCGCCTGATGCTGGCGGCGGCCGTGCTGGCGTTGCTGTTCATGCTGGCGCTGCTGCCGGCCTTGCAGAAGGCCTTCAGCCTGGCGCTGCAGGAGTCGATCGAGCAGCGTCTGGCCTCCGACGTCACCACGTTGATCTCGGCGGCACGCATCGAACATGGCCGGCTGCAGATGCCAGAGCTGCTGCCGGACGAACGCTTCAACCTGCCGTACACCGGCTTGCTCGGCTACATCTTCGACCGTGACGGCCAACTGGTCTGGCGCTCGCGCGCCACCGCCGACCAGAACATCAACTATCAGCCGCGCTACGACGGGCGCGGCAACGAATTTGCACGCATCCACCAGAACGATGGCGAAGAGTTCTTCGTCTATGACGTCGAGATCAAGCTGCTCGGCGGGCAGAGCGCGGCGTACAGCATCGTCGCCTTGCAGCCGGTGCGTGAGTACAAGCAAACCCTGGCTGGCCTGCGTGAAAAGCTCTACCTCGGCTTTGGCGCTGCCTTGCTGGCCTTGATGGCCTTGCTGTGGGCCGGCCTGACCTGGGGCCTGCGGTCGCTGCGGCGGTTGAGCCGTGAGCTGGACGAAGTGGAGTCCGGCGCACGCGACGGACTGAGCGCGGAACACCCCCGTGAGCTGCTGCGCCTGACCGGTTCGCTGAACCGCTTGCTGCGCAGCGAGCGTGAACAGCGCCAGCGCTACCGCGATTCGCTGGGCGATTTGGCGCACAGCCTGAAAACCCCACTGGCGGTGCTGCAGGGCGTAGGCGAAAACCTGCAGCAGCGCACCGGCGAGCGCGAGCAGGCGCGGGTGCTGCAGAGCCAGGTCGAGCGCATGAGCCAGCAGATCGACTATCAACTGCAGCGTGCCAGCCTGCGCAAGAGCGGCCTGGTGCGTCACCGTGTGCAACTGCGACCGGTGCTGGAAAGCCTGTGCAGCACCCTGGACAAGGTCTACCGCGACAAGCGTGTCGAGGTCATGCTCGATGTGTCGGCGCAGGCAGAGGTGCCGATGGAGCAGGGCGCCTTGCTGGAGTTGCTCGGCAACCTGCTGGAGAACGCCTACCGGCTGAGCCTGGGCCTGATACGGGTGAGCCTGCAGGAGGCGCCTGGGCAGCTGACGTTGTGCGTCGAGGATGATGGCCCTGGGGTGCCGGCAGACCAGCGGGAGCGAATTCTCGAGCGTGGCGAGCGGCTGGACCGGCAGCATCCCGGGCAGGGGATCGGCCTGGCGGTGGTCAAGGACATCGTCGACAGCTATGACGCGGCGCTGAGCCTGGAGGATTCGCCGTTGGGTGGGGCGGCTTTCAGACTCACCTTTCACCTGGAGTGAAGGGCTGGCAGTACCGGCCCCATCGCCGGCAAGCCGGCTCCTACAGAAGATACCTGCGCCAAACCTGTGGGAGCCGGCTTGCCGGCGATGACGCCAGTGATAACACCCACCGCTGCGGGCGGATTCCCGCCATCCTCCCTGTTCAAATTCCGCCACCGGGCGGAAATCCGCCACTTCCTATCCACCATTTCGCCCCGTCGCTGGGCATTATCCTCTAGCAATTGCGGCCTTCGCACAGTTCACGAGCATTTTGGCATCCCCCTTGCTATCTCCGTAGACAGAGGCCTGCCCAGGCAGCTCGAACACAACGACAAATCCCTCCAGGTGCAGGAGGGTTAGCGATTCAGGTGCCCAACCACCCTGGGAAGGGTGAAGCCAGCACACTTGAGGAAAATGAGCCATGACGACACGTCAGCCGCTGTACAAATCCCTGTATGTCCAGGTGATCTTCGCCATCACCATCGGCATCCTGCTCGGCCACTTCTACCCGGAAACCGGCGTTGCCCTCAAACCCTTGGGTGATGGCTTCGTCAAACTGATCAAGATGGTCATCGCCCCGATCATCTTCTGTACCGTGGTCAGCGGCATCGCTGGCATGCAGAGCATGAAGTCGGTCGGCAAGACCGGCGGCTACGCGCTGATGTACTTCGAAGTCGTCTCCACCATCGCCCTGATCATTGGTCTGGTGGTGGTCAACGTGGTCCAGCCAGGCGCCGGCATGCACGTCGACGTCAGCACCCTGAACGCCAGCAGCGTGGCCGCCTACGCCGCCGCCGGCGCGCAGCAGACCACCGTCGGCTTCCTGCTCAACATCATTCCCAACACCATCGTCGGCGCCTTCGCCAACGGCGATATCCTGCAGGTGTTGATGTTCTCGGTGCTGTTCGGTTTCGCCCTGCACCGCCTGGGCAGCTATGGCAAGCCAGTGCTGGACCTGATCGACCGCTTCGCCCATGTCATGTTCAACATCATCAACATGATCATGAAGCTCGCGCCGGTCGGTGCCTTTGGCGCCATGGCGTTCACCATCGGCCAGTACGGTGTCGGTTCGCTGGTGCAGCTGGGCTACCTGATGGCCTGCTTCTACATCACCTGCCTGGCGTTCATCCTCATCGTCCTCGGCGGTATCTGCCGCGCCCACGGCTTCAGTGTCCTCAAGCTGATCCGCTACATCCGTGAAGAGCTGCTGATCGTGCTGGGCACTTCCTCCTCGGAGTCGGCGCTGCCACGCATGCTGGCCAAGATGGAGCGTCTGGGCGCGAAGAAATCGGTGGTTGGCCTGGTGATCCCGACCGGCTACTCGTTCAACCTGGACGGCACCTCGATCTACCTGACCATGGCCGCCGTGTTCATCGCCCAGGCCACCGACACCCACATGGACATCACCCACCAGATCACCCTGCTGCTGGTGTTGCTGGTAGCGTCCAAAGGTGCCGCAGGCGTGACCGGTTCGGGCTTCATCGTCCTCGCCGCCACCCTCTCCGCCGTTGGCCACCTGCCGGTTGCCGGCCTGGCGCTGATCCTCGGCATCGACCGCTTCATGTCCGAAGCTCGCGCCCTGACCAACCTGATCGGCAACGCCGTTGCCACCGTGGTGGTGGCCAAGTGGGTCAATGAAATGGACAACGACAAGCTGGCGTCGGAACTGGCTTCCGGTGGTGCGCCGCTGATCGACACTCGCCCGACCGACGACCTGGGCGTAGCGGAAGGCCCGGCTCGTTGAGTTGAGATGCAGTCACGAAGAAGGCGACCCTAGGGTCGCCTTTTTTTGTGTCTGCTGTTTCAGCTGCGTCATTGCCGGCCCTTTCGCGGGACAAGCCCGCTCCCACAAGTACCCCACAAATTTCTGAATCAGCGGGGATCCTGTGGGAGCGGGCTTGTCCCGCGAAAGGGCCGGTTCATTCAACACGCGTCTCGCCGCTGTAAATCAGAATCTCTCTACACCGCCGACACAAATACCGCCGCCCCTGATGCACCAGCCTGTGCCGCTGCGCAGTAAACGGAAAATCACTCTCCGGACAAGGGCACCGATAGATGTACCGGGTCACCACGCGCCGCTGCACCTCATAGTTGTGGCAACGGTTCGGCGGCAGCTCATAGACCCCGCGCATGATCAATTGCCACTCCTCGCCATGGGCCTGGATGCGCTCACCGAACAGTTGATGGGCAACCAGGTGCGCCACCTCGTGGGCGACGGTCTGACGCAGGAAGTCTTGCTGGTTTTCGCGGTACAGCTGCAGATTGAAGCGCAGCAGGTTCTCGTGCAGGTGGGCGACGCCGGCTTTCTGGCCGCGCAGCTTGAAGCTCACGTGTGGGCGCGGGAAAGGGCGTTTGAAAAAGGCTTCGGCTTGCTGGTAACAGGTTTCGACGCGTTGTTTGAGCAGCTCGGGCATGGCGGGGTAATTCTCCTGACCGGTCATTATGCCGCAGCGCGGCGAAGGTGCCGAGCCCACTGGTCAGCAGGCAGACAAAGGCCGCCTTGCGGCGGCCCCTGGCTTGATGCCCCAGTGTTGGTTGGATCTAGTTGGTATAGACGGGCCCTACGCCCAGGCCCCAGATGATCACGGTAGCAGCCATGATCGCCACCAGTACCACCAGGCCCACTGCCAGCACCGAGCTGGAGAACAGGAAGCCTTCATCCGATGGAATGTTCATGAACGTCGGCAAGCCGACATAGAGCAGGTACACGGTGTAGCAGATGGCGGCAGTGCCCACCAGCATGCCCAGCCACAGGTGCGGGTAGAGCGCCACCAGGCCGCCGAGGAACAGTGGGGTGGCAGTGTAGGTGGCAAATGCGATGCACTGGGCCAGGGACGGGTTGGCATCGTAGGTGCGAGCCATCCAGTGAATGAACGCGCCCATCACCGCTACCCCGGCGAGCATCGCCAGGTAGGACATGATGCTCATCCACAGCGCGCTTTCCAGGGTCAACATGACCGCCGGACGGCCACCGATCACCCAGCCGACCTGGGTGGTGCCGATGAATGCCGAAATGGCGGGGATCGCCGCCAGGATCAGCGTGTGTGTCAGGTACATGTGGCTGATGCTTTCTTCTTCCCCGCGAATCTCGCGCCATTCCTGATCAGGATGGGTAAAAAGCCCCACAACGTGATGAATCATGCCGGTCACTCCTCTCTATGTTGCCAACCGCCCCCCAGGTGGAGCGCAAGCGGCCCGAGGCCAAGACAACCGATGCAAGCGGTAATGTGGCCTTATGTCGCAGTATAGGAAGCCGTTGTCAGCATAAAACCGGCTTTTTAGAGCAAATTGCGCTGTCGGGAGTGCTGCTGATTACATTGAAGTCTTTATCGGTTAGCCCTACAGCCGCGTCAGGTTTGTGCGTAAAATAGCCGCCTTTTGTCACACCTCGCGGATTCAAGCGCTATGGGCACCCTCTCGGTCAACCAGAACAAACTGCAAAAACGCCTGCGTCGCCTCGCTGGCGAAGCCATCACCGACTACAACATGATCGAGGATGGCGACAAGGTCATGGTCTGCCTGTCTGGCGGCAAGGACAGCTACACCATGCTCGACGTTCTGTTGCACCTGCAGAAGGTGGCACCGATCACGTTCGAGATCGTCGCGGTGAACATGGACCAGAAGCAGCCGGGCTTCCCCGAGCATGTGCTGCCGGCCTACCTCAAGGAACTGGGCGTCGAGTACCACATCGTCGAGAAGGACACCTACTCGGTGGTCAAGGAGCTGGTGCCCGAGGGCAAGACCACCTGCTCGCTGTGCTCGCGCCTGCGCCGTGGCACCTTGTACACCTTCGCCGACGAGATCGGCGCGACCAAGATGGCCCTGGGGCACCACCGCGACGACATCGTCGAAACCTTCTTCCTCAACATGTTCTTCAACGGCGCGCTCAAGGGCATGCCGCCGAAGCTGCGCGCCGACGACGGCCGCAACGTGGTGATCCGCCCGCTGGCCTACTGCAACGAGAAAGACATCCAGGCCTACTCGGACATGAAGGAATTCCCGATCATTCCGTGCAACCTGTGCGGTTCCCAGGAGAACCTGCAGCGCCAGGTGGTCAAGGACATGCTGGTGGAGTGGGAGCGCAAGCACCCGGGCCGTACCGAGAGCATCTTCCGCGCCCTGCAGAACGTTGCCCCGTCGCAGCTGGCCGACCGCAACCTGTTCGATTTCACCAGCTTGAAGATCGACGAGAGCGCCACCCCGCGCTTCCTCGATGTGCTGAACATCTGAGCCCATGCGCGATTACCAGTGGCTGCACGAATACTGCCTGAACCGCTTCGGCTCGGCCCAGGCCCTCGAAGCCTTCCTGCCGCAGCCGCGCACGCCAGCGCAGCTGCGCGACATCAGCGATGACCGCTACCTGTCGACCCTGGCCCTGCGCGTGTTCCGCGCGGGCCTCAAGCACAGCCTGGTGGACGCCAAGTGGCCGGCGTTCGAGCAGGTGTTCTTCGGCTTCGACCCGGAGAAAGTGGTGCTGATGGGGGCTGAGCACCTGGAGCGGCTGATGCACGACGAGCGCATCATCCGCCATCTCGGCAAGCTCAAGAGCGTGCCGCGCAATGCGCAGATGATCCTCGACGTGGCGAAGGAGAAGGGCAGTTTCGGCGCATTCATCGCCGACTGGCCGGTGACCGATATCGTCGGCTTGTGGAAGTACCTGGCCAAGCAGGGCAACCAGATGGGCGGGCTGTCGGCGCCGCGCTTCCTGCGCATGGTCGGCAAGGACACGTTCATCCCTACCGATGACATGGCGGCTGCGCTGATCGCCCAGAAGATCATCGACAAGGCGCCGACCAGCCAGCGGGATCTGGCGTTGGTGCAGCAAGCGTTCAATCAATGGCACGAAGAGAGCGGGCGGCCGCTGTGCCAGTTGTCGGTGATGCTGGCGCATACCGTCAACCATTGAGAATGCTGGGGCCGCTGTGCGGCCCGATCGCCGGCAAGCCGGCTCCCACAGTGAGTACACCGCTGAACTTGTAGGAGCTGGCTTGCCGGCGATTGGGCTGCAAGGCAGCCCCCGAACTCAACTCCCTTCGCCCGCCATGCGCCGCTCATGCTGAAACTTCCAGCGCACAAAAAGCAGCCCACTGACAAACAACCCCAGGCTTACCAACACCTCAACCCAGCCAAACACCGCCCGCGCCGGGTCGAACGCCGCCAGCACGCCCTTGATGAAATAGATATTCACCACAAAGCAGGTCCAGGCATGCGCCCGGGCACTGCCCATCAACATGCCCGGCACCAGCAACAGCAGCGGCACCAGCTCGATCGCCAGAATCACCCCGACCCGCGCCCCATGCAGGTTGGCGAACCACAGGTTGTTCACCACCAGCAAAGCGATCAGGCCAAAAAAGAAGGCCAGGCTCAGCGCCCGCGTCAGGCGCATGCGCGGTGCCAGCCATTCCAGCGACGGCAACACCTTGGGCTTTCTAGCCACGCGCGGCCTCCAGTGCCTTGGCCGTGGTCGCCAGGCGTTGGCCAAGGGCGCGGCACAGGGTGATCTCGTGCTGATCGAGTTCACGCTTGCCATCGGCACCGGCATGGTGGCTGGCGCCGTAAGGCGTGCCGCCACCGCGGGTTTCCAGCAGTGCCGATTCGCTGTAGGGCAGGCCCATCACCAGCATGCCGTGGTGCATCAGCGGCAGCATCATCGACAGCAGGGTGGTTTCCTGGCCGCCGTGCAGGCTGGCGGTGGAGGTGAACACGGCGGCGGGCTTGCCGACCAGTTCGCCCCCCAGCCACAGGCTGCTGGTGCCATCGAGGAAGTACTTCAACGGCGCGGCCATGTTGCCAAAGCGGGTCGGGCTGCCCAGCACCAGGCCTGCGCAGTGGCGCAGGTCGTCGAGGGTGGCGTACAGCGCGCCGCTGGCCGGAATGTCCGGGGCCACGGCTTCGCATTCGGTGGAAATCGCCGGCACCGTGCGCAGGCGTGCCTCCATGCCGGCCAGCTCGATGCCGCGGGCAATGTGCCGGGCCATCTCGCTGGTCGAGCCGTGGCGGCTGTAATACAGCACCAGGATAAACGGCGCACTCACGGCAGAATCTCCAGCACCTTCTCCGGTGGGCGACCGATCACCGCCTTGTCACCGGCGATCAGGATCGGCCGTTCGATCAGCTTGGGGTGCTGGGTCATGGCGTCGATCAGCTGCGCGTCGCTCAGGGCCGGGTTGGCCAGGTCGAGCGTCTTGTATTCGTCTTCGCCGGTACGCAGCAGCTGGCGCGGGGCGATGCCCAGCTTGCCGAGCAGGGCCTTGAGGGTGGCAGCGTCTGGCGGGGTTTCCAGGTAACGCACGATGGTCGGTGCCAGGCCCCGTTGTTCGAGCAGTTCCAGCGCGCCGCGGGATTTCGAGCAGCGCGGGTTATGATAGAGCGTCAGGTCAGTCATGTCGGGTCGCATCCAGCTGGGTGTGGCGGCTATTCTAACCGCAGCGACTGACCCATTTGCTCGAAAACTTGAGAAGGATTGACCCATGGCAAGGCGTTTGGCAGCAGTACTGGCCATCACCGCGAGCCTGTTGCTCGGTGGTTGCGGTGCCGACTACGGCGTGGACCAACACGGTAATACGGTGAAGGCCGAGCAGCTCGACGGGCACTGGCTGGTGCTCAACTACTGGGCTGAATGGTGCGGCCCGTGCCGTACCGAGATTCCGGAACTGAACACGGCGGCCAAGCAGTGGGCGGCCGACGGTATCAAGGTGGTCGGGGTGAACTTCGACGGCTTGCAGGGGCCGGAATTGAAACAGGCGACCGATACCCTGGGCATTGGCTTCACCGTGCTGGCCCAGGATCCGGCCGAGCGCTACGACCTGCCGCGCAGCGAGGCGCTGCCGGTGACCTACATCATCGATGACAAGGGCAAGGTGCGCGAGCAGCTGCTGGGCGAGCAGACCCTTGAAGGGCTGCAGGCCAAGATCAAGGCCCTGAAAGGCGCTTGATGCAAGTCTGCACCGGCCTCATCTCCCACAGGTAAACCACTGACCTAGAGAACAGTGGAGTACCTGGGGGAGCCGGCTTGCCGGCGATAGGGCCGGTACAGCCAACAGAGAATCAGCCTTCCTCAGGCCAGAAGCGCAAAGGCTTGCCTTCAGCCGGCCAGAAACGCATCTGCTCGACCGGCGACACATCCCAGCGCTGCACCGTCTCCAGCGCCTGCAAAAAGCGCTTTTCCTGCTCCATCAACGCCGGCGCGCAGAGCTTGCGGGTCTTGCCGACCTTGCCAAAGCTCAGGTGCTCGCCGTCCAGGGTATACGGCGCGAACCAATGGTTGCAGCCGGCATTGCCATAGGCGCGGCCATCGCTGGCCAGGGTCAGGGTCAGGTGGCTGTAGTCGATCAGCGGGCGTTCACCGATCCACTCCAGCACATAGCTGCGTTCCTGCTGCAGCTTCGACGGTTCGGCGGCGCAGCCAAGCAGGCCGCTGGCAACCAGCAGGCCGGTCAGCACATTCTTCACGCGGCGCTCTCCTGGCATTTCGGGCACAGGTGCTTGTCGCCACGGCTGGCCCAGCCCAGCTCGGTGACGCGCGCGGTGGCGGCCGGCTGGCGGGCTTTCTTGCCCAGCTTGGCGTCCACGGCGAACTCGAAGTCCAGCACCGCGTCGCAGCTGTCGCATTCGACCTGCCAGGTGAGGATCTCCAGCTCGTTGAACACCGGGCCGCTGGCCACGGCAACCCACTGGCCGCGTGGGTTGATCAGGTGACGCACGCTTTCCACGGTCAGGCGCATGGCCAGGTCCTTGCTGCCCTTGAGGGTGACCAGCAGGGTGTCGCCTTTGTGCATCGAACCACCGTTGCCGGTCACCTGGTAACGGCCAGGTACCAGGGCGCGGCATTCGATCAGGGTGTGTTGCGGGTTGAAAAGGGTGTAGCGGAAATCGTGCTCGACCATGGGTCCTCCAGAAATGCCGCGTATCCTAGCATTAACCTGTGACCTGATTCTGCGGTTTGCCAGCCGCCCAGCGGATGATGTTGTCCAGCGTGGTCGCGGCAATGGCGTCCAGGGCTTCGCGGGTCAGGAAGGCCTGGTGCGCGGTGACGATCACGTTGGGGAAGGTCAGCAGGCGCGCCAGCACATCGTCCTGCAGCGGCAGGTCCGAGCGGTCCTCGAAGAACAGCTGTGCTTCCTCTTCATAGACGTCCAGGCCCAGGTAGCCGAGCTGGCCGCTTTTCAGCGCATCGATCAGTGCCGGCGTGTCCACCAGCGCGCCACGGCCGGTGTTGATCAGCATGGCGCCGGGCTGCAGCTGGGCCAGGCTCTGGGTGTTGATCAGGTGTTTGGTGTGCTCGGTCAACGGGCAGTGCAGGCTGATGATTCGCGCCTCGCGCAGCAGTTCGGGCAGCTCCAGGTAGCGGGCCCCCAGCGCCAGCAGCTCGGGGTTGGGGTAGGGGTCGTAGGCCAGCAGCTGGCAGCCGAAACCGGCCATGATGCGGGCGAAGGCAGCGCCGATCTGGCCGGTGCCGACCACGCCGACGGTCTTGCCGTGCAGGTCGAAGCCGGTCAGGCCATGCAGGGTGAAGTCGCCTTCGCGGGTGCGGTTGTAGGCACGGTGCAGGCGGCGATTCAGCGCCAGGATCAGCGCGACGGCATGTTCGGCCACCGCATGCGGCGAGTAGGCCGGCACACGCACCACTGCCAGGCCCAGGCGCTGGGCGGCGGCCAGGTCGACATGGTTGTAGCCGGCCGAACGCAGGGCGATCAGGCGCGTGCCGCCGGCGGCCAGGCGCTGCAGGACCTGGGCGTCGAGTTCGTCGTTGATGAAGGCGCACACCACATCAAAGCCCTGGGCCAGGGCGGCGGTGTCGAGGGTCAGGCGGGCGGGCTGGAAGTGCAGCTCCAGGGGCAGGTTTTGGCTGGCCTGGGTGAAGCTTTCCTGGTCGTAGTGCTGGCTGCTGAACAACAGGGCGCGCATGGTCGGGCTTCCTATTTCGAGGTAGTGGGGATTGTAGCCAGCTGCCAGGGCAAAGGTGTTGATCTGTACCGGCCCTGACGCCACAGATTCAGCACCGATTTCATGGAGGCCAGGGGACCTGTGGGAGCGGGCTTGCCCCGCGAAGAGGCCGGCCCAGGCACTGGAATAGTCTGGCACGGGCTTGGCCCGTGTTCGCGAGACAAGCCCGCTCCCACAAGGCCCTTGAGGTCAGGCGCTGAGCCGCGCCTGCGCCGCCAGCCGGCAGATCGCCCCGTCCAGCTCATCCAGAGCCTGCTGCGCCTGCGGATGATTCTGCTTGAGCAAGGTCTCACTGCGTTGGCACGCCGCGCGCAGCTGCGGCACGCCGCAATAACGCGATGCCCCGTTGAGTCGATGCACCTGCTCGATCAGCGCGGTGTGGTCCTCGGCCTCGCGCGCCGCGCGGATCGCTTCGCGGTCGCTGTCCAGCGACGCCAGCAGCATGGTCAGCATGTCGGCGGCCAGGTCCGGCTTGCCGGCTGCCAGACGCAGGCCTTCGTCAGGGTCGAGCACCCGCAGGTCACGACTATCGGCCTGCTGCTCATCCAGGCGCTCCAGGGGCGCGGCGCCCAGGCTCAACCCGGTCCACTTCATCACGACCTGGACCAGCTGGCGTTCGCTGATCGGTTTGGTCAGGTAGTCGTCCATGCCGCTGTGCAGCAAGGCGCGTTTTTCGTTGGCCATGGCGTGGGCGGTGAGGGCGACGACCGGCAGCGGACTGCCACTCTGGGTGTTTTCCCACAGGCGGATCTGCTCGGTGCAGGCACGCCCATCCATGCCGGGCATCTGCACGTCCATCAGCACCAGGTCGAAGGTTTCGCTCTGCACCGCCTGCAGTGCGGCCTGACCGTTGTCGACCGCCAGCACATCGGCCCCCAGGTCTTCGAGCAGGGTCTGCACCAGCAGCAGGTTGGCGGGATTGTCGTCGACACAGAGGATCTTTGCCCGGCGCTCGCCGCGGTTGCCCGCGTTCGTTTCGGCGAACGGGCGACGCGGTTGCAGCAGCTCCAGCAGCAAGCGGCGCAGCTTGCGCGTGCAGGTTGGCTTGGACAGCAGCTGACCGTGGCCATTGGGCAGGAACGGGTGGTAAAGCGCCTGTTCGGTGGTCGGGCACAGCACCACGCACAGGCACTGGAAACGTTCCAGTTGCTGGTGGTAGTGGCCCAGTTGCTCGGGCGACAAACTGCCCAGGTTGGCGCCCAGTACGGCGAACTCGAACGGCAGGCCGGCCTGGTGCGCAGCCTGCACACCCTGCAGCAGATGATCGCAGGAGGCGAACAGGCTCACGCTCAGGCCGCAGTCCTCCAGCTGGTGTTCGAGGGCCTGGCGCGCCAGCTCATGGCCATCGACGATCGCCGCGCGACGGCCCAGCAGCGGTTGCAGCGGCTGCTCCTCCATGTCGTCGTGGGCCTTGGGCAGGCTCAGGCTGATCCAGAACTGCGAGCCTTCGCCCGGCGTGCTGTCGACCCCGATCTCGCCACCCATCTGTTCGATCAGGCGCTTGGAGATCACCAGGCCCAGGCCTGTGCCGCCCGGTTGCCGGGCCAGCGAGTTGTCCGCCTGGCTGAATGCCTGGAACAGCGTGCGCACGTCCTGCGGCGACAGGCCGATACCAGTGTCCTGCACGCTGATGCGCAGTTGCGCGCTGTCTTCGTGTTCGTCTTCGAGCATCGCCCGCACGACGATGGTGCCTTCGCGGGTGAACTTGATCGCGTTGCTCACCAGGTTGGTGAGGATCTGCTTGAGCCGCAACGGGTCACCGACCAGCGACGACGGCGTGTCGCGGTAGATCAGGCTGAGCAGTTCGAGCTGCTTGGCGTGGGCGGCGGGGGCGAGGATGGTCAGGGTGTCCTGGATCAGGTCGCGCAGGTTGAACGGGATGCTGTCGAGCACCAGTTTGCCGGCCTCGATCTTGGAGAAGTCGAGGATCTCGTTGATGATCCCCAGCAGGTTGTCGGCGGACTTTTCGATGGTGCTCAGGTAATCCAGCTGGCGCGGGGTCAGCTCGCTTTTCTGCAGCAGGTGGGTGAACCCGAGAATACCGTTGAGCGGCGTGCGGATCTCGTGGCTCATGTTGGCCAGGAACTCCGACTTGATACGGCTGGCCTCCAGGGCCTCCTTGCGCGCCATGTCCAGCTCGATGTTCTGGATTTCAATGGTTTCCAGGTTCTGGCGCACGTCCTCGGTGGCCTGGTCGATGCTGTGCTGCAGTTCTTCGTGGGCGCTGTGCAGGGTCTCGGCCATGCGGTTGATACCGCGTGCCAGTTCGTCCAGTTCGTGGCTGCCCATGGCGGGCAGGCGCTCTTCGAGATGGCCGTCCTTGAGCTGGTTGACCGCATGCTTGATGCGCGCGATCGGGTCATTGATGGTGCGGCTCATGCGCATCGCCAGCAGGCCACTGAGGCCAAGGCAGGCCAGGATCAGCAGCACGGTAGTGAACAGATTGCGGTAGCCACGCAGCAGTGTGCCGTCGTGGGACAGTTCAATTTCGACCCAGCCCAGCAGACGCTCGGCTTCGGCTGGCACGGCATCGGTGGCCAGGTCGCGATGATGACCGAACACCGGCATCAGGTAGCGGGTGGCGTCGTTGCCGCTGCGCTCCAGCAGCTGGGTGCCGGTGCCGCCGCTGGGCGCCTGGTTGATCATGCTGGGGCCGGCGTGGGCCAGGCGGCTGCGGTCCGGGGCAAGGAACGCCACGGCGCGCACATCGGCCTGTTCCAGGGTTTGCGCAGCGATGCGCTCAAGCTGCGCGGGCGTCAGTCGGGCCAGGGCAGGGGCGGCCAGCGGAGCCAGTTGCTCGGCGATCATCTTGCCGCGCTGCAACAGTTGGGTGCGCAACTCATTTTGCTGCAACCAGGTGAAGTAGCAGCCCAGCACCAACGCCATCAGGCTGGCCGGTAGCAGTGCCAGCAGCAGAACCCGGCTGCGGATTCCCAAACGATCGAGCACACCAGCCTCCTGTCATGTGCCTGTACGCCGCGGCCGGAGCCGCGAGCCAAAGCGGAAAGTTACTCTGCCTGCCGCATGAATGCACCTCTTTGCGGTGTTTTCTCTGGGCTGTCACTGCATTGGTCGCGGGGCGGTTGCCTAGATCGGTAGCATGCTCAATAATTGCACGCAATTGAGAATGCATGGCAGTTGCCAATGAATCCCGTAGCTATTCACACCTCCAGCATCCTGGCCATCGAGGACGACCCGGTACTGGGCGCCTACCTGCATGAGGAATTGCAGCGTGGTGGCTTCCAGGTGACCTGGTGCCGCAACGGGCTCGAAGGCCTGGAAACGGCCGGTCGGCAGGCCTTCGACGTGGTACTGCTGGATATCCTCCTGCCGGGGCTGAACGGCCTGGACGCCCTGGCCCAGTTGCGTCGACGCAGCGCCACGCCGGTGATCCTGATGTCGGCACTGGGCGCGGAAGCCGATCGAATCTGTGGCTTCCAGCGTGGAGCCGACGACTATCTGCCCAAGCCTTTCAGCATGGCCGAGTTGCAGGTTCGCATCGAGGCGATCCTGCGCCGCGTCGCCCTCGAACGTCGGCACCAGCCAGCGCAGGAACTCGCCACGGGCGAGCTCCGCTTCGACGATGGCCTGTGCGATGTCAGCCTGGGCGGCCAGCATGCGGGCCTCACCCCTAGCGAATACCGTCTGTTCGACATCCTCAATCGCAACTTCGACGAGGTGCTGAGCAAACCCTTCCTTTATCAGCAGGTGTTGCAGCGTGGCTATTCGCGCCATGACCGCAGCCTGGACATGCATGTCAGCCAGATTCGCCGCAAGCTCAAGGGTATCGGCTACCACGAGCGGCAGATCCGCACCGTCTGGGGCAAGGGCTACGTGCTCAGTGTCGGCGAGGCGGAGTGAGCGATGCTCGACCGTCATTCGCTGTTCTGGAAGCTGACGATCCTGCTGGTGGGTTTCTGCCTGCTGATGATCGGCCTGAGCTACACCTGGGGCCGCCACATGGAAACCCAGAACGCGTTTCTCGACGAGCCCGCCCGCCAGGTGCTGCGCGGCTATGCCAGCGAAGCCGAGCAGGCCTGGCGCAGCGGCGGGCAGGCCGGGCTGGATCAATGGGTCGCGGCCATGCAGCAGCGCGAGCAGGGCTGGCTCGGCGTGCTCGACAGCCAGCTGCGGCCCTTGAACAGTGCCACCCTGGGCCCGGAGATCATGCAACGCCTGACGCGCCTGCGCGGTGTCGACTGGCCCATGAGCCGGCGCAGCATCGACCAGCCCTGGCTGCGCATTCCGTTCCCTGGGGCGCCGGCGCAAGGCATGCTGGTGATCGAGTTGCCGACACGTTTCACCCCCGGTCAGTACCAGATGGCCTGGCGTGTCGTCACCAACGGCATCATTCCTGGCCTGTTCACCTTGCTGCTGTGCATCGGCCTGTACCGCATGCTGATCGTGCCGCTCAACCAGCTGCGCGAGCAGGCCAACGCCTGGCGCGCCGACCAGCTCTCGGCACGTCTGGACTCACGCACCATCGCCCGGCATGACGAGCTGGGCGAACTGGCGCGTGCCTTCGACCAGATGGCCGAGCGGCTGCAGGGCACGGTGGCCATGCAGCAGCAGCTGCTGCGCGATTTGTCCCACGAGATGCGCACGCCCCTGAGCCGGTTGCGCGTGGCCTGTGACGGTGAAACCGACCTTGAGCGCCTGCGCGAGCGGTTGGGTCGTGAGGTGGACTGCATGCAGCAGCTGGTCGAGGACACCCTGCAGCTGGCCTGGCAGGATGCCGAACGGGCACCGATGAACCTTGAGCCGATCCAGGTACAGGCGTTGTGGGAGCTGTTGGTCGAGGATGCCTGTTATGAAAGCGGCTGGTCGCCTGAGCGCCTGCGTTGCGAACTGCCGGCCGATTGCTGGGTGCAGGGCAACCTCAACCACCTGGCCCAGGCCGTCGAAAACATGCTGCGCAACGCCATCCGCCATTCGCCGGAAAACGGCCTGGTGCGTTTGGGCGGGCAGCGCGAGGGTAGCTATTGGCGGTTGTGGCTGGGAGATGAGGGCGGTGGCGTGGCCGAGGGCGACCTGGAGCGGATCTTCGCGCCGTTTTCCCGCCTCGACGGCTCGCGCCCGGGGGATGGTGGGTTCGGTCTGGGGTTGAGCATTGCCCGCAGCGCGATCCAGCGTCAGGGCGGCACCTTGTGGGCCGAGAATGGCAAGCGCGGGCTGCGCTTGTGCATGCGCCTGCCGGTTCATGCACCGGCCCCATCGCCGGCAAGCCGGCTCCCGCAAGTGTCGTAGTGAAGCGCTGACCCTGTGGGAGCC
>NZ_AKJC01000353.1 GCF_000282535.1 Pseudomonas sp. GM84 | reverse complement strand
CAAGCCCGCTCCCACAGGTCCCCTGCTGAACTGAATACAGCGCAGGGTCTGTGGGAGCGGGCTTGTCCCGCGAATGGGCCGCAAAGCGGCCCCAGACAGCAACTCAGTTACGATCCAGCCAAACCGTCTGCGCATTGGTGAACTCACGCACGCCAAAGTGCGACAGCTCCCGCCCGAATCCACTCTTCTTCACGCCACCAAACGCCACACGGGGGTCAGAGGCGCAGTAGCCGTTGATGAACACGCCCCCAGTCTCCAGCGCCGCCGTCATGCGCTCGGCCAGGGCATAGTCGGCGGTGTAGATGGTCGACGCCAGACCGAACTCGCTGTCGTTGGCCAGCGCCACGGCGTGGTCGGCATCGCGGGCGGTGATGATCGCCGCCACCGGCCCGAACAGCTCCTGCTTGAACGCCGTCATTTCCGAGGTCACGTTGGCGAACACGGTCGGCGCATAGAAGTTGCCGACGCCTTCGACCTTGCTGCCACCCAGCAGCAGGGTGGCACCTTCGGCCAGGGTCGCCTGGACCTGGCCATCGAGCTCGTCGCGCAGGTCATAGCGGGCCATCGGGCCGATGTAGGTGTCGTCCTGCAGCGGGTTGCCGACTTTCAGCTGGCGCGTCGCCTCGACGAACTTGCGCGTGAATGCCTCGGCGATGCTTTCTTCGACGATCAGACGCTTGGCGGCGGCGCAGACCTGGCCAGTGTTCTGGTAGCGGCCAATCACAGCAGCCTTGACTGCGGCGTCCAGGTCAGCGTCGGCCAGCACGATGAACGGATCGGAACCGCCCAGCTCGAGCACGCACTTCTTCAGCGCCGCACCGGCCTGGGCACCGATGGCCATGCCGGCGCGCACGCTGCCGGTGAGGGTCACGGCGGCGATACGCGGGTCGTTGATGGCGCGGGTGACACCCTCGGGCGTCACGTTGAGCACCTCGAACACGCCTTCAGGGACGCCTGCGTCCTTGAACAGTTCACCCAGCAGATAAGCGCTGCCCATCACGTTCGGGGCGTGCTTGAGCACGTAGGTGTTGCCGGCCAGAATCGCCGGCACCGCGCCACGCAGCACCTGCCAGATCGGGAAGTTCCACGGCATCACGGCCAGGATCGGGCCCAGTGGGCGGTATTCGATACGCGCCTTTTCCACCTGGGTCGGTTCTGCGGCCAGCATGGCGGGGCCGTGCTCGGCGTACCAACGGCACAGGCCGACGCATTTGCTCACTTCACCGCGGGCCTGGCTGATCGGCTTGCCGATTTCGTGGCTGATCATCTGCGCGAAGGCTTCGGCCTTGGCTTCCAGGGTGCTGGCCAGGGCGAGCAGGTATTCGCTGCGCTGACCCAGCGACACTTGGCGCCACTGGCCATAGCCCGCCTTGGCGCGTTGCAGCGCCGCTTCCAGTGCGGCGTCGGTGTCGAAGGGGTAGGCGCCGATCTGTTCGCCGCTGAAAGGGTCGACGGAGATGGCGTGGGTCAGGCTGCTGATCGCACTCATGGCGGGGCACTCTTTGTTGTTAATCAGTGACGCCAGACTAGTGGGCTATAGCTTTAATGAAAACTGAATAATAATGAGCGAAACATTCACGTTTGGAGAATGACTGTGGACCTGGTGCAACTGGAGATCTTCAAAGCCGTGGCCGAGCAGGGCAGCATCAGCGCCGCCGCCCAGCACATCCATCGGGTGCCGTCGAACCTGACCACCCGCATCAAGCAGTTGGAGGAAGACCTTGGCGTCGAGCTGTTCATTCGTGAAAAGAGCCGCCTGCGCCTGTCGCCCGCTGGCTGGAATTTCCTCGAATACACCCGGCGGATCCTCGACCTGGTGCACGAAGCACGACTGACCGTGGCCGGCGAAGACCCGCAGGGCACCTTCGCCCTGGGATCGCTGGAGAGCACGGCGGCCGTGCGCATTCCGGCACTGTTGGCGGCGTACAACCAACGTTACCCCAAGGTCGACCTCGACCTGTCGACCGGGCCTTCGGGGACCATGCTCGAAGGCGTGCTGTCCGGACGCCTGGTGGCGGCGTTCGTCGATGGGCCGGTGCTGCACCCGACCCTCGAAGGCATGCCGGTGTTCGAAGAAGAGATGGTGATCATCTCGCCGCTCAACCATGCGCCGGTGAGCCGCGCCCAGGACGTCAATGGCGCGAGCATCTACGCCTTCCGTGCCAACTGCTCGTATCGCCACCACTTCGAGAACTGGTTCGTCCAGGACCAGGCGGTGCCAGGCAAGATCCACGAAATGGAGTCGTACCACGGCATGCTCGCCTGCGTCAGCGCCGGCGCGGGCCTGGCCATGTTGCCGCGCAGCATGCTCGACAACATGCCCGGCTGCAGCACGGTCAGCGCCTGGCCGATGTCGGAGGACTTCCGCTACCTCAAGACCTGGCTGGTGTGGCGGCGGGGCACCGTGTCGCGCAGCCTGAGCATGTTCGTGAAACTGCTCGAAGAACGCCGCGCGGCATGAACCTCGCCGCTGGCCGGGCATCCAATGTAGGTGAGCCATCTCCACAAGGAGGAGCTAACCATGCGTCATCATCACTACGCCCTGGATGCAGCACTGCTGGTCACCTTGGCATTGCCCTGGACCCTCGCCGCCGCCGCGGACCTCAATGCGCCGGTCGACATGCAAGCCGTGCAACTGCAACCGCAGGAGCAGAACGGCATTCGCTACCTGGAAGGCGGCATCGGCCAGGACGAAGCCAATGCCCTGCGCAAGACCCCAGGCTACGACCTTCACGTAGAACTCTCGACCGGACCCGACGGCAAGTTCCAGAGCGGCGCTTCGGTGGATATCCAGAACGCCCAGGGCAACTCGTTGCTCAGCGTGCAGGATGCTGGGCCATTGCTGTACGTACAGCTGCCGCCGGGCCAGTACCGCGTGATCGGGCAGGCTGACGGCACTACGGTGCAGCAGCACGTGACCGTGAACGGAAAGGCACCCGCCACGGTGAACCTCAACTGGCGTTAAGCGGGCAGAGATGGCGCGGAGTACAAATGTACTCCGCCCATGGAGGAGCACATCGCCATGGGACTGGACGTTCAATTGAAGCAGTTGCAGGAGCAGGGCTACGTGCTGCTGCCCCGTGTCCTCGATCCCCTGCAGGTGGCGTTGCTGCGCTGCGCCATCGATGACCTGCAGCCCATCCACTGGGATTACCAAGGGCTGCTCGAACACTACAAATGTGTCTTCAATCGCCACCCGCTGTGGCTGCCGTTTCTCGACCTGCCCCCGCTGATCGCCCTGGCCGAGGCAGCGCTGGGCAGCGATTGCCACGTGATCGGCCAGACCGCCTGGCGCAGCCACCCCGGCTACCCGGGCATGGGCTTGCACCTGGATCATCTGCCCCTGCAACTCCCGGCGTGGATCAGCGAGCGTGATGACTTCGTCCAGCCTATGCACATTCTTACAGCGCAGCTGTACCTGTGCGACATCGACCCCAGCATCGGGCCGACCTGCATCGTGCCGGGCAGTCACCGTGCGGCACGACCACCGCAAGCCGGGGAGCAGCAATGGCAGGGGCGCGAGGCGCAATCGGTGTTGTGCCAGGCGGGCGATGCACTGGTGTTTCGCAGTGACGTCTGGCACAGCGCGGGAGGCAACTGCAGCAACACCCGCGAGCGCGACATGCTGCAGGTGCACTACGGGCGGCGCATGGTGGCGCAAAAGTTTTCGCCGTACTTGAGCTGGCAGTTCAACCCGCATGTGTTGCAGGCGGCCACGCCCCGGCAGCGCCGTTTGCTGGGTGAACACGAGGAGGCTGAGTACGATTGAAACCCGGCCGCCGAGGGCGAAAAAAGAGATTAGCCATTAGTGGCAATTCACTTTCAACTTTCTGATTATCTAGACAATAATCAGAAAGGTATTACGTCGTGTGACCAGTTGGATGCACTTGTCACCGAAAAAATCGAGGGGCCCGAGCCCCCGCTTGCCGTGTTGACCATCAGGAGAAGTCATCAATGAATACCCGACTAGCCGCTTCGCTGGCCGCCGCCGTATTGGCATTCACCGCGACCAACCTGGCACAGGCTGCGCAGGTGTCCGGGGCCATTGGCGCCACCGGCCAGGGGGACATGACCTACCGTATCGGCATGTCCTTCGACTGGGACAAGAAATGGCTGGAAAGCAACACCGGTTTCGTCACCGGCTACTGGGATGCGGCCTACACCTATTGGGAAGGGGGTGACTTCAGTGGCGCCCACTCGCTGTCGTTCAGCCCGGTGTTCACCTACGAGTTCAGCGGTTTCACCTACACCCCTTACATCGAGGCCGGTATCGGCCTGGCGGCGTTCTCCAAGACCGATGTGGGTAATCAGCAACTCGGCTCGTCGGTCAACTTCGAAGACCGTATCGGTTTTGGCCTGAAGCTGCCGGGCGAGCAGAAGATCGGCCTGCGTGTCATGCACTACTCCAATGCCGGTATCAACCAGCCGAACGACGGCATCGAGTCGTACTCGCTGTTCTACAGCAAAGGGTTCTGAGTAGCAGGGGGCCGCAGCGCGGCCCCAGCCCTTCAGAAGGTGTAAGACACTCCGGCCTGTACGGTGCGCGGTGCGCCTGGGTAGACGTAGGTATTGAACGCCCCTTCGTCATAGCCTTTGTTGAACAGGTTCTTCACATCCAGGTTCAGCCGCACATGCTCGTTGACCTTGTAGAAGCTGAGCAGGTCGACCACGCTGTAGCGCTCCATGGTGTAGGTGGTCGCGGCAGTCTGCCCGGCGCGGTCATCGATGTACTTCACCCCAACCCCCAGGCCCAGGCCCTTGGCCAACCCATCCTGGAACTCGTAGGTGTTCAGCAGGCTGAAGCTGTTGCGCGGAATGTTCGCCAGGCGCGTGCCGGTGGGCACGGTGTTGTCCTCGGTCACTTCGGCATCGACGTAGGCATAGCCACCGATCACGCGCCATTCGGGCGTGAGGTTGCCGGCAATGTTGATGTCCAGGCCACGGCTGCGCACTTCGCCCGCGGCAATGCTGTAGGTGCCGGTCGGGTCATTCGGGTCGCGGGTCAGCACGTTCTCCTTGACGATGTGGTAGATCGCCGCGTCGATGCTCAGCTGGCGATCCAGCGCCTGCCATTTCACGCCCAGTTCGTATGACTTGCCTTTCTCCGGGTCGAAGCCATTGCCTTGCAGACTGGCACCGCTGTTGGGCTTGAACGAGCGCGCGGTGTTGGCATAGACCGCCACGCTGTCGGTGAGGTCATAGATCAGGCCAAAGCGTGGGGTCACGCCGTTTTCGCCCTTGCTGAAGTCACCGGCATTGTTGAGCTTGTTGTCGTAGTCATGTTCGTAGCGCTCGAAGCGCACGCCGGCGAGGGCCTTCAGGCGCTCGGTCAAGGCAACCTGGTCCTGGACGAAGGCGGCCCAGGTCTTGAGGTTTTCCTTGTCGAAGGTGGTGGTACGGGTCAGGGCAGGGCGGGGCTGGCCCAGCACCGGGTCGAAGATATCGATCGGGTAGGCGCCGCTGCCGGCGGCCGAGCGCTGGATGATCGAGTTGTAGTCGTAGTCTTCGTATTCGATGCCGGTCAGCAGCGTATGGGCGAAGCCGCCGGTGTCGAAGTGGCCGGTGAGGTTGAGCTGATAGTCGCGGTCGGTCCACTCCAGCTTGCGGTAATTGAAGTTGCGCCCCAGGGTGCGGCCGTCCGCCTGCAGGCCATTGGCTTCGACGGCGTTGCCCTTGAGCGAGCCGTCCAGCCACTGCAGGCCGCCGCCCAGTGTCCAGTTGTCGTCGAGGGCGTGCTCGAAGCGCAGTTGCGCCATGTCGTTGTCGTTGTGCAGCAGGTTGTCGCTGCCTTTCTCCCAGATGTAGGTGTCGCGCGAGGCCGTGCCGCGCTGGCCGGGCAGGCGGGTAAGGCCACGGTCCAGGGGGTGGTTGTTGCGCATGAAGTCGCCCTCGAAGACCAGCCTGGTGGCGTCGTTCACCTGCCAGCTGATCACCGGCGCGACGTCGTAGCGTTCGCTCTCGACATCATCGCGGAAGCTCTCGCCACCTTCGCCCAGCACGTTCAGGCGATAGGCCAGCGAACCGTCCTGGTTGAGCGGCCCGGTAGCGTCCAGGGTGGCGCGGTGCATGCCCTGGTCATCGAACTGGCTACCCAAGGTCACCTTGGGCTCGGCCAGCGGCTGTTTGCTGACCACATTGAAGGTCCCGCCAGGGTCGCCACGGCCGTACAGGCTGGTGGCGGGGCCGCGAATCACTTCCAGGCGCTCGACGGTATTGGCGTCGGGCGCATTGGGGTAGCCGCGGTTGATCGGGAAGCCGTTACGGTAGAACTCGCCGGTGGTGAAGCCGCGCACGGTGAACGTGGTCAGGCCCTGGCCACCGAAGTTGTTGGCGCGACCGACGCCGCCGGCGTAGTCCAGTCCATCCTGCAGGCGCGTGGCGCCGGTGTCTTCGAGCACATCCTTGGGCACCACGCTGATCGACTGCGGGGTTTCATGCAGGGCGGTGTCGGTACGCGTGGCGCTGGCGGAGCGGGTGGCCCGGTAGCCCTCGACCGGGCCATCGGCGCGCTCGCTGTCGGCGCTGCTGGTGATGTTCAGGGCCTGCAGCTCGATGCTTGCAGGGTCGCTGGCAGGTGCAGGCTCGGCAAGGGCCAGGGGGGAGATGGCTTGAAGCACACAAAGCGAAACGAACGTGCGACGCATCGACGGTACGATCCTGAAGTAGGGCGCTGAGGGGGTGGGGAAGCGCCGCGAAACTACTACGAATCATTATCAAATGCATTATATTTAAGTGGAACTGGTGTACCACATACCATGGTCGTCGCCGCCCGGGCCTTTCCGCGTGCAAGCCTGCACCTGCACGAGAAAGGTGGGCGCCGATGAGCCGCTGAAACTTATTGCGCCCCCTTGATCGCCAGCACGTTGCACAGCGGATGCTCCAGCACATGGGCCGTGGTGCCACCGAGGAAAGTCTGCATGGCATCGTGCCGGTGACTGCCCATCACGATCACATCCATCCGGCTGTGGCTGACGAACTGGGCGATCGCCCGCGTCGCGGCGCCTTCGAGGAAATGCCGGCGTTCGAGCGCGATCTGATGATGGTCGCCCAGCCGGTTGAACGCCGCGCGCTGGCCGCTGCGCACACTGGCATCGAAGCCAGGCATGGTCACCGTGCCGGCGCCGAAATCGGCGATGTGGGTCTTGCTTGCATCGCACACATGCAGCAAGTGCAGTTCGGCGTTGCATTGCAGGGCCAGGGCATGGGCGCAGTGGATCACCTGCTCGTCCAGGTGTTCGCCGACGCCATGGCTGTTGAGGTCGACTGCCGCGGCGATCTGCCGGGGCAGCGGCAGGCGGATGTCGCTGACCAGGTGTACTGCCACCGGGCTGTCCTTGAGCAGTTGCCAGTCCAGTGGGGTCACCAGCAGGCGCTTGAGCACCGGCTCGTGCTGCACGTCCTTGACCAGCAGGTCGCAGCCCACTTGTTCCATGCGTTCGAGCACGCTGCCCAGCGGGTCGCGGGTCAGCAGCAGCTCGGTGGACACATCGAGCCCGGTATTGCCCAGTTGCTCGGCCTGGTCGGCCAGCCACTGGCGGGTGT
>NZ_AKJC01000352.1 GCF_000282535.1 Pseudomonas sp. GM84 | reverse complement strand
AAGCCGGCTCCCACAGGGAGGATTTGCGCCCTACCTGTGGGAGCCGGCTTGCCGGCGATGGGGCCAGTGCGGTCAGCCCCGACTCTCGCAGGCTTGAACAGGCTTCAGATGCTTCACAAAATTGCAGGGCATATGCCGCGCATCCAGCTGCTCGACCAGAATCCCCTCCCAGGCCGTCCGGCAAGCTCCGGTCGAGCCTGGCAGGCAGCACACCAGGGTGCGATTGGCCATGCCCGCCAGTGCGCGGCTTTGCACGGTCGAGGAGCCGATATCGAGAATCGACAGCGCACGGAACAGCTCGCCAAAGCCATCGATAGACCGGTCGAACAGGCACTGCACGGCTTCCGGCGTGCTGTCTCGCCCGGTAAAGCCGGTGCCGCCGGTGATCAGCACCACCTGCACCTGGTCATCTGCAATCCAGGTGGCGACCTGGGCGCGTATCTTGTACAGATCGTCCTTGAGCAGCACCCGCGCCACCAGGCGATGGCCGATCTGCACCGAACGACTGGCCAGCAGTTCGCCGGAGGTGTCGTTGTCGAAGGTTCGGGTATCGCTGACAGTCAGCACGGCGATGTTGAGCGGTACGAAGACCGCGTCGGGTTTGACGCGCACGGCAGGGCTCCTTGAATGGGCTGTGCCGCCACGCTAGAGCCGCAGCGCCGAGGCGTCCAATCGATATGGCGAACCAGCCGATCAATGACATCTATCGCAGACTTGGTTAAGGTCTGCCCAACCAACCCCAGGCCCCCCCATGGACATCAAGCAGCTCAAGTTCCTCATCGCCCTCGACCAGACCCGCCACTTCGGCCAGGCCGCGGCGCTGTGCCACATCACCCAGCCGACCCTGTCCATGCGCCTGCGCAACCTGGAAGACGAGCTGGACCTGATGCTGGTCAAGCGCGGCCAGCGCTTCGAAGGCTTCACCGAAGCCGGCGAGCGCATCCTGGCCTGGGCCCGCACCCTGCTCGCCGCCCATGACGGCCTGCAGGCCGAGGCCGCCAGCTGCCGTGGCCAGGTGGTCGGCAGCCTGCGCCTGGGTAGCGTGCCCCTGGCCAGCTTCAACACCATGAGCCTGCTGATGCCGCTGCGCGAGAAATACCCCGAGCTGCAGTACCAGCTCAGCACGCACAGCACCGAACAGATCATGGATGGCCTGAGCCGCAACCAGCTCGACCTGGGGATCTGCTACCTGGACCAGGTCAACGCCAGTTTCTTCGAAGTGATCGAGCTGGGCACCACCACCATGGGCCTGTTGCACGATACCCGGCACTTCCAGCTCGATACGCCGCAACTGCAATGGAGCGAACTGGCAGACCTGCCGCTGGGCCTGCTCAGCAAGGGCATGCACTACCGCCAGTCGCTGGACCTGAGCTTGCGCAGCCGTGGCCTGGAGCCCATGGCCGTATTGGAAAGCGACTCCAGCTTCCAGCTGATCCAGGCCATCACCGCCGGCGTGTGCTGCGCGGTGATGCCGCTGAACTTCGGCCTGGAAGACTTGAGCGAACACCTGCGCATCATCCCCATCGCCGACGCCAGCATCCACAGCCCGGTCGGCCTGCTGCTGCGCCGCAGCGAGCCGCGCTCGGCGATTGCCGAGCAGTGCTTCACCGAGGCGCGCGCCCTCTTTCAAACCTCCTGAAGCGCCGTCGCCTGGCGGTACTGGCGGGGGGTAAAGCCCGTCAGTTGCTTGAACTGCCGACTGAACGCGCTGTGGTCGGTGTAGCCGCATTGCAGGGCCACCTCGGTGATCGGCAGGTCGCTGTGCAGCAGGCGATGGGCCTGCTCCAGGCGGGCCTTGTGGATCATCTGCCGCGGCGTGAGGTGGAATACCCGCTTGCAGTAGCGCTCCAGCTGCGCCACGGAAATCCCGGCGATGCGGGTCAGTTCGCCCATGCTGATCGGCTGGTGGAAATGCTGGCGGATGTGCTCGTCCACGGCCGCCAGGCGCTGGTAGGCGGGATGGGTGTCGGCGGCTGACTGCAGGTCGACGGAGATGCCCACCAGGCCGATGATCGCGCCTGCGGGATTGTACAGCGGGCGCTTGTGGGTCAGGCACCAGCCGGGCTCGCGGCTGCCGTACAGGTGCAGTTCCAGCTGGTCCTCCAGCACCATGCCCTGTTGCAACACTCGGCGGTCCTGCTCGGTGTAGCCGGGGCCCAGTTGCGCCGGGAAGACCTCGGCGCTGGTCTTGCCCAGCAACGGCTGCAGACGCTTGAGGCCGCAGCGCTGGACCAGCGTGGTGTTGGCCAGCACGTAGCGGGCGTCGGGGTCCTTGATGAAGATCGCGGCGTTGGGGATGGCGTCGAGGATCGGCAGCAGCAGGGAGACACTGGCGAGCAGGGCCTCGAGGGTGGCGGGGCGGTGCTGTTCGAGTGACTGGTACAGGGATGCCAGGAGCGCTTGTGTCATATCGATTCTCGAAGGTGAGGCTACTGGCCACTTCGCGGGACAAGCCCGCTCCCACAGATCCCCCACTGTCTTCAGGCACGGTGTGATACCTGTGGGAGCGGGCTTGTCCCGCGAAAGGGCCGGCAGCTTCACCACACCTTTACAGCCCTTATCTACTGTGTCCTCCAGCCTATCCATCGAGCCCAACCGGGCGCCAGCCTTTTCTGCAACTGTGCCGATTTCGTCATCCCGCTTGCAGAAAACCATCAAGAACCACCACCCCCGCCCGGTCCACTCTATGCCCCACGCAAGCCGCCCCATACCAACAAGAGTGCGGCCGTAAAAGCCGTATCACGTGACATCAGACCTGCCTATCCAAAACCTACAAAAAGGCGCACCCATGTCAGGCAAATTCAAGAAACAGCTGTCATTGCTCGACCTCACCTTCATCGGCCTCGGCGCCATCTTCGGCTCCGGCTGGCTGTTCGCCGCCAGCCACGTGTCGGCCATCGCCGGCCCGGCCGGTATCCTCTCCTGGTTCCTCGGCGGTTTCGCCGTGTTGCTGCTGGGCATCGTCTACTGCGAGCTCGGCGCCGCCCTGCCGCGCGCCGGCGGTGTGGTGCGCTACCCGGTGTACTCGCACGGCCCGCTGCTCGGCTACCTGATGGGCTTCATCACGCTGATCGCCTTTTCCAGCCTGATCGCCATCGAAGTGGTCGCTTCCCGCCAGTACGCCGCCGCCTGGTTTCCCGGGCTGACCAAGGCCGGCTCCAGCGACCCCACCGTGCTCGGCTGGCTGGTGCAGTTCGCCTTGCTGGGGCTGTTCTTCTTGCTCAACTACCGCAGCGTGAAGACCTTCGCCAAGGCCAACAACCTGGTCAGCGTGTTCAAGTTCATCGTGCCGTTGCTGGTGATCGGCGTGCTGTTCACCTTCTTCAAGCCTGAGAACTTCGAGGTCCAAGGGTTTGCCCCGTTCGGCCTGTCCGGCGTGGAAATGGCGGTGTCGGCCGGCGGCATCATCTTCGCCTACCTAGGCCTGACGCCGATCATCTCGGTGGCCAGCGAAGTGAAGAACCCGCAGCGCACCATCCCGATCGCGCTGATCCTCTCGGTGCTGCTGTCCACCGCGATCTATGCCCTGCTGCAACTGGCCTTCCTCGGCAGCATCCCCACCGAAATGCTCGCCAACGGCTGGGCCGGCGTGACCAAGGAACTGGCCCTGCCCTACCGGGACATCGCCCTGGCCCTGGGCGTCGGCTGGCTGGCCTACCTGGTGGTGGCCGATGCGGTGATCTCGCCCAGCGGCTGCGGCAACATCTACATGAACGCCACCCCGCGCGTGGTCTATGGCTGGGCGCAGACCGGTACCTTCTTCAAGTACTTCACCCGTATCGACGAGCAGTCCGGCATCCCGCGCCCTGCCCTGTGGCTGACCTTCGGCCTGTCGGTGTTCTGGACCCTGCCGTTCCCGTCCTGGGAAGCGCTGATCAACGTGGTTTCCGCCGCCCTGGTGCTGAGCTACGCCGTGGCCCCGGTCACCGTCGCCGCCCTGCGCCGCAATGCACCGGACATGCCGCGCCCGTTCCGGGTCATGGGCATGGGCGTGCTCGGCCCGCTGTCGTTCATCATCGCCGCGCTGATCGTCTACTGGTCTGGCTGGAAGACCGTGTCGTGGCTGCTGGCCCTGCAGATCGTGATGTTCGTGCTGTACCTGCTGTGTGCCCGCTTCGTACCTACCCAGCACCTGTCGCTGGCCCAGCAAGTGCGCTCGTCGGCCTGGCTGATCGGGTTCTACGCGGTGACCATCCTGCTGTCCTGGCTGGGTAGCTTCGGCGGCCTGGGCGTGCTCGCTCACCCGTTCGACACCCTTGCCGTGGCCGCCTGTGCACTGGGCATCTACTACTGGGGCGCGGCTACCGGGGTGCCGGCTCACCTGGTGCGCCTGGAGGGTGAGGATGAAAGCGAAAGCAGCCACGAGGTGCAGGTAGGCAAGCGCCCGGCGGCACTGGCTTCTTGAAGGCTGCTGGCCCTATCGCCGGCAAGCCGACTCCCACAATGCCTGCGCTGTACCTGTGGGAGCCGGCTTGCCGGCGATGAGGCCCGCAAGCGCACCACACATTCGGAGATGTCCATGAAACACGTTCACGTCATCGACTCCCACACCGGCGGCGAACCCACCCGCCTGGTGATGAAGGGCTTCCCCACCCTCAATGGCCGCAGCATGGCCGAACAGCGCGACGAACTGCGCGAGCTGCACGACGACTGGCGCCGTGCCTGCCTGCTGGAGCCACGCGGCAACGACGTGCTGGTCGGCGCGCTGTACTGCCCACCGGTGTCGGCCGACGCCACCTGCGGGGTGATCTTCTTCAACAACACCGGCTACCTGAACATGTGCGGCCACGGCACCATCGGCCTGGTCGCCTCGCTGCAGCACCTGGGCCTGATCGAGCCCGGCGTGCACAAGATCGACACCCCGGTCGGCCAGGTCAGCGCCACCCTGCATGAAGACGGTGCAGTTACCGTCGGCAACGTACCGGCCTACCGCTACCGCCAGCAGGTGCCGGTGGACGTTCCCGGCCACGGCGTGGTGCACGGCGACATCGCCTGGGGTGGCAACTGGTTCTTCCTGGTGTCCGAGCATGGCCAGCGCATCGCGCTGGACAACCGCGAAGCCCTCACCGAGTACACCTGGGCCATGCTCAAGGCCCTCGAAGCCCAGGGCATCACCGGCGAGCACGGCGCCCTCATCGACCATGTCGAGCTGTTCGCCGATGACGCCAACGCCGACAGCCGCAATTTCGTCATGTGCCCCGGCAAGGCCTACGACCGCTCCCCCTGCGGCACCGGCACCAGCGCCAAGCTGGCGTGCCTGGCCGCCGACGGCAAGCTCGCCGAGGGCCAGACCTGGGTCCAGGCCAGCATCACCGGCAGTCAGTTCCACGGCCGCTACCAGCGCGAGGGCGAGCGCATTCGCCCGTTCATTACCGGCCGCGCCTACATGACCGCCGACAGCACCCTGCTGATCGACGAACAGGATCCGTTTGCCTGGGGCATCTGACGCCCCTGGCCTTTTTCTTCGCAACCCCGACTGAATACTGCAAGGAGTGACACCCATGAGCGACAACATCTTCACCGGCTGCATGCCCGCCCTGATGACCCCGTGCACCGCCGCGCGCAAACCGGACTTCGACGCCCTGGTGCGCAAGGGCCTCGAGCTGATCGAAGCCGGCATGAGCGCGGTGGTGTACTGCGGCTCGATGGGCGACTGGCCGCTGCTGACCGAGGCCGAGCGCCAGGAAGGCGTGGCGCGCCTGGTGGCCGCCGGCATCCCGACCATCGTCGGCACCGGCGCGGTAAACACCCGCGAGGCCGTGGCCCATGCGGCCCACGCCGCCAAGGTCGGCGCCGCCGGCCTGATGGTCATCCCCCGTGTGCTGTCGCGCGGTGCCTCGCTGATCGCCCAGAAGCACCACTTCGCGGCGATCCTCGCGGCCGCGCCGAAGCTGCCGGCGGTGATCTACAACAGCCCCTACTACGGCTTCGCCACCCGCGCCGACCTGTTCTTCGAACTGCGCCGCGAATACCCGAACCTGATCGGTTTCAAGGAATTCGGTGGCGGCGCCGACCTGCGTTACGCCGCCGAGCACATCACCTCCAAGGATGACGATGTGACCTTGATGGTCGGCGTCGACACCCAGGTGGTGCATGGCTTCGTCAACTGCAACGCCACCGGCGCCATCACCGGCATCGGCAACGCCCTGCCGCGTGAAGTGCTGCAACTGGTGAGCCTGAGCAAGCAGGCTGCCAAGGGCGATGCCCGGGCCCGCCGTCTGGCGCGTGAGCTGGAGTCGGCGCTGGCGGTGCTGTCGTCGTTCGATGAAGGCTGCGACCTGGTGCTGTACTACAAGCACCTGATGGTGCTCAACGGCGACACCGAGTACAGCCTGCACTTCAATGAAACCGACGTGCTCACCGACGCCCAGCGCAACTACGCCGAGCAGCAGTACACGCTGTTCCGCAGCTGGTACGCCAACTGGTCGGCCGAGCAGAACCTGGCCTGACCTGCCCCCTGTGGGAGCGGGCTCGCCCCGCGAACACCGGCGAAGCCGGTGCCAGACACCGCGGCGTCTGCTTCGCGGGGCAAGCCCGCTCCCACACTCCAATCCTGAACTTGATTTCGAAGGAGGCTCCATGCCCCTGACAGGCAACCTGCTGATCGGCCAGCGCGCCGTGACCGGCAGCCAAGCAGCCATCCGCGCCATCGACCCGGCCACCAACCAGTCGCTGGAACCCGCTTACGCCGGGGGCACCGGCGAGCACGTTGCCCAGGCCTGCGCCCTGGCCTGGGCGGCGTTCGACCGCTACCGCGAGACTTCACTCGAGCAACGTGCAGCGTTTCTCGACACCATCGCCGAACAGATCGAAGCGCTGGGCGACGCCCTGATCGACCGCGCCGTGGCCGAAAGCGGCCTGCCCAAGGCACGTATCCAGGGCGAGCGTGGCCGCACCTGCACGCAACTGCGCACCTTCGCCCGCGTGGTGCGCGACGGCGAATGGCTGGATGTACGGGTCGACAACCGGCTCCCCGAGCGCCAGCCCCTGCCCCGTGCCGACCTGCGCCAACGCCAGGTGGCCCTGGGCCCGGTCGCCGTCTTCGGCGCCAGCAACTTCCCCCTGGCCTTCTCGGTCGCCGGGGGCGACACCGCCTCGGCCCTGGCGGCCGGTTGCCCGGTGGTGGTGAAAGCCCACGGTGCCCACCCCGGCACCAGCGAACTGGTCGGCCAGGCCGTGGCACGCGCCGTGCAACTGTGCGGGCTGCCCGAGGGCGTGTTCTCGCTGCTGTATGGCGCGGGCCGTGAAGTCGGCATTGCCCTGGTCAGCGACCCGCGCATCAAGGCCGTCGGTTTCACCGGGTCGCGCAGCGGCGGCATCGCCCTGTGCCAGGCCGCCCAGGCGCGCCCGGAACCGATCCCGGTGTATGCGGAAATGAGTTCGATCAACCCGGTGTTCCTCTTCGATGCGGCCCTGCAGGCCCGGGCCGAGTCACTGGCCCAAGGCTTCGTCGCTTCGCTGACCCAGGGCGCCGGCCAGTTCTGCACCAACCCCGGCCTGGTCATCGCCCGCCAGGGGCCGGCGTTGCAGCGCTTCATTGCCGCCGCCAGCGAGCAAGTGCGCCAGGCCGCTGCGCAGACCATGCTCACCCCTGGCATCCACAGCGCCTATGCAGCCGGTATCGCTGCCTTGGCCGACAACGCCAATGCCCAGGTCGCCGCCAGCGGCCAGCCGCCGCAAGGCCCCAACCAGTGCCAGGCGCAGCTGTTCGTTACCCAGGCATATGCATTCCTCACCGACCCGGCGCTGCAGGCCGAAGTGTTCGGCGCCGCCTCGCTGGTGGTCGCCTGTGAAAACGACGCGCAAGTGCGCCAGGTTGCCGAGCACGTGGAAGGCCAGCTGACCGCCACCCTGCACCTGGACGACGGCGACCTGGACAGCGCCCGCGCCCTGCTGCCGACCCTGGAACGCAAAGCCGGACGCATGCTGGTCAACGGTTGGCCAACGGGGGTGGAAGTGTGCGATGCCATGGTCCACGGCGGGCCGTTCCCGGCCACCTCCGATGCCCGCAGCACCTCGGTGGGCACGGCGGCGATCCTGCGCTTCCTGCGCCCGGTGTGCTACCAGGACTTCCCGGATGCCCTGCTACCGCAGGCGTTGAAGCACGGCAACCCGCTGCAGCTGCGGCGCTTGCTCGACGGCAAGCGGGAACGCTGAATCATGCTCGATGCCTCCCCTGAAACCGATATCGCCGTGGTCGGCGCCGGCATCGTCGGCGTCGCCTGTGCTCTGCAACTGGCCCGCCAGGGCCGTCGGGTGCTGCTGATCGATCGCCAGGCGCCGGGCCACGGCGCGTCCTACGGCAATGCCGGGCACCTGGCCACCGAGCAGGTATTCCCCATCGCCGACCTGTCGATCCTCAAGCGCCTGCCACGCATGCTGCTGGACCCGATGGGCCCGCTGCGGCTGGACTGGAAGTACCTGCCAAAAGCGCTGCCCTGGTTCACCCGCCTGCTGCTCAATCTGCGCCCGGCCCCGTTCCAGCGCAGCGTGTCGGGAATTCGCGCGTTGAACGAGGGCAGCCTCGGGGCCTGGCAACGTTTGCTGGGCTCGATCGGGCGTAGCGACCTGTTCAAGGAGGATGGTTCGCTGCTGGTGTTCGAACGGCCCGAGTCGCGCCAGGCGCTGGAAGCCTTGCGCACACGTATGCAGCAACAGGATGTGGCAGTGGACATGTGGTCGGCCGGCACCGTGCACGAAGCCGCGCCGCAGCTTGACCCTTCGCTGCTCGGCGGGCTGTTCTTCCCACGTACCGGGCACTTTCTGGACCCCTATCGGGTGGTTTGCGAACTGTTCGAGGCGGCCAAGGCCAGTGGCGTGCGTTTCGTCCAGGGGCAGGTCAACGGCGGGCACCTGGACGGTCAGGGCGTCAAGCTGGCCAGTGACCGGGGCAGCTTCAGTGCGCGCCAGGTGCTGATCAGCTGCGGCGCCCATTCTGCGCAGCTGACGGCCACGCTGACGGGCAAGCGCGTGCCCCTGGACACCGAGCGCGGCTATCACCTGATGTTGCCTGGCGAGCACCAGCGCCTGCCGTTTGCGGTGACCTCGCTGGAGCGCAAGTTCATCATGACGCCGATGGCTGACGGCCTGCGCCTGGCCGGCACGGTGGAATTCGCGGGGTTGGATGCGCCGCCGAGCATGCAGCGGGCGTGGCAGTTGCACCGGCTGAGCAAGGGGTTGTTCAAGCGGGATCTGGAGATCGAGGGGGCGACGCCGTGGATGGGGTTCAGGCCTTCGCTGCCGGATTCGTTGCCGGTGATCGACCGGGTGTGCGATGGGCGGGTGTTGCTTGCGTTTGGGCATCAGCACCTGGGGTTGACCCAGGCGGCGGTGACGGCGGATTGGATGGGGCGGTTGGCTGAGCGGGAGGCAGGCGCTGATCTTGGGGCTTATCGGCTGGATCGGTTTTGATGTTGCATGCGGTCTAGGTGTTCGCCTTTATTTTTATATTGGGGCACAGATCGAGCGCCGCCCGCGC
>NZ_AKJC01000351.1 GCF_000282535.1 Pseudomonas sp. GM84 | reverse complement strand
GGAATGACTTCGGCGAAATGCGCCAGCACCTCGGCGTCGTCTCAAGACACAAGCCGGCTTGCCGGCGATTGGGCTGCAAAGCAGCCCCTTCACCGCTGGCTACCGTCTGAACTCCCTTGCCCACCCGTACCCTCCGACCCGCTGCCATCCATCCCCGGCAGGTCGCGAGAGTCATTCTGCTTGGCGGGTGGGCTTTGCGGGTCACTGCCCTGGATACGCGGATCGGTATCCCGCGGCATGGGCTTCTCAATCGGGTTGAGCGTGCTGTCGACACCCGGCTGGGGCGCCGGGTTGTGCGGGTCGTCGGGGTAGGTCGTCCCGGTGCCGACCGCCAGGGCCAGCGGGGAGGCGAGCAGGGCTGCGAGCAACAAGCTTGTGCGGATCATGGGCAGGCTCCTTTGCGAGGGTAGGGCTTGTACCTCTGTTCGGCCCTACCCAGCGCGCCAAGGTGCCATCACCCCGATCAGCGGTTACACCACCGCCGCCAGCATCATGATGAAGATGATGCCGACCACGGAAAGTATGGTCTCCATCATGCTCCAGGTCTTGAAGGTTTCAGCCACGGTCATGTTGAAGTACTGCTTGACCAACCAGAAACCGGCATCGTTGACGTGCGACAGGATCAGCGAACCCGCGCCCGTGGCCAGTACCAGCAATTCCCGATTGACCCCAGGCACCAGGTCGATCACCGGGGCGACAATGCCGGCACCGGTGATGGTGGCCACCGTGGCCGAGCCCGTGGCGATGCGAATCACCGCAGCCACCAGCCAGGCCAGCAGGATCGGCGAGATCTGCGCCTGCACTGCCATCTGCCCGATCACGTTGCCGACCCCGGTATCCACCAGCATCTGCTTGAAGCCGCCACCGGCACCCACGATCAGCACGATGGCAGCGGTCGGTGCCAGGCTCTGGTCGAGCATCTTCATGATCTGCTGGCGGTTGAAGCCTCGGGCCGAGCCGAAGGTGTAGAAGGCCAGCAGCAGTGCGGCCAGCAGGGCGGTGATGGGGTGGCCGATGAGGTCCATCCACTGGCGCACGATGTGCTCGGCCGGCAGCACCACGTCGGCGAAGGTCTTGAGCAGCATCAGCACCACCGGCAGCAGCACGGTGACCAGGGTGATGGTGAAGCTGGGCAGGTTGTTCTGATCGGACTCCTTGGCGATCTGGTCCATCAGCTCCTGGGACGGGTTGCCGGGGATGTAGCGGGCAATGAAATTACCGTACAGGGGGCCTGCGATGATGGCCGTGGGCAGGGCCACCAGCAGGCCATAGAAGATGGTCTTGCCGATGTCGGCGTGGAAGATACCGATCGCCAGCAGTGGTCCCGGATGCGGTGGTACCAGGCCGTGGACCACGGACAGGCCGGCCAGCAGCGGGATACCGATCTTGATCAAGGACACGCCTGAGCGTCGGGCGACGATGAACACCAGGGGCACCAGCAGCACGAAGCCGATTTCGAAGAACAACGGAATGCCGACCAGGAACGCGGCGAACATCATGGCCCAGTGCACATTCTTCTTGCCGAATGCGCGGATCAGGGTCTGGGCGATCTGGTCGGCGCCGCCGGAGTCGGCCATCAGCTTGCCGAGCATCGTGCCCAGGGCAAGGACGATGCCGACGAAGCCGAGCACGCCACCGAAGCCATCCTGGAACGACTTCATGACCTTGGCCACCGGCATGCCGGAGGTCAGGCCGAGAAAGCCGGCGGCCAGGGTCAGGGCGACGAAGGGGTGCACTTTGAAATGGGTGATCAGCAGGATCAGCCCGATGATGGTTACCAGGGCGTCGAGCAGCAGGTAGGTATCTGTAGCCAGTCCGAACATGGTGGTTATGCCTCGGTCTTATCGTTGTTTTTTTTGGGCGTAGCTTTGTTGAACGTTCGCCGCCTGCAAGCAGCGAGATAGCGCTATCTCAGGTGAGCCGGATAAACCGCCGGTTCAGGCGGTCCGCGCCAGGGTCCGCTCACCGCAGGGCTTTAGCCAGGCGTCGACGGACTCGGCGAGGGCGGCGACCGGCTGCGTGGCATCCAGGGGCAGGGTCAAGGCTTCGCCATGGGGCGGCTCGAGGGCGGCGAACTGGCTTTCGATCAGGCTCGCCGGCATGAAGTGGCCGGGGCGGGCGAGGACGCGCTTTTCCGCTTCGGCTGGAGTGAGTTCGAGGAATACGAAGGCCAGCTCCGGCATCGCTTCGCGCAGGGTGTCGCGGTAGCGGCGCTTGAGCGCGGAACAGGTGAGGATGGGTCGTTCACCGGCCTTGGTGGTGGCTTGCAGCTCTTGGCCCAGGCGCACCAGCCAGCCGGCACGGTCGCTATCGTCCAGGGGGATGCCAGCGCTCATCTTGCGGATGTTTTCGGCAGGGTGAAACGCGTCGCCTTCGATCAGGCGGCCGCCGCTTCTGGCGGCAATGGCGGCACCGACGCAGCTTTTGCCGCAGCCGGCCACACCCATCACCACAATGGCGGACAGGGGAGCATTCATTCAGTACCTCCTGCGGGGTGAGATAGCGCTGTCTCGTCGCAGACGATACGCCTCTCCCCGGTGTTGTTGGTTTTGTCCTTACGCAGTATGGACGCTTGGCAGAGTGCGTGTAGCGGCTGCTACCAAAGATTACATTGCCTGCGTCCTGAGACAGCGCTACCTTAGTGGCCGTTCCCCTCCCTTGGCAAGTAGTAAAATTACAACATCCATGTCCCGTACAGGCTCCCGCACCACCGGTCGTCCCACGCTGGCAGAAGTCGCCAGGCTTTCCGGGGTTTCCCCGATTACCGCATCCCGCGCCTTGCGCGGCGTCAGCACAGTGGCCCCGGCGCTGGTGGAAAAGGTCGCCGCCGCCGCGGCGAGCTTGGGTTACGTCGCCAACCCGGCGGCGCGCGCGCTGGCGTCGGCACGCAGCCAGTCGGTGGTGGTGTTGATTCCGTCGCTGTCCAACCAGCTGTTCATCGACACTTTGGAGGCTATCCATGAGGTGATGCGACCGCGTGGGCTTGAAGTGTTGATCGGCAACTATCACTACGATATCGACGAAGAAGAAAACCTGATCCGCAATTACCTGGCGTATCAGCCGTGCGGCATGCTGCTCACCGGTTTCGACCGCAGCGAAGCCTCGCGGCAGATGCTGACGGCCAGTGGTGTGCCTTGTGTGCACATGATGGAACTGGGCGGGGAGGCTGGGGCCCTGTCGGTGGGCTTTTCCCAGCAGCAGGCCGGACGCGCTGCCGCGCACCACCTGATCGAGCGTGGTCGTCGGCGCCTCGCCTTCATCGCCGCTCAGCTTGACCCGCGGGTGATGCAACGCGCCGAAGGTTTCCGCCAGGCCCTGGCCGAAGCCGGCCTGCAGGCGACCGAGCTGGAGGTGCTGGCGCCGCAGCCCTCGTCGATCGGGTTGGGCAGCGAACTGTTCAGCCAGTTGCTGACCAAGGCGCCCGACGTGGATGGCATTTTCTTCTGCAACGACGACCTCGCCCAGGGCGCGGTACTGCAGGCGCTGCGCCAGGGCATCGAGGTACCGCGTCAGGTGGCGATGGTCGGGTTCAACGACTTGCCGGCGTCGGCGCACATGGTGCCGCGGCTGACCTCGATCCGCACGCCGCGGGCTGCCGTTGGTCGGGGGGCGGCGCAGGCGTTGCTGGCGTTGCTCGATGGCAAGCGGGTAGCGACCGAGCAGCAGGATCTGGGGTTCGAGTTGATGGTGCGGGAGAGTTCCTGAGCGGTCTGACCTCTGTTAGCGCGATGTTACAACCATATGACTAATCATTAAGTAGTAGCATTGTGCTTGCATGCCGTCCGCGCCGATCTATGCTCAGGAAACCCTGCGCACATAGGACCCCGGCGCCATGTTCGACTTCCATCGCAAGTCCGATCTGCTCGAGATTCAACGCACCCGCCAGGCCCTCGCCGAAACGCAAGCCAAGCTTGCTGCGATCAGCCGCAACATGGCGATGATCGAGTTCGCGCCTGACGGCACCATCCTCGATGCCAATGCACAGTTCTGCCAGGCCATGGGTTACAGCGCCGAGGAACTGCGCGGCAAGCACCATCGGTTGTTCTGCGATCCGGCCTTTGCCAAAAGTGCCGAATACCAGCAGTTATGGCGCGATCTGGGCGAGGGCAGGGCCATCAGTGGCACCTTCGAACGCGTCGACAAGGCGGGCCGCGAGGTCTGGCTGGAAGCCAGTTACATGCCGGTAGTGGATGAACGTCAGCAGGTCACCAGCGTCATCAAGGTGGCTGCCGACATCAGCCAGCGGGTCAAGGATGAACATGAAAGCCAGAGCCAGCTCAAGGCCATCGGCCGTTCGATGGCCGTGGTCGAGTTCAATCCGCAAGGTCGGGTGATCAAGGCCAACCAGAATTTCCTCACGACCATGGGCTATCGCCTGGAAGAAGTGGTCGGCCGTCATCATGGGCTGTTCTGCCAGCCCCATGAGCGTGAATCGGCCCAGTATCGTGAGTTCTGGGCTTCGCTGAATCGCGGCGAATACCATTCCCATCGCTTCGAGCGGGTCAACAAACAGGGCCAGACGGTGTATCTGGAGGCGTCCTACAACCCGATCTTCGACAGCAAGGGGCGGTTGTACAAGGTGGTCAAGTTCGCCAGCGATATCACGGCCCAGGTCAGCACCCAGCAAAGCGCCGCCGACGCGGCCCATGCCAGTTCGGTACAGACCGACGCTTGTGCGCGCAAAGGCACCGAGGTGGTACAGCAGACGGTGCAGGTCATCGAACAGATTTCCCAGGAGCTCAATGACGCCGCGCGCAGCATCGATGCCGTGAGCAAACAGTCGGACGTGATCGGGCAGATTGTGCTGACCATTCGCGGCATCGCCGACCAGACCAACCTGCTGGCCCTGAACGCCGCCATCGAGGCGGCGCGTGCCGGTGAACATGGCCGCGGTTTTGCCGTGGTCGCCGACGAAGTGCGCAGCCTGGCGGCGCGCACCAGCAAGGCGACCTTGGAAATCGTCGATGTGGTGCGACAGAACCATGACCTTTCGCTGACGGCGGTGGCCAGCATGCAATCGAGCCTGACGCGCACGGGGCGCGGCGTGGCCTTGGCCAACGAGGCCGGGACAGTGATCATGGAGATTCAGCAGGGTTCACGCCACGTGGTCGACGCCATCAGCCAGATCAGTTCGACGTTGCAATTGCACTGAGGGAGTCGGCCAATTCACGCTGAAGGGTCAGCAGGCTGGTTTCCAGCTGCTGGCGCAGCGCCTGGGTGGGCAGGCCTTGCGCCTGGGCGTGCTCGATGGCCTCGCAATCGCTCACTACACCGCGCACCTTGAGCATTTTGGCACCGCCCTTGATTCGGTGGGCGATGCGGCCCAGGGTGTCACTGTCCGGTGTCGTTCCCAGCGCACGCAGTGAGGCGAGGTCTTCACTGGCACTTTGCGCCAGTTGCTCGAGCAGATGTCGGATCAGTTGCGGGTCATCCTGGGTCAGGTGACGCAGTTCGCTGAGGTGGAACCCACTGGCCGGCAGGGTGGAGGTGTCTGCGTCGGTTCGGGCCTGGGGCAGGTGCATTTTCAGCGTGCGCAGGCCAATCGGTTTGAACAGGCAGTCATCCATGCCGCTGGCCAGGCAGCGCTCACGTTCTTCGGCCTGGGCGTTGGCGGTGACCCCAAGGATCCTGCAGCCGGACCCTCCCTTTTCGTGCTCCAGTTGTCGAATCCTGCGGGTCAGTTCATGGCCGTCCATCACCGGCATGCTGCAATCGGTGATCACCAGGTCGAATGCCGCCGCTTGCCATAATGCCAACCCCGCTTCGCCATGCTCGGCCAGGGTTACCCGGTGACCCAGGGTGTTGAGCTGTTTCTCCAGCAGCAACAAGTTGGCGGGGTAGTCGTCGACCACCAGGATGTTCAGCGGCCGGCTTTCGCGTTCCGGGTGTGGCGGGACGAACGCTACTGGCGGGGGCTCGGCAGCGGCTGGCAATTGCAGCTTGACGTGCACCCGGGTGCCCACGCCTTCGACACTTTGCAAATGCAGCTTGCCGCCCATCAGCTCGGCCAGGGTACGGCTGATTACCAGGCCCAGGCCGGCGCCCTGGTGTGCCCGCGGGCCTTCGGCCTGGGCAAAGGCACTGAACAGCCGGGCCTGATCTGCCACGCCAATGCCGATTCCCGTGTCACGCACGCACAGTTCCACCTGGATGTCGTCGCCCGTGGTGGTCGGCTGTAGTTGCAGGCTGGTGTGCACCTCGCCGCGATCGGTGAACTTGATGGCATTGCTCAGCAGGTTGGACAGGATCTGCTTGATGCGCAGCGGGTCTGCCAGTACCCAGACAGGGCCCGCCGGCAGCTCGCTTTGCAGGTAAAGGCCCTTGCTGCGGGCATTGCCTTCGAAGACCCGCAGGGTGCCTCGCACCAGTTCGACCAGGTCGGTGGCCACAGGCTGCAAGGTCATGTGCCCGGACTCGATGCGCGAGATGTCCAGAATGTCGCCGATCAGCCCTAGCAGGCCTACCGCCGAATCGTGCGCGGTGCGCAGCGTCGCGGGGTCGCTGCGGCCGGCGGCGCTGTCCTCCAGGGCCAGTTCGAGCAAGCCGATCACCGCATTCATCGGTGTGCGGATTTCATGGCTCATGGTGGCCAGGAAGGTGCTTTTGGTCTGGCTGGCCTGTTCTGCATCGTCCTTGGCCTGGCGCAACTGTTCGAGCAGGCCGCGGCTGAGCGCCAATTGCGCCTGCAATGCATGTTGGGCTTCGGTACGCTGATGGATCAATTTGCGCAGGTAACTGTTCCAGAACACCACGCCGGCCAGCAGCAGGGCCGAGAGCACCAGCACCTGCAGTGCCAGCGTGCGGTAATTGCGCCATTGACTGTCGCTGACCAGCGAACTGGTGCGCCAGCGGTTGACCAACTGATCCAGTTCTTCGGGCGGGATGCTCAGCAGTGCCTTGTCCAGGATGGCCTGCAGCTGGGGTTGATCAGGGGCGACGGCAAACGCTGCAACGGCAGGGTCGTCGCCCAGGATGCTGGCGATGCGCAACTGGTTCTTGAACACATGGTTGATGTAGTACGTGGCATTGATATGGCTGCTGTACGCCACATCGGCATTGCCGTTGGCCACCGCTTCCATCAGCGCCAACGGGTTGGCCGCTTCGACTACCTTGGCACTCGGGTACTGGCGCAGCACCTCGCCGCGCAACGGCGAACCGCTCAGCAGGGCGATGCGCTTGCCATCGAGGTCTCTGCTTTGCAGCGGCCACGCCGCCTGACTGCGCGTCACCAGCACCCGTGGGCTGACCAGGTAAGGCCGGGTATAGCGCAATTGGTTGGCACGATCGACGCCATAGCCGAGCGCACCGATCATTTGCGCTTCGCCTTGCGACACCTGCTCGACCATGGTCTGCACGGCCGGACGCTCCATGAACTTGAACTGTAGCCCGGTGCGCAGGGTGATCTGCTTGAGCAGGTCGACGGTAATACCGCTGGTGCGTTGTTGGGCATCGTTGAACGTCAGCGGTGCCAGCGCCGGGTCGACCAGCACGCTGACCGTCGGATGGCGTTCGATCCAGGTCTTTTCTTCATCGCTCAGTGCAGAGAGGTGGCGCTCCAGCAGCAGGCTGGTGTTGCCACTGGTCCATCGTCGCAGGATGGTCAGGCGCTCGCTTTCGGTGATCTGGTCCAGGGCGGCGTCGATCAGGCGATGCAGGCGCGGGTTGTCGTTGGCCAGGGCAAAGGAAAAACTGCCGTGCCTGGCCTGACAGAAATGATCGATTTTCACCGTGCCCTGGTAGCTTTTGCCGATGAGGTAGTCGGTGCTGATGGCATCGCCCAGGTACGCATCCGCTTCGCCGAGCTCGACGGCCGCCAGGCCTGCCAGGGTCGAGCGGTAGAGGCTCAGTTGAGCCTTGGGGTAAAGGGCGCGGACCGTCTCGCCGGGCAGGTAATGGTCGACCATCGCCAGGCGCATGCCGGCGAGGTCCGGGTTGTTTTTCAGGCTGCGGCCTTCACGGATGACGATCACGGGCAGGTCGTCGGCATAGGGCAGGCTGAGCTTGAGTTGGGCATCGGCCGCTTCGAAGCCGTTGGAGCTGCCCAGCAGGTCGATCTTGCCCTCACGCAGGGCAGTGATCGCTTCATGGCGACTGGCAAAACGCCTGACTTGCACGGGGATACCCAACTGCTCACCGATCAGCCCTGCGAAGTCGGCACTCAGGCCTTCATAGTCGGACGGGCTGATATTGATTTCAAACGGCGGGTAGTCGGGGCGCGAACTGCCCAGCAACAAGACTTGGCGCTGCTGCAGCCACTGGCGGTCCTGGCTGTCCAGGCGCAGCGGCTGGGTGGCACTGGTGGCGCGCGCCAGCAACTGGCGTGGCTCGGCGTCGGCGAGTGTTGGCAGGGGGCAGCAGGCCAGGCTCAGGAGCAGGAGCACGCCGGCCGAGAAGCGATTCATGGCGGTGTTGCGCTCAGTTGACGTGGTTGCGTTTGGCCAGATCGACCATTTCCACCAACGACTCGGTCTTGAGCTTTTCCATGATGCGCCCCCGGTATGTGCTGATGGTCTTGGCGCTGAGGTTCATGCTGCTGCCGATGTGCTTGTTGTTTTCGCCTCGGGCCAGGCGTCGCAGCACTTCCATCTCCCGGTTGGACAGGCTTTCCAGGCGTTTGGGTTCGCTGTCCAGCGTATTGCTGTTGACCGACATCTGGGGAAACGTGGAATAGCCCTTGACCAATGCCTTGAGGGCGAAAATCAAGGCGTCATGGTCTTCATCCTTGGTCACGAACGCGCCAATGCCGGCATCCAGGCAGCGGCGCACGTAGAGCTCGCTAGCTTGCCCGGTCAGCACCATGATCTTGGGGGTGGGCTCCAGCTGCTGAAGGCGCTTGATGACCTCCATGCCATCCAGGCCCGGCAGGCCGATGTCCAGTATCACCACATCGGGCCGTAGCTCGCGCGCTACCTGCGCCACTTCGCTGCCGTTGCCTACCTCGCCAACCACACGGAAGCGCTCACGCTCCAGCAGCAGGCGCATGGACAGCCTGACGATGGGGTGGTCGTCGACGATCAACACTGTTGTCATGTAGTTAACTCCTGTCGGAATGTGGTCCGTTTCCTGTGCTTAATCAGGAATACGTCTGCAAGTTCTTTCTGCAGCGCAGCACGATACGGCCATTCCGATTCCTTGGTAATGGCGAGTATAGAACTGTTGAACAAGCAAGCAGGAGTTGTGGAAAATTCCTACAACATGTCGGAAGAGGCATCGCCCGGACGCGGCGATGCCGGGTGCCGCTGGGCCGTTACTTGCAGGCCGAGTGGGGCTTGAGGACGCGATGGGTCGAGGCCGGGTTGTTGCTCAACGCCGGTCCAACCCGTGTGGGGCGGGGCAGCAATTGGCCTGAGCAGTTCGGGCAACGGCCCTGGAAGCGCGTTTCGGTGCAGTTACGACAAAATGTACATTCGAACGAGCAGATGAATGCCTCTGGGCTGTCGCCCGGCAAGTCGGCATCGCAGCATTCGCAATTGGGGCGTAGCTCCAGCATGGGCGTGACTCCGGTACGCAGGGGACAGTTTTGCAGTCTGCTATGGCTGGCGTACCGGTGGCAATGCTCACCCGCCAGGGCGGTACAGATGCGCGTGCCCGGCGCGGTACAGGGCCGACGCGGCGAACGGTGTGTCGCCCAGCACATGGCCGACGAGGATCAGCGCCGTGCGGCGAAAACCTTTGCTGGCGACCTGCTCGACGATATCGGCCAGGGTGCCGCGAACCCAGTCCTGGTCCGGCCAGGTGGCACGATGGACCACGGCGATCGGGCACTCGGCGCCATAGTGGGGGCGCAGTTCCTCGACGATTCGCGGCAGGTGCTTGACGCCCAGGTGAATGGCCAAGGTCGCACCATGGCGGGCCAGGTCGCCCAGTTGCTCCCCGGCCGGCATGGGTGAACTGTCGCCGTAGCGGGTCAGAATGACCGTCTGCGCCACGTCCGGCAGGGTCAGTTCGCAACCCAGCAAGGCGGCACTGGCGGCGGTCGCCGTGACCCCGGGAATGATCTGGTAGTCGATGCCCAGCTCACGCAAATGCTGGATCTGTTCGCCGATGGCGCCGTACAGGCTGGGGTCGCCACTGTGTACACGGGCGACATCCTGGCCTTGTGCATGGGCAGCTCGCATGGCCTCGATGATCTGTTCGAGGTGCAGCTCGGCACTGTTGATGACCGTCTCGGCCTGGTGGCCTTCGAGTACCGCCGCCGGTACCAGGGAGCCGGCGTAGATGATGACCGGGCACTGTCGGATCAGGCGCTGCCCCTTGACTGTGATCAGATCCGGGTCGCCAGGGCCGGCACCGATGAAGTAGACCGTCATGGAAATTCCTTGCAGAAGAATGGTTGAAGCGATTATCCGCCACAGGCCAGGGCGACGGTAGCCGGCCCGTGGCTTTGCCGCGTGACCCGCAGTCTGGCCGAGCCAAGTTCGCGGCTGGCCAGCGCCAACGCCGTGCTTTCGGCGACGCCCCAGCAGCCGCTGTGGGCGTAGGCCGGTGCTGAGCGATGACTGAGCAAGGGTTCGAATGCCTGTAGCTGGCTGGCATCGAATACCACCAGGATCAAGCCGTGACGCAGGGCCAACTGGCGCAGCCCGGGTTCGTCGGCTTTCAGGCTGATAGTGGCGATGCCACGTAGCGTATCCAGCGCCAGGCCTTGTGAAGCCAGGCTCTGGCGCAGCAGGGTGTCGAGGACATCCACCGGGCAGCCGCGGCGGCAGCCGAAGCCGGCATAC
>NZ_AKJC01000350.1 GCF_000282535.1 Pseudomonas sp. GM84 | reverse complement strand
ACGGCGGGTCACTTTTTGGCAAACGCCCCAAAAAGTAACCAAAAAAGGCTGGCTCCTACATCCGGCCCCTACGCTTCGCTCCGGGGTTCCCTCGCTCCGGTCTTGCTCCCGGGAGGACCGCGCTGCAGGCCCCATCCTGGGGCCCAGCGCTCGACGGGCATCCATGCCCGTCGCCTCCCTCCGCAAGACCTCCGCTCGGCCTCCTGACGTCGCAATTGGCGGTGACTGATCTACCGTGCACTTAAAAGCCAAAGCCAAAGCCAAAGCCAAAGCCAAAGCCAAAGCCAAAGCCAAGGTGCTGATCAGCGGCGAGCGAGGGCAGGCATGAAAAAACCGCCACGAGGGCGGTTTTTCATGGAACAGGTACGAATCAGAAACGGTAGGTGAGCGAAGCACCGATACCGTGTGCGCTGTTCTCGTACTTGGCCTGGTAGCTGCCCTTCAAGGCCGCTTCCGTCGCCGAGTCCGGCAGGTTGTTGACCTTGGTGTCTTCTTCCCACAGGTAGGAGTAGGCAACATCAATGGTCATGTCGTCGTTCGGGCTCCAGCCGGCACCAAAGCTGACCGCTTTTCGATCGCCGGTAGGAATGCGCGGCGAGCGATCGTGGTTGTTGGTAGGCGACTGGTCGACGGAGAAGCCTGCACGCAGGGTCCACTCCTTGTTCACCTTGTAGGCCGCACCAATGGCGTGAGCCCAGGTGTCATGCCAGTTCTGCTCTTCAGTGATGGTCCGCAGCGGATAATTCGCTGGTGCCTCGTTCTCTACAGTGATGTTTTCCAGACGGCTCCAGCGAGTCCAGGTGCTACCCGCGTACAGCGTCCAGTTGTCATCGAGTTCATGGGTGACCGAGAAGTCCACGGACTCTGGCGTCTTGATTTTCAAGCTGGCGTCAAATTTGCCGCTCAGACCCAGCTGTGGAATCGGGTAGGAAACGCGGGTATCGCCTTCAAGCTCGTAGTCGACCATCGAATGATAAGTCAGACCGAGGCGGGTACGGTCGGTGGCTTGAACGAGCACACCGATGTTGTAACCGACAGCAGTGTCGTCGCCTTTGATCTTGACTTCGCCATCCGGGCCGTTGGGGCCCAGGAAGGCCTTGCTGGCCAGGTTCGAGCCCAGCTCGCCCTTGATACGGTTGATGGTCGGACCGAAACCGATCGACACCTTGTCATTGAAGGCATAGCTGACGGTTGGCTGGAAGGTGATGACCTCGACCTTGCTCTTCTTGCCCCAGTAGCGTGCCGCATCATCGCTGCCATAGTCGGTAATCAGGCCGTATGGCACATAAACGCCGAAACCTACACTCCAATGGTCGTCGATCGGCTTGACGTAGAAGCCCATCGGCACACCAACAGTCGGCACCATGTCGCCATCGGTTTCCCCCCCGAAGTTGCTACCACGGCCCGAAATGTCAGTTTTAGCGATTACGGCTGCGCCACCTACCGTGACTTGTTCGCGCTTCAGGCGCGACATGCCGGCAGGGTTGCCATATACGGTGCTGGCATCATCGGCAGCGGAAGAACGACCCGCGAAACCTGTCCCCATGCCACTGACGCTCTGTTCGTTGAGGGCAAAACCGGCAGCGAACAGTTGGCTGGAAGCGAGAGCAACGGCTACGCCGAGGGAGGTTTTGAGCATTACTTTTTTCATTATTAGAAACTCCTTGGGATCTCCGGGGCGAAAAGCTACCAACAAATCACGCGCTGCGCTATAGCCTGAATCACAGGAGATAGAGCGGTTTTGTAGAACAATCCGACCAAAATTCCTTTTTTTCCGGCAATACTGTAGGACAGTTCTCAAGATGCCTCTGGCAATTTCTGAGCAATGCACAGCTGCCAGGCTTGGGTGAAGTCGCGCAGGCGACCTTGCGGGTGAAAAATCTGACGCCAGATACGTGCCTGGCCTAACAGATCGTCAGGGGCAGGCAGCGGGGTGGACTGGGCTTCGATGAGCATCCAGGCGATGGCGGTGGAATAGCGCAAGTTGACCGTGAGTTCCAGGTGCGGGCCGCCGAGAAACGCGTGCTGGCTCGCCAGGCCGCGTACCAGGCTGGCAAGTTCCGGATCACGGGCGAGGAAGTCGTCCCACACCGCCTGGTGCCGGCTTTCGCCGATGCGGTAGAGGCCGTGGCCACGGCGGTCATGCAAGGCAGAGCCAAGCGCCGACTGGCTGGCCGCGATACCCAATAGCAGGGCTTCGGCACTGGCGCAATGACGATTCAGGTAGACCAGGGTTGGTCGGATCACATACTGACACAATTCATTCGCCGCGATACCCATGATGCCCTCGAGCAGTAAAGGGCCGACGGGCGCTGGAGCTTGGCAGCTGGTGAATGATCAGGCCCGCCGGAAGCGGATAGAGCCGCTCGAGTTGAAGTGTAGTGTGATAAGCGTGGTGTAAAGAGCTGTTTTTAAATCGATTGCTGCCTGACGTCGAGTGCCATATGCCCTGCGGCAATTAGGCCAAGAACGATCAGGCAGCTTGCCTGCAGTGGCATTCAGCGGCTGAATGCCCGGGCATTCGCCGCTCACGCGGTGAGCGACTGGCGGGTCCGGGCGATTACTGCCTGCAGAGGTTCCGAGCGGTTGTACTGTTCGGGGTACAGGCGTTCGGTGTGGCAGGCGACGCCGTGTTCGTCTACCAGGGTGAAACTGAAGTTGCCCTTGCGTGGGGCAGTGATAAGGCACTTCAACGGCGAGAAGGCCTGGGAGAGGGTGCCAATGGCAGCCATCATCTGATGATGAGTTTGCATATTGTTGGAGGTTCCTGCTTTAAACACGGGGGTTATGATCCGTGCATGATAGAAACGTTCCAGTGACGCCTTTATTAAGGGACGAACGAACCTGACTGGAACAGGGCAGCCAGAGAGAGCGCAATCAAATGTGGGCGCTTGGGCTGACTGGTAGGTACTTCAGAGGGCAGGCAATATCCCGGGGCCAAGGTTCTAGGCCATCCGGAATTGAATCCTGATCAATCTGTCACGTGATTCGTGCTTGAGCAGCGCAAGGCTGGCGAGTGAATCATCGAAAGGGCCGGTCCTGGTTTCAGCAGTCACGCTCTTGGGAGGAGCAGATCTGCAAGGACGCATCTGGCCAGAATTGACTTTCAGCTTGGTACTAACGAGGCGCACCTTACCGGAACGCTGCAGGCTTTGCAAGCGTTGTCACGTTTCTTCAGGCGAGCCGCGCAGTATGGCGTTTCTTTAGCGTTGTGGGAAGAGGGGGAATGGACCGCCAAACGCGAGGATGTGCCGATTTCGTGCATTCGAATGCAGGTTTTCGGTGCACTTGTGCACATTAGAAGCATGGTGTGTAACAGCGTGGCAACAGCCCCCAAAAGGCTCGCCAATGCCTTGACTGGCACCTTAAGTCAATGAAAAAAAACACTAATTTTTACTGGTGAAAAAATCGTCAGTTTGACTGTAAGCCCCATTTCATGGGGGTTTGCAGGGTACTTTAGGGGGTTGTCCACCGAGTTATCCACAGGAACTGTGGATTGTCCCGAGCGCTTGCTCTAGAACGGGCGTGCCAGCAAATCATCGAACTGTCGGACAATCATCAGGCGCCTGCCGACCGTCTCGTCATCCGTTTGAAAACGTCAAGAAAAGATCATGGAAATTTTTTTTCAATCCTCCGGAAATCCACAGGTCATACCGTAGAAAAAAGGGTAGAGTGGCGCGCCTTTCGAGTTGCCTTCTCTGTTGCTCATGAAGTTTCGCGGTAAACATCTCGCCAGCCCTGCCATTTCGTCGTCTGCGCCTGCACCCAAGCGTTTTTCGCTGAAAGTAGCCCTTTGGCTGCTCGACAGCCCGCGCCTGGGCGACAAGCAACAGGTCAAGCACCTGGCCGGGCGCCTGCTCAAGCAACCGGCACGCCAGGGCGTGGTGGAGGCCCAGAGCCGTCTGGGGCAGATGCTGTGTCGCGATTGTGGCAACGCCCGTGACCGACGCATCGGCCATGACCTGCTGCGCCAGGCGGCGCGGGCAGGGGATCGCCTGGCGCAACTGGAGTACGCGCGGCTGTGCCAGGCCAGCGAGCCGGAGCTGGCGCGCTACTGGTTGGAGCTGGCGGCGGGGCAGGGGTCGCAGGAAGCGCGGCGGTTATTGAGGCAGTTGGCCCAAGCTTGAGTCTTGCGGCGTCTGTACCGGCCCTATCGCGGGCAAGCCCGCTCCTACAGGTACAACACGATCCTTGTGGGAGCGGGCTTGCCCGCGATAGGGCCGGCACAGGCGCCAGATCAAACAGGCTGATAAGCTGCACTCAATTTGCAACAGCTTGATCGGGGTAAGCATGACAGTGGATCTGACCAGCATTCTGCTGGGCTTGGTAGCAGGCGCCTTGCCGTGCCTGGGTTGGGTCATGCATGTGCAGCGTCGCCAGGGTGCCCGGCAAGGCGAGCAGGCCTTGCTCGAAGAGCGCCTCAATGCCGCCCAACTGGCCCAGGCGGGCTTGCAGGCACAACTGGAGGCCAGTCGCGACGAGGTCAGCGACCTCAGCGAGGCCAACACCGTCAAGCAGACCCAGCTGGCTGCCCAGGGCCGCGAACTGGAGCTGCTGCAGATCGACCGCGACAATGCTCGCGACGCCGCCCACGCCTGGCACCTGGAACGGGCCAACCGTGAAGCCGAGCTGCGTCGCCTGGAAGCCCAGACGGCGCGACTCGAGGCCGAGCTGCGCGAGCAGCAGGATAGCCACCAGCAGCGTCTGGAAGACCTGCAGGAAGCACGCGACACCCTGCGCGCGCAGTTCGCCGACCTGGCCACGAAAATCTTCGACGAGCGCGAGCAGCGCTTCGCCCAGACCAGCCAGCAACACCTGGGTCAGTTGCTTGACCCGCTCAAGGAGCGCATCCAGGCCTTCGAAAAGCGCGTCGAGGAGAGCTACCAGCAGGAGGCCCGTGAGCGCTTCTCGCTGGGCAAGGAGCTGGAGCGCCTGCAGCAGCTCAACCTGCGCCTGTCCGACGAAGCCACCAACCTCACCCAGGCGCTCAAGGGCCAGAAGACCCAGGGCAACTGGGGCGAACTGATCCTCGAGCGGGTGCTGGAACACGCCGGCCTGGAAAAGGGTCGCGAATACCAGACCCAGGTCAGCCTCAAGAGCGCCGAGGGCGAACGCTACCAACCCGACGTGTTGATCATGCTGCCCGGCGACAAGCAGGTGGTGGTCGATGCCAAGGTCAGCCTGACCGCCTACCAGCAGTACGTCAGCAACAACGATGAAAACGCGCTGAAACAGCACGTGCAGTCGCTGCGCAACCATGTCAAAGGCTTGTCCAGCAAGGACTACAACCGCCTCGAAGGCCTTCACAGCCTGGATTTCGTATTGCTGTTCGTGCCCATCGAGGCGGCATTCTCGGCGGCCCTGCAAGCCGAGCCCAACCTGTTCCAGGAAGCCTTCGACCGGCAGATCGTGATCGTCAGCCCGACCACCTTGCTCGCCACCCTGCGGGTGATCGACAGCTTGTGGAAGCAGGAGCGCCAGGGCCAGAACGCGCGCGAGATCGCCGAGCGCGCCGGTTGGCTGTATGACAAGTTCGTGTTGTTCATCCAGGACCTGGACGAACTGGGCACGCGCTTGCAGCAGGTCGACAAGGCCTATGCCGCAGCGCGCAACAAACTGTGCGAGGGGCGCGGCAACCTGGTCAGCCGCAGCGAACAGCTCAAGCTGCTCGGCGCCCGGGCCAGCAAGAGCCTGCCGGCCGAGCTGCTGGAGCGGGCGTTATCCGATGAGGCGTTGGCGGACGCTGCGCTTACTGCACCAGGCTCAGATGGCGATTGAGCAGGGCGCGCAGGGCCGCCGGCTTGACCGGCTTGGCCAGGTAATCCAGGCCCGCGGCATGCACCGTGGCCAGGGTTTCCTTGCTGCCATCGGCACTGATCACCACCCCCGGCACCGGCTCGCCCAGACGAGCCCGTAGCCAGCCCATCAGCCCGGTGCCGGTTTCACCGTCATCCAGGTGGTAGTCCACCAGCGCCAGGTGCGGGCGCATACCCTTTTCCAGCAGCGCTTCGCACTCGGCGCGATTGCGCGCCGTCCACACCTGGCAGCCCCAGCGGCTGAGCAGGCTGTTCATGCCGATCAGGATGCTGTCTTCGTTGTCGATGCACAGCACCTGCAGGCCGGCCAGCGGCTGGCTGGCCTGTTCCAGTGGCGCGCTTGGCGCTGCCGCTGGCTGGCGAGCGATCGGCACCTTGACGCGGAACACCGTGCCCTTGCCCGGCCAGGAGCGCACCTCGAGGGGGTGACCCAACACCCGGCACAAGCCATCGGCGATCGCCAGGCCCAGCCCCAGGCCTTTTTCGGCGCGGGTCTGGTGGCTGTCCAGGCGCTTGAACTCCTGGAAAATCACTTGCAGCTTGTCGTCGGCGATGCCTGGGCCACGGTCCCAGACCTCCAGCCACAAGTGCTCACTCTGACGGCGAACACCCAACAGGAGCGGGCTCTTGCCGTAACGCAGCGCATTGGTCAGGAAGTTCTGCAGCACCCGGCGCAGCAGTTTCATGTCGCTGTCGACGCGCAAGCGGCTGCCGTGCAGGCGGAACTCCAGGCCCTTCTCGGCGGCCAGCAGCTTGAACTCGGCGCCGAGGGTGTCGAACAGCTCGTTGAGGGCGAACGGCTTGGCGTCCGGGGTGATCTTGCCGTTTTCCAGGCGCGAAATATCCAGCAGGTCGCTGATCAGCTCTTCGGCCGAGCGCAGCGAACTGTCCATGTGCTGGACCAGTTGCTGGGCTTCCTCGTTCAGGCCTTCGGCCTGTTGCGACAGGGCGGCGGAGAACAGCCGCGCGGCGTTGAGCGGTTGCATCAGGTCGTGGCTGACTGCCGCCAGGAAGCGGGTCTTGGACTTGCTGACCGCTTCGGCCTGGCTCTTGGCCTCCGACAGTGCCTGGTTCAGCTGCGACAGCTCGTGAGTCCGTTCGGCCACGCGCTGCTCCAGCCCCTCGTTGGAATCGCGCAATGCCTGCTCGGCCTCGCGGAACGGGGTGATGTCGGTGAAGCTCATGACGAAGCCGCCACCGGGCATCGGGTTGCCGATCAGCTCGATCACCCGGCCATTGGGGAACAGCCGCTCCGAGGAGTGCGCACGGCCCTGGCGCATCCAGTGCAGGCGTCGCGCCACATGCACTTGCGCCTCGCCGGGGCCGCACAGGCCGCGCTCGGCGTTGTAGCGGATGATGTCGGCGATTGGCCGGCCGACGCTGATCAGCCCGTCGGGGTAATTGAACAGCTCCAGGTAACGGCGATTCCAGGCCACCAGGTGCAGGTTCTGGTCGACCACGCTGATGCCCTGGTTGATGTTTTCGATGGCCCCTTGCAGCAGCGCGCGGTTGAACTGCAGCACCTCGCTGGCTTCGTCGGCGATGCGCACCACGTCTTCGAGCTGCATGTCGCGGCCTTCGATGGCCGCCTTGACCACGGCCCGGGTCGAAGAGGTGCCGAGTACGCCAGCGAGCAGCCGTTCGGTGTGTTCGATCCAGTCGCCGTCGGCATTCTGGTTGGGGTTGAAGCCTTTGCCCTGGCGGTAGGCGAAGCGGATGAAGCTCTGCCGCGCGCGTTCTTCACCGACGAAGCGCGAGGCCAATGTCAGCAGGTCGTCGATCTGCACGGCCAGCAATGGCTTGCTGTTGGGCCGGGCACTGGTCTGCTGGCCAATGAAGCGCCCGGCCTGCCAGTGCTCCGAGACGCGGGTGCGTGACAGCATCGAGACCCAGACGAACAGGGTGAAGTTGCCGGTCAGCGACAGCACCACGCCTTGGGTGAGGGGCGTGATGGGCAGGTTCAGTGGGTTGCCGTGCAGCCATGCAAGGCCGGGGAACAGCTCCAGCGACCAGCCCAGGCTGTGGGCGGTGATGGGCAGCACCAGGGTGTAGAACCACAGGAAAATGCCCGCTGCCAGGCCTGCGAACACGCCGCGGCGGTTGGCCTGCTTCCAGTACAGTGCGCCGAGCATGGCGGGGGTGAGCTGGGTCACGGCGGCGAAGGCGATCTGGCCGATGGTCGCGAGGCTTGCGGTGGAACCGAGCAGGCGATAGCTGACGTAGGCCAGCAACAGGATGGCCACGATGGTCACCCGGCGCACCGACAGCATCCAGTGACGGAAGGCCTCGAACGGCCGTTCGGCATTGTTGCGGCGCAGCAGCCATGGCAGCAGCATGTCGTTGGACACCATGGTCGACAGCGCCACGGCCTCGACGATGACCATGCCGGTGGCGGCCGAGGCGCCACCGATGAAGGCCAGCAGCGCCAGGCTCGGATGTGCCTCGGCCAACGGCAGGCTGATCACGAAGGAGTCGGAAATCACCGTGCCGGGCAGCAGCATCTGGCCGGCCAGGGCAATGGGCACCACGAACAGCGCGGCCAGCGCCAGGTACATCGGGAATACCCAGCGCGCCAGGCGCATGTCCTGCGGTTCGATGTTCTCTACCACGGTCACGTGGAACTGCCGCGGCAGGCAGATGATCGCCATCATCGCTACGGCAGTCTGCACCACCATCGACGGCCAGTTGATGGTTTCATGCCAGTAGCTGTCGAGCTGCACCGACTGGCGCGCCTGGGTCAGCAGGTCGTCGAAGCCGTCGTACAGGTTGAACACCACGAACACGCCGACGGCGAGGAAGGCCAGCAGCTTGATCATCGATTCGAAGGCAATCGCCAGCACCATGCCCCGGTGGTGTTCGGTCACGTCCAGGCTGCGTGTGCCGAAGACGATGGCGAACAGCGCCAGCACCAGCGACACCACCAGCGCGGTGTCCTGCACGCGGGTGCCGGTGGCATCGGCATTGGCGCCGATCAGCAGGTTGACGCCAAGCACGATGCCCTTGAGCTGCAAGGCGATGTACGGCAGCACGCCGACCAGGCAGATCAGCGCCACCACCACGGCCAATGTCTGGGACTTGCCGTAGCGCGCGGCGATGAAGTCGGCGATGGAGGTGATGTTCTGCTGCTTGCTGATCAGCACCATCTTCTGCAGCACCCAGGGCGCGAAGATCAGCAGCAGGATCGGCCCGAGGTAGATGGGCAGGAACGCCCACAACTGTTCGGCGGCCTGGCCGACCGCGCCGAAGAAGGTCCAGCTGGTGCAGTACACCGCCAACGACAGGCTATACACCCAGGCACGCAGCCGCGGCGGCAACGGTGTGCTGCGGCGGTCGCCGTAGAAGGCGATGGCGAACATGATGGCCATATAGGCCAGGGCGACCACGGCGATCAGCCCGCTGGACAACGACATGAAAACTCCGGAGCAAAAAAGGTAACGCGGTCCCGATCAGTCAGTCTGGCACGCGGGCGCCGGTTCGTCAGCGCCGACGATGGTAGCAGTGGCGAGTCGTCGCAGGCGCTACTGGCCCTATCGCCGGCAAGCCGGCTCCCACAGGTAATCCACTGTCCTCAAGGCCTGTGATATCCCTGTGGGAGCCGGCTTGCCGGCGATAGGGCCGCCCCAGCCAACATCAATGCTTGCGCGTACCCAGCCAATAAAACACCCCCGCCAGTATCACCGACACCACCAGCAGGTAGAAAATCGCCCCCGGCCACCACTGCGTCAGGGCAAACCCCACCATCACCGGCCCCAGCGCCGCCCCCAGGTTGGACAGGTTCTGCGCCCCGTAATACACCCCACGCAGATGCTCCAGTGCAATAAGGTCGATGAACATGTACTCGGCCGGAATCACGATGATCTCGCCCAGGGTGAATACCAGCATGGCCAGGCACCAGGCCAGCACCGACCCGGCCAGCGCGAAGCCCAGTAGCCCGGCGATGAACAAGGCCATGCCGGCCAGCAGCCAGGGCATCAGGCGCTGGCGGCTGATGCGCCTGCCGATCAGATACTGCAAGGCGATAACCGTGACAGCGTTGGTCGTCACCAGATAACCCACCAGGCGCGCCGCTTCGCTGGCACTGGTGGTCACCACCAGGTACTGCGACAGGTAGGCGGTGAACTGGCCGAACACCACGGCACTGAGCACGCCCCCAAGGGTAAAGCACACCAGCCGCCGGTCGCCCGCAAGGCCCAGTGCCACCTGGGCGAACCCGGCGCCCGGCTGCGCCTGCAGGCTGGCCTGCAACCGCCGATCGCCCAGGCGCCAGTAAGCCATGCACATGCCCAGGCCGATCAGCGCCGAGGCGATGAAGGGCAGGTGGTCGTTCAGCTCCAGCATGGCAACGCCCAGCAGAGGGCCGAGGGCATAACCGACATTGCTCAAGGTGTACTTGATGGCAAATACCTCGGCCCGCTGTTCCACCGCAAGCAGGGCGCAGAAGCCGGCCTTGGCGGCGATGTCGACCACCGCCAGGGTCAGGTTGATCAGCACCAGGCACAAGAAGAACGCCAATGCCGAGCGGCTGGCGATGGCGGCGGCGAAGGCCAGGGCGAACAGCAGCGTGCTGGCGCTGATCAGGGTGTGGTTGGGCAGGGTATCGACCAGGTGCCCGCCATACAGGCTCAGCAACGAGGCGACGATCAGTGCGCCGCCGATCAGCAAGCCGATGTGGCTGACCGAGAGCTGGAAGTTGTCGGCCAGGTAGACCACCAGATAAGGCAGGGTGAGGGCGCGGGCCAAGGTCAAGGTGAAGGTGGTTGCCAACAGCAGGCGTACCGCTGCGGGGTAGTGCTTCAGGGCGGCGAGCATTGCCACGTCCTTGTCGAGGGAGATTGCCGATGCTGAGCATATGACATCGTGGGGGCTGCTGCGCAGCCCATCGCCGGCAAGCCGGCGCCCACAGGGTCATGTTGTGCCGGGCTGGTCTGAGGGTCGCTCACGCGGCCGGCTGATGATAAAAATGTCGGTTGACTACAGTGATGTGGCTTCCAAGGCGTTGCCCGCAGTCTAAAAAGGCAACTGCCATCCTCGGTTCAACTCAGGTGCATGGACGATGAGTCACCCCTCGCAATTCACCTTGCTCGGCAAGCGGCGTTTCTTGCCGTTCTTCATCACCCAACTGCTGGGTGCCTTCAACGACAACCTGTTCAAGCAGTCGCTGATCCTGGCGATCCTGTTCAAGCTCAGCCTCGGCGACGGCGACCGCTCGATCTGGGTCAACCTCTGCGCGCTGCTGTTCATCCTGCCGTTTTTCCTGTTCTCGGCGCTGGGCGGGCAGTTCGGCGAGAAGTTCGCCAAGGACGCGCTGATCCGTGCGATCAAGCTGGCCGAAATCGCCATCATGGCTGTCGGCGCGCTCGGCTTCGTCACCGACCACCTGGCGCTGATGTTGATGGCGCTGTTCGGCATGGGCACCCACTCGGCGCTGTTCGGCCCGGTGAAGTACTCGATCCTGCCCCAGGCCTTGCGGGAAGAAGAGCTGGTCGGCGGCAATGGCCTGGTGGAAATGGGCACCTTCCTCGCCATTCTGGCCGGCACCATTGGCGCCGGAGTGATGATGGCCAGTAGCAGCTACGCCACGATGGTGGCCGGCGGCGTGGTCGGCACCGCAGTGCTGGGCTACCTGGCCAGCCGCTGGATCCCCCGCGCCGCCGCGGCGTCGCCGCAGATGCGCCTGGACTGGAACATCTTCACGCAATCCTGGGCGATTCTGCGCATGGGGCTTGGGCAGACGCCGGCGGTGTCACGCTCGATCGTCGGCAACTCGTGGTTCTGGTTCGTCGGCGCTATCTACCTGACCCAGATCCCGGCGTACGCCAAGGACTGGCTGCATGGCGACAGCAGCGTGGTGACGCTGGTGCTGACCCTGTTCTCGGTAGGTATCGCGCTGGGCTCGCTGCTGTGCGAACGCCTCAGTGGACGCAAGGTGGAAATCGGCCTGGTGCCGTTCGGCTCGTTCGGGCTGACCCTGTTCGGCCTGCTCTGGTGGTGGCATTCCGGCGATGTACCGGTGGCTGCGGCCCCTCATGATTGGCTGACGCTGCTGGGCATGAGCCAGGCCTGGTGGATTCTGCTGTCGATCGTTGGCCTGGGGGTGTTCGGCGGCTTCTATATCGTGCCGCTGTATGCCCTGATCCAGGCACGCACCGCCGAGGATCAGCGGGCCCGGGTGATTGCCGCCAACAACATCCTCAATGCCTTGTTCATGGTGGTGTCGGCGCTCCTTACCATCGTCCTGCTGGGCCTGGCCGAGCTGACCATCCCGCAGCTGTTCCTGGTGGTGTCGCTGCTCAATGTGCTGGTCAACGCCTACATCTTCAGGATCGTGCCCGAGTTCACCATGCGCTTCCTGATCTGGCTGCTCAGCCATTCGATGTACCGCGTGGAGCATCGCGACCTCGAGCGCATTCCCGACGAAGGCGCGGCGCTGCTGGTGTGCAACCATGTTTCGTTCGTCGATGCGCTGCTGCTCGGTGGCGCGATTCGCCGGCCGATCCGTTTCGTCATGTACTACAAGATCTACAACCTGCCGGTGCTCAACTTCGTGTTCCGCACCGCTGGCGCCATCCCGATCGCCGGGCGCAGTGAAGACCCGGCCACCTACGAGCGCGCGTTCGCCCGCATCGCCGAGTACCTGGCGGCGGGGGAAGTGGTGTGCATCTTCCCGGAAGGCAAACTGACGGGCGACGGCGAAATCGACGTGTTCAAGGGGGGCGTCAAGCGCATCCTCGAAGAAACCCCGGTGCCGGTCATACCGCTGGCGCTGCAGGGGCTGTGGGGCAGCTTCTTCAGCCGTGACTCCGGCAAGGGCTTTTTCAAGCGGCTGTGGTCGCGGGTGACCATCGTGGCGGGCGCCGCCATTCCGGTGGAGGCGGCGCAGCCAGAGCTGTTGCGCGAGCAAGTCAGCCGCTTGCGCGGCGACATGCGTTAGAGGGGGATGGTCAGCTGGCGCTGACTTTCAGGCCGATCAGGCCGGTGACGATCAGCGCCACACTGACCAGCCGCACCAGGGCCATGGACTCGCCGAACAGGATGATGCCGGCGATCACCGTGCCGACGGCGCCGACCCCGGTCCAGATGGCATAGGCGGTGCCCAGCGGCAGCTCTTTCATGGCCAGGCCCAGCAGGCCAAGGCTGATGACCATGGCGCCGACGGTGAGGAGGGTCGGGAGCGGGCGGGTGAAGCCGTCGGTGTACTTGAGGCCGACCGCCCAGCCGACCTCGAACAGGCCGGCGAAGAACAGGATGATCCAGGACATATGAGTCTCCATCGTTCGAAAGATGGGGCCGTCCCCGGAAATGGTCACGCGGTGCGTCGTGAGGCCGTCCTCACAGTGGGCACTATGGTGCACATTTGCCGATTGTTGGGCAAGTCTGTCCCGGCCCTATCGCC
>NZ_AKJC01000349.1 GCF_000282535.1 Pseudomonas sp. GM84 | reverse complement strand
AGCCGGCTCCCACAGGGACCCAGGCCTGGCACTGTAAAGGTGGGAGCCGGCTTGCCGGCGATGAGGCCAGATCAGACTTGCGACCAAGGGCTGCGTTCGACCCAAAGCGGACGCTCCGAACTTTGAAACCATGCGCTACAACAATACATACCACTCTGGGGCCGACAGGAAGCGCGTGAATGTGCATGACACACAAATCCTGCGCCGCCGCCTCACTTGCCCTGCTGGCCTGCACGGCCGCTGCCGAAGATCTTGAACCCAGGTCGTACAGCAATACCCCGGTCGGCATCAATTTCTTGCTGATGGGCTACAGCGAGCTTGATGGCAGTGTCACTGCCAGCCCTTCGGTACCGCTGCAGGATGGCAAGATCAAGATCAAGTCGGCGGTGGTTGCCTTTGCCAGGTCTCTGGACGTATGGGGTCGATCGGGGAAGTTCGATGTCGTCATACCCAGGGCGCATTTGAAGGGGTCTGCGCTGTTTGCCGGTGAACCCAGGGAGCGTGATGTCACCGGCCTGATCGATCCAAGATTTCGTTTCTCGGTCAACCTGTACGGCGCACCGGCGCTGTCCCTTGCCGAGTTCGCTGACTACCGGCAGGACGTGATCATCGGTGCCAGCCTGGCGATCACCGCGCCCCTTGGCCAATATGACCCCGGCAGGCTGGTCAACCTGGGCAACAATCGCTGGTCATTCAAGCCCGAACTGGGGATCTCCAAGCGGCTGGGGGCGGTGACCTTGGAGCTGGCCGCAGCGGCAACCTACTTCACCGACAATGACGATTACTTCGGCAATCGCACGGCGTCCCAAGACCCGCTCTATCAGCTGCAGGGGCACATGATCTACGCCTTCACCAACGGTGTGTGGGTGTCGCTGGATGCCACTTACCTTGCCGGCGGCAGCACCTCGATCAATGGCGTCGGCAACCACGATTACCAAGAGAACACCCGCTACGGGGCCACCCTCACCCTGCCGGTCAACCGCAACCATTCGCTGAAGCTGTCTGGCAGTCATGGTGCGTACAGCCGCACTGGCAGCGAATACGATGGCTTTGCCATTGTCTGGCAGTACCGCTTTGGCGGAGGGCTTTGAGTTGCGTGCTATTTACTGCCGTTTTCGGGCGATTCCGAAACCGGCATCGAGGACTCGCCTGCAATTCGCTTGACCAGCGCAGCATGACCGCTGGCTTGGTCGCCGCGGGAAATGACCTGGATGACGGCCATGCGATCACCGGAGCCTGCAATAAAGGTGCTGTTCAACGTTTTGCCGCCGCCCAGGGTTGCCGTACTGTCGACTTGTCGCACTCCCAGGCCGTTGAGGGTGAGGCGCGATTCGCCGGTTTGTCGAAAGTCCGGCAATTCGGCGCTCTGGCGGTTGACGAAGCCACTGACGGCGCCGTCGAGGAAGGCATCGTCGTTGTCGCCGGGGCGAGAAGCTTCGGGGAGCGGTTTCTCGACCACCATGACCACGCGCCTTTCCTGCGCATTGGCATAGAGGGTACCCACGCTGCCGGCGCCTTCGCTGCTCTGTTCATCAGCGCTCAGAGGACTCGCGGTGAAACCTGCCGGCAGGTTGAAGCTGAACTTGCCACCGAGCACCGTGACGTTGATTTCAGGTGCCAGCCTGGTGGTGGGTTTGCTGGCGGCATGCAGGTTCGACAGCCCCAACAGGCCGACGACGGCCAGGGTCAGCGTCAGGGTTCTTTCGTTGAAAATCGACATACAGCCTCTCGTTGGGGCATGGGATGGGGCATCGCAGGGTGGGTATGCTCACATAAACCTACCCGCTCGGTAAGCCTGCGTTTCCCGTCGGTCAGACGGTGATGGCGGATCGCCTTGAGGGGGCTATCGTTGCTTGTCTGGGCAACGACTACCGACCGAGGGCGGTACCATGAACACCAGCGATCTACTCGAACAGTTACTGCGGGCCGGGCAAGGCTCGCGAGCGCAACAAGGGAGCGGCGGCATGTCATCGCAAGACGGCCTGGGCGGTTTGGGCGGCTTGCTGGGGGGTCTGCTTGGCGGCGGCGGTGCAACGGGTGGCGGTGGTGGCCTGGGTGGTTTACTGGGCGGCCTGTTGGGTGGCGGTGGTGGCAGCAGCGCTAGCGGCTATACCCAGGGGCGCTCCTCCGGTGGCACCAATTACGCGGCCCTGGCGTCGTTGGGCATGATGGCGTTCCAGGCCTATCAAAGCTGGCAGCGCAGCCAGGCGGCAGCCCCGCAACAGGCGGTGCGTACTGTCGATCAATTGTCCGGCCCCGAGGCCGAGGATCACAGCCATGCAATCTTGCGCGCGCTGATTGCGGCAGCCAAGGCTGACGGTCGCATCGACAAGCAGGAAGAACAGCTGATCTACGCGGAAATCAAACGTCACACCAGCGACCCGCAACTGCAGCAATGGCTGGATGAGGAAGTCAGCAAGCCACTCGATGCCGCCGAGGTGGCTCAGTCGGCCCAGGACCCGGCCATGGCCGCGGAAATGTACCTGGCCAGCGTGATGCTGGTGGATGATCAGCAGGACGCAGAGCGGGCCTACCTTGACGAACTGGCCGGCGCACTGCAAATCGATCCGACCTTGCAGGTGCACCTGGAGCAGCAGGCCAAGGGAGCCGCCTGACCGGGCTGGGATGCGTGCGCAGGCAAGGCCCTGGAGATTGCATTCACGCCAGTCGGTGCCAAAACCTGAAAGGGCTGCCATTGGGCAGCCCTTTCAGGTGTGAGCGGCATCTTTCGACCCAGAGCGGGCACTGACTCAAAGCTCTTCTGTCAGTGCTGGCCTCATCGCCGGCAAGCCGGCTCCCACAAAAGTATCAACAGCCTCAGGCTTGCGTTGTACCTGTGGGAGCCGCGCTTGCCGGCGATGGGCCGCGAAGCGGCCCCAACATCCAGATATTTACCTTGGGTCAATAGCGGCCACTCTCGACTGACTGCTTTCGACCCATAACGGACGGTGGCGACATGCTTCTTTGGGCCAGAAGCTGCCGTTGGCGGAGGCCTCTCTGGCAATAGGGCCAATGTGGGCAAAGTCGCTTCCCGTAAGCGTCAATGAACAATGCGTCCGGGCAATTTGAGCCCAGCCCGGTAAAGTGGCGCTCTGTAGACCGAGTGTCATGCACACGGTCCCGAGCAACCTTCGTCCCCTCATCAACACCCCACATTTGGACCGCTTCAGGTTTGGATATGACTCGGTCTGCACATGTCCTATCTTACGGAATCAAGAATTGTCACGGCCAACAAAGAACAAGGCAGAAAAGCAAAAGGCTTACGTGCTCTTTAGTAAGATAATTTCCGCGCGAAACACAGTTTCCAGCTTCCATGGAGGAAAATTATGACTGCAATAATTGGCCGTTTGTCTTTGATAATCGCCGTGCCCTTCTTTGTACTTTTGTTTACAAATGCAAAACCTGGAATAGGCCTTGCTTGGGATTTTGCAAATATCTCAGGGCTTTTCTCTGCTGTGTTTATGCTTATTCTATTCATCTATAGCGGCCGACCTCTTGCCAAGCCGTATTACGATGGAAAATTTTTCATGAACCTTCATCGAGACCTTGGGTATGCAGCAACAGCGCTAGCGGTCATACACATTGGCATTCTATTGATTAAAGAACCTTTAACCATAGAATACCTACTGCCTTCAGCATCATGGACCATGCTGAGCGGCCTGTGGGCAATGATCCTGCTGATGTTCGCTTTGCCTATTAGCCTCCCGAGTGTGCGAAAAAAAATATGGGGAACTCAAAAAAGCTTCAAGCGCTGGCATTACGGACTCAGTGTCGCCATAATGCTTTTGATATTGCTACACATTGTCGGCGTTGGATTTTATATAAAAGAGATTTGGAAAGTTACCTTTCTTTCTGCCTTGGCGGTCTTGATTACTTTTCTACCGCTACTGCCACGCAAGCCTCTAGAACGGGGTGACGGGCCAAGAAAGCGCAATACTGGGATATTAGCAAGTTGGTTGACCTGCAGCTTCATGATTGTCGTCATACTCCTGTCGGCTGGATATGCTTTGCTGGCAAATAGCGATTTACCTTATGAGTAAATTAAACCCATTATTGCCGGCGCTGTTGGTCGTCGCACTCGGATGCGCACTTAATTATGGTCACGGCGAGCTCGTCAAACATCGCCCCCTGCTTCCTCTCGATTTCAACCACCAAGCGCATGGAAGGGTTAACTGCCTGACGTGCCATCATGACTATGCCGATCATTCTCCCTCCGCGCCCTCCGGTGAGCGAACCTGCCTGCTGTGCCATAAAAAAACACCGACCTTAGCCCTGCGCATCGAGGAAGACTTCCATAATCTTTGCCGAGACTGCCATTTACAAAATATTCAGCGACTGCATACTGCTGGCCCAGTACGAGAGTGCCAGGTATGCCATGCGCAACCGATGATTGAGACAGCCGTTGCAAGACCGTAAAAATGTCTTGAGTCGAGATCGAAAGCAGTCAGAGAACTACTTTCGATCACCGCTTGAATTTAACGACACTCACTGCCTATGTTTCTTGGTGACAGACAAGTAATCAACCTTGCTTTGAACACCTTTCCATCTGGGAAGGATAGTCTCGCCTCGCCTGCTCTTTCGAAATATAGCCGTCATGAATATCCATAAGGATTGCTTCAAGACTGCGCTCTGTGGCGGGTCCCCAACCACCGCCGTTGGCGGTGATCAGCCGTAACAAATCTCCTTTCTCCATCGCTACGCGGTTTGCCCGGCTGAAGCGCTGGCTCTGTCCGTCCACACGGATGACTTCGGCGAAATTGCAAGAGCCTTCCTGACCCCCATCAATGCCCCACGGAGGGGTAATGCCCCGCCCGAAGAAGGTCGAGATCCAGGCCTTCGGCGAGAGGATCCGGTAGTCCAGGCGTACCCCGCGTCCACCCGCATGCCGCCCTGCACCACCGTCCTGCTGGTGGAATCCGTAATGCTCCACCAGTACTTCATAGCAGCGCTCGGTCAACTCCACCGGAAGGTTGCTGGTCTCACCGTTGCCGACGCAGAACTGGCCACTCTCCCCGTCCTTGTCATGCCCCGCGCCCCAGCCCCCCACCAGCGGCTGCACCAGCAGGTATTCCTCGTGGGTGCGCGAATCCCGTCCATTGAGCACCATCGAGCACACCGAGCCCAGCTGGCCAGCAATCAACCGGTCCGGCAAGGCCAGTGCCAGGGCGCGGCGCACCACATCGGCAGCCGTTACCATGGACTCGAAATAGGCCGACACCGGCGCTGGGCGCTCGGCCGTACAGATGGTTCCTGGAGGACAGATCACTTCGATGGGACGGAAACAGCCTGCATTGGCCGGTATTCCGGGGCGCACTACCCCCATGAAGACTTCACGTACCGCCGACTGCAAGCCGCACAGCGTATTGTTGATCGGCCCCTGGGCCTGCAGGCTGGAGCCGGTGAAGTCGGCCACGAAGCGCCCCTCGCCGATCTCGACACGGACCTTCACGGTAAACGGTCCATTGCCCAGGCCGTCTTCATCGATCACATCTTCGGCATGGAACACGCCCTTGGGCAAGCCGGCGAACGCCGCCAGCACCATGGATTCACCGTGCTCCAAGAGGCGCTCGATGGCATCCAGGGTAGTGGCCTCACCGTATTTGCCGACGATCGACAGCAAGCGCCGCTCACCCACTCGCAGGGCGGCCGCACAGGCATGCAGGTCGCCGAGGGTCATCTGCGGCAGGCGCACGTTGGCTGCGATGATATCCACCAGGGCCTGGTTGATACGGCCCTGGTCATAGATTCGCACGGTAGGGAATTGCAAACCTTCCTGGTAGATCTCGCTAGCGTCGGCACTGAAGCTGCCAGGGTCCTTGCCGCCAACTTCGGTCCAGTGCGCCTTGTTAGCCGTCCAGGCCAGCAGGCGGCCTTCATGGAACACCGGCATGATCATCGACACATCCGACAGGTGCGTGCCGCCGCCGGTGTAAGGGTCATTGGTGATGAACATGTCTCCCGGGCGGATCTCGTCCAGCGGGAACTTGTCCAGCACGCTGCGCACGGCGCCATCGAGGGTACCGATGAAGCCGGGAATGCCATTACCCTGGGAGATCAGCTGGCCGCGGGCATTGGTCAGGCCGATGCCATAGTCCAGCGCCTCGTAGATGATCGGGCTCATGCTGGTGCGCTTGAGCGCCAGGAACATTTCCTCGCCGATGGCCACCAGGGCATTCTTGATGATTTCGCGGGTGAACGGATTGGCCGTGCTCATTGCGCCATCTCCTGCACGTTGATGTGGATGTGAAGCCCACCGTAGGCATCGACTTCCAGCCGGTCGGCCGGGCCCATCACGGTGGTGGTAGTGGCTTCTTCGATGATCGCCGGGCCGTCGATGCGCATGCCATGAAGCAACGACGAACGCCGGTACAACGGCGTGTGCAGCGGCTGCTCGGGCTCGAACTCGACCCAGCGGTGTCCGAACAGTGCAGCTTCGGCCGAGGTGCAATCGGTGCTGCCAATGGGGTTCATCGGCGACTTGGGTACCGTGCCAAAAGCCACGAGGTGCAAGTTGACGACTTCTATGGGCAAGTCGAGTCGGAAGGTGTACGCCTGTTCATGGCGAGTATGGAACTGTTCAAGGATGGCACCCAGCTCCAGGCCTTCGAGCATCACCTTGACCGTGTGTTCCTGACCGCTGTAGCGCGCGTCGATATGCCATTCGAATCGCAAGGCCTCGCGGGGCATATCGTCCTTGGCGAACGCCGCCACGGCTTCGGCTTGAAGGCCTTCGAACGCAGCCCCAAGCCCAGCCAGACGATCGTCGTCCAATGCTTGCAGATAAGTTTGGATATAGTCGCGACGCGCATCGAGCATGAGCATGCCCCAAGCGGAGAAAACCCCCGCGAACGGCGGGATGATGACCTTGGGAATGCCCAACTCGCCCGCCAGTGCACAGGCATGCAATGCGCCACCGCCACCAAAGGCCATCAGCGCAAAGTCGCGGGGATCATGGCCGCGGTTGACCGAGATGAGCTTCAGCGCATTGACCATGTTGGCGTTGGCGATCTGCAGTACCCCGTGGGCGACCATCTTCGGGGTTACACCGAGCTTGTCACCCAGCACGCCGAAGGCCTGCTCCACGGCGCCGAGGTCTGGTGTGATGTGGCCACCTGCGAAATCTTCCGGGTTGATACGCCCGGTATAGAGATTGGCATCGGTAGTCGTCGGCACCTGACCACCCCGACCGTAGGCCACCGGTCCAGGTCGTGACCCTGCGCTCTGCGGCCCCACCCTGAGGCTGCCGGCAGCATCGATCCAGGCCAGGCTACCGCCGCCGTTGCCGATTTCAACGATATCCACCACCGGCGTCATGATCGGGTAGCCCGCACTCACCGCGTCTTTCTCGATCACGTAGTCATTGCTGATATCCACCTTGCCCTGATGGATCAGCGAGCACTTGGCTGTGGTGCCACCTATGTCGAGCGCCAGCACCTGGGATTCACCGATCAGCTCGCCGTAGGCCTGGGCACCGAGCATACCGCCCACAGGTCCGGATTCCACCAGGCTGATGGGGTCTTGGCGGGCGGCGCGTACCGGGGAGATGCCACCGTTGGATTTCATGATGAACGGTTCGTGCTGCAGACCACGTTCCGCCAGGTGCCGCGACAGGTTGTCCAGATAGTCGCGGGTAGCGGGCATCACATAGGCGGACAGCACCGTGGTGTTGGTCCGCTCGTACTCGCGCAGGGCGCGGCTGACCTGATGGGATGCGATTACCGCCACTTGCGGCCAGTGCGCTTGCACCGCCGCCATCAGTTGCTGCTCGTGAACCGGATTGCAGTAGGCATGCAGCAAGCAGATGGCAATCGCCTGAACGCCTTCAGCGCGCAGACCATCGAGCAGCCCGGGCAGCGGCGTCAGGTCCAGCGGCGTCAATACTTCACCGTGATGGTTCAGTCGTTCGCTGACTTCCAGGCGCAGATGCCGTGGCACAAAGGGAGGCGGCTTGCGGTAGCGGGTGTTGAAGATGTCTGGGGTGTTACCGCGTGCGATTTCCAGCACATCGCGAAAACCACGGGTGGTGAGCAATGCAGTCTTGACCCCTTTGCGTTCGGTCAGGGTATTGATCACCACGGTGGAGCCATGGGCAAAGAAGCTGATATCGCCATAGTCCACGCCACTCTTGGCCACTGCATCAAGCAGCCCCTGTTCGAAATGCGGTGCAGTGGTATCGGCCTTCACAGCCTTGATCACACCGTCCTGCAGGTACACCAAGTCAGTGAAAGTGCCACCGATATCGGTAGCCACACGAATTGTCATAAATCCTCCGGCAGTCGTGCAGGCGCCGGCAGCCGCAGCTGCCGGCTGT
>NZ_AKJC01000348.1 GCF_000282535.1 Pseudomonas sp. GM84 | reverse complement strand
AAGCGGACAACCATGGCCTGACAGACCGTGGCACGTTGCAACAAATGTAGGAGCGAGCTTGCTCGCGATGCGCCGCGCGGGCGGCGCTCGATCTAAAAAACACCAACGATCTCAAGAGAGGAACGACTTTAAACAAACAAATTAACTATTTGTTTTTAAAAAAATTTCAAATAAAGCTCGAAACTACTTCAAGTTTCATCTCAGCACTCCACAAAGGCCACAGCCAACCCACCCCGCGAGGTTTCCTTGTAGTTGGCATGCATGTCCGCCCCGGTGTCGCGCATGGTGCGGATCACCCGGTCGAGCGAGATGAAGTGCTCGCCATCTCCGCGCAAGGCCATCTGCACGGCATTGATCGCCTTGACCGCAGCAATCGCGTTGCGCTCGATGCACGGCACCTGGACCAGCCCACCCACCGGGTCGCAGGTCAGCCCCAGGTTGTGTTCCAGGGCAATCTCGGCGGCGTTCTCCAGCTGCGGTGGCGTGGCGCCCAGCACTTCGGCCAGACCCGCAGCTGCCATCGAGCAGGCCGAGCCGACCTCGCCCTGGCAACCCACTTCGGCACCGGAAATCGAGGCGTTCTTCTTGCACAGGATGCCGACCGCCGCTGCCGCAAGCAGGAAGGCCACCACATCGTCGTCACAGGCGTCCGGGTTGAACTTCATGTAGTAGTGCAACACCGCCGGGATGATGCCGGCGGCGCCATTGGTCGGCGCGGTGACCATGCGACCGCCTGCGGCATTCTCTTCGTTCACCGCCAGGGCGAACAGGTTGACCCATTCCATGGCGCTCAAGGTCGAACCGATCACGTTGGGTTTGCCCAGCTCCTGCAGGCTGCGGTGCAAGCGCGCGGCGCGGCGCTTGACGTTGAGCCCGCCGGGCAGCACGCCCTCGTGACGCAGGCCGTTGTCGACGCACTCGCGCATGGCCGCCCAGATGCGCAGCAACCCCTCACGCACTTCGCTTTCAGGGCGCCAGGCGCATTCGTTGGCCATCATCAGCTGGCTGACGCTCAGACTGTGGGCCTTGCACAGGGCCAGCAATTGGGCGGCACTGGAAAACTCATAAGGCAGACAAATATCGCTGCGCGCCGCCTGCGGGGCTTCGATCTCTTGCTGCTCGACAATGAAGCCACCGCCAACGGAGTAATAGGTCTGGCTCAACAGCACCCCCTGCCCGCCCGCCGCTTCCAGGGTCATGGCGTTGGGGTGATATGGCAGGCTTTCGTCCAGCAGCAACATGTCGTGGGCATAATCGAACGCCAGCGGGTGGCTGCCGTCGAGCATCAGGCACTGCTCCTGCATGACCTGCCCGATGCGTGAGTCGATGGTCGCCGGGTCGATGCGGTCCGGCCATTGGCCCATCAACCCCAGCAGGCAGGCGCGGTCGGTGGCGTGGCCGACGCCGGTCGCCGACAGCGAGCCATACAGGCGCACCTGAACGCGGCTTACCTGCGCCAGCAGGCCACGCTCACGCAAGGCCTGGGCGAAGGTCGCCGCAGCCCGCATCGGGCCCACGGTGTGGGAACTGGACGGGCCGATGCCAATCTTGAAAAGGTCGAAAACACTGATAGCCATGCTAATGCCTGACCGCGCCAGCGCATGTGCGCTGCTACACGGCTCTCTGGGAAAATTGAACGGTACTGCTGATTTAAGCGATACTGCCGCGCTCATCCGCGGATGACCAACGAAACTTTCTAAGCATGCCTTTAGCGGTACTAAACGATGCGACGGCAAATCAATGGCCAGATGTTTGTCTGGCTGCATGTTTTCAGCTGCGCGGCGCGGCACTTGTCGTTCACCCGCTGCGCCGAAGAACTGCACATCACCCCGGGCGCGGTCAGCCAGCAGATGCGCCAGCTCGAAGAGCGCCTGGGCTATCGGTTGTTCCTGCGCCGGGCGCGTGGCGTGGAACTGAGCGCCGAAGGGCAGCGCCTGGCGCAAACGGTGGCCGAGGCCTATGGCAGCATCGAGGCCGAACTGCTGCGCCTGGACGCCGGGGAGATCCGTGGCACCTTGCGCCTGCGCTCGATTCCGTCGTTCCTGGCCAAATGGCTGACGCCGCGCCTGCCGCGCTTCCAGCAACGCTACCCGGACATCGAATTGCGCCTGGTCGCCGAGGACAGCGCCCAGGCCCTGCACCCAGGCGATTTCGACCTGGCCATCGACCTGAACGACGGCAGCTACCCGGGCATGCTTTCGACACCGCTACTGGACGAGCAGATATTCCCGGTCTGTTCGCCCGCCCTGCTGCGCGGCCGCCCGCCCTTGCATGGTCCGGCGGACCTGGTGCATTACCCGCTGCTGCATGACATCACCGCCTGGCGCGGCAGCTCGGAATACGCCGAGTGGGAGTTCTACCTGGATGGCATTGGCGCAGGCGGGCTGAATGTGCGCCGTGGGCATACCTTCAACCGCAACCACCTGACCATCGAGGCGGCGATTGCCGGCATCGGCGTGGCCATCGCCCGGCGCACGCTGCTCAATGACGAGCTCGAACGCGGGGCGCTGATCGTGCCGTTCGGGGTGCCGATCGCCAACTACAAGCGTTATGTGGTGCATTACCCGCCGGGCGGGCTGAACCAGCCAGGTGCACGGGCGGTGCACGATTGGCTGGTAGAGGAAGCGCGCGGGTTCAGGGCATTGCACCCGTTAGGCTGATAACCCGCGCGCAGCGGTCAATACGCCTGCTTGCCGGTGAACGCATTGAGCGTGCGCACCAGTATCACGAAATCGAGCCACAGCGACCAGTTGTTGATGTACTCGATGTCCGAGTCGACCCGCTGGATCATCTGCTCGATGTCGCGGGTTTCGCCACGGAATCCACGCACCTGGGCAAGGCCCGTCATACCCGGCTTGATGTTGTGGCGGGCAAAGTAGTCGACGATGTCCTGCGAATACAGCGAGTCATGTTGCAAGGCGTGGGGGCGCGGCCCGACCAGGGACATCTCCCCGGTCAGCACATTGAACAGTTGCGGCAGTTCATCCAGGCTGGTGCGCCGGATGAACGCCCCTATGCGCGTCAGACGCGGATCGTTCTTCTGTGCCTGTTTGACGACGCCCTGCTCGGGCTGGTGCACATGCATGCTCCTGAACTTCCAGATGCGGAAAGATTCGCCTGTCCAGCCGGTACGTTCCTGACGGAAGAACACCGGCCCCGGGCTGTCCAACTTGATCGCCAGGGCAACGGCCAGCAATACCGGCGATGCGCACAACAGAATCAGCGCCGCCAGCACCCGGTCCTCGAGGTTCTTGAGGAACAGGCTCATGCCGGTCAACGGGGTTTCCGACAAGGTCAGCACGGGAATGCCGGCAATTTCACGCACGCTGTGGTTGATCAGCCGCAGCGAGAAGATATCCGGCACCCAATTGACCGCAATGCACTTGTCGAGCAACTTCAAATACACTTCGTTAATAACTTCCGAACCGCCAAGCGGGGTCACCAGATAAACAGTTCTGATTCCATGCCGCGCCACAAGTTCATCTAACTCGTCAACATGCCCCAATACCGGCAAGCGCTGTTTATTGTCATTAATTTCCTTGCCCTGCTCCATCATTTCATCAATCAATACGCAGCCAACTACCCGCTCGCCGAACCACGGGTTGTTACTGATTTTCTGATAAAGGAAGTTGGCCAGGTCACCCGCCCCGATAATCAGGGCATTGTCCAGCCGGGCATGGGCGGTAAACCGTTTTTGCACCTCGCGCACGGCATAGTGCAGGAACAGCTGCACCACATAGCCGATCACGAACAGCTGCCCCACCAGCAGGCGCGAGTAGGTCTCGCTTTGCTTGGTCAGAAAGGCCAGGACCACGAGAAAACAGAAGGTCGCCGACCAGGCCTTGAACAGCCTGAACGCCTTGATCGACAAGCCGACATTGGTGCGGTAGATGGCGTAATGGTCGTAGATCACCGCCAGGGCGCCGATCAACAGCAGCAGCATGATGACGTAGTCGGAGGTGATGTAGCCGATCTGATCGTAGATCAGGTACCAGGCGACACCGGTCACGGCAATGCCGTCGAGGCCCGCCTGGATGGCGTTGCTGACGCTGCTTCTTCGCTGGAGCAAGGAACGACTGCTTCTGGGTTCGAAAACCATTCTCAGGCCTCATCAAATTAGGCGCAGCAAATACAATTCACCAAGTCACAACAACAAAAGCACCACCTGTTCCATATGACTAAATCGTCCATGATCGTTATTCGAATCATGTCAATTGATATGACTGTAGCAGTACCTTGCCATCACGCCGGCTCCTTCATGCTGTCGGTTTTATTGCTGTAAATCGGTGACGTCTTTCTGACGCCGCGCCGTAAACATCCGAGTGCGCCAAATAAACATTGGATTACCCACAACATAGCGCATGAACAGACGTTTGGGTTCTTTCATCAGTCGGAATATCCATTCACCGCCCAGCCGCCGCATCCACTGTGGCGCCCGGGCCACTTTGCCGCCGAGAAAGTCCAGAATCGCGCCACCGCAGACGATCACGCACGGCACGCCGCTGGCGACCAGTTGGCTCGCGACGAGTTCCTGCTTGGGCATCCCCATGCCCAGCACGATGAGTTCAGGCTGCAAGTCCCGCGCCAGTTCAAGGTAGGTGTGGACTTCGGCAAATCCGTCGTGCAGCGACACCGGCGCGACACCGAACAACGCCTCGCTGCGCCTGGCCGCTTCTGCCAGTGTCGGCGCCTGGGTGCCCCAGAACGCCACGCGTCGGCCCTTGTATGCCGCCAACAACTTGGGAATGAAGTCGGTGCCGTTCATGTTCAGCCCGGGGTCCAGCCCCATGCGACGAAACAGCATTGCCATGCCCGAACCGTCGCGCAACAGCACATCGGCAGCGGTGAGCGCTTGCAGGAAGGCGGCATCCCGGGCCACCAGGTTCAGTGCGTGAGCATTGACGAAACCCAGTACCAGCGGGCGCTCGGGAGCAGTCAGCGCACGGAGCACGCGCTGTTCATCGGCAGGGTCGGCCACCCTGCGCATCTTCTCGGTCACCGCCTTCCAGCGGCCCTGCCAACCTGGATTGCTCATCAGCCGTCATCCCGCTTGGAACGCACCCACTCCACCTGACGCTTGACCAAGAACCCCAGGTAGAGCGGGATCTTCTTCAACGCGTAGAGCGGCGCATAGATCAACACCGAAAACGGGATCACCTCCCGCGAGAAGCGGCTCCAGGCCAGCCAGACCGCGCAGCCCAACATGGCCAGCGCAAGCGTCGCCAGCGTTGCCGGGAGCGCTACGCCCAGTAGCAGGAACGCCAGCCATGCCACGACGAACAGCCCCACCAAGGCCAAGGTCAGCAGCGCCAGCGGCGGCACCATCAGGTCCAGGCTCATGGCCAGCAAGGGCCAGTTACGCTTGGTCAACGCGCTGACCACCAGCTTCGGCCCGTCCGCCAGCAGCACGCCCAGGTGCCCATGTTCCCACCGTGTGCGCTGACCGCTGAGGCCCTCCTGGCTGGTCGGAAACAGGCTGGTTACCTGCGCCTGCGGGCAGAACAACGGGGGTTTGCCGGCGCGGCAGAAGTCCAGGCCCAGCTTCAGGTCTTCGACCAGATGCCCGGTCGCCAGGTTGGCTGCAGCGATGTCCTGCCAACCAATCGCCATGCCCGTGCCCATCAATTGGCACGGCAGCCCCGCACGCGCCCAGCCTTGCGGGCGCACCAGGTTCTTGACGCGCCAGGCGAACTCGGCGATCAGCACTTTCAGCCCCGCCCCTGCCGGCGCGCACATCAGGTCCAGGCCCTGCACCGGGCGCCCGGATTCGATGCAGCGTTGCGCCAAATGCTCGATGGCGCCTGCACTCACCTGGCAATCGGCATCGATGATCACCACCACCTCCGGCGGTGCCTCGGCCAGGTGCCGCACGCCGCAATCGAGCGCATAGCCTTTGCCGCGCAATTGCCCATGCTGGCGTTCGACGACCTGCGCGCCAGCCGCTCGGGCCAGCGCGGCGGTCTGGTCGCTGCAGTTGTCCGCCACCACCAGCACACGGTCACCCTCCAGCAACTGACGGCGGATGCCCTGCACCGTCGCGACAATGCCGGACGCCTCGTTGTGCGCGGGCACCAGCACGGCCAACCGTGGTCGTGCTGCCGTGGCCAATGGCCGTGGCCGAGCAGGCAGGCAGGCCAGCAGCACCTGCGCGAACAGTACCGTCACCGGCACCAGGATCAGGAACGCCAGGGCGCTCAACAGCCAGCTGATGAGTGTGCTCATGCGGGTGCCTTGAAGTAGTGGGCCAGCTTGGCCGCTTCGGTGTCGATATCATGGCGCTCCAGCACGCGCTGGCGCGCTGCCTCGCCCATACGCTGCAGCACCTCGACCGGTTGCGCCAGGCAGTCGGCCATCGCCGCGGCCAGTTCGTCGACGGCGCCGGCGGGAAACAACCAGCCGTTTTCCCCCGGACGCACCAACTCGGGAATACCCGCCACATACGTGGTCAGTACCGGCCGGCGCAAGGCCATGGCCTCCATGATGACCACCGGCAAGCCTTCGGCGAAGCTCGGCAGCACCAAGGCGCGTGCGGCGAGGATTTCCTCGCGCACCTGCGCGCTGCTGATCCAGCCGGTGATCCGCACCTGGGCCTGCAGCCCGTATCGGGCGATCAACGCTTCGATCTGCGCGCGCATTTCGCCGTCACCGGCCAGCACCAGTTCGAAGTCCAGGCCCTGATCGGCCAACCGGTGCGCCGCTTCGAGCAGCAACAGCTGGCCCTTCTGCTCGCACAACCGGCCCACGCAGACCAGCCGCGGCGCCGCGGGTGACGCCTGCGCCGCAACCTGGTGAAAACCGGGCTCCAGGCCACAATGCACAACCTTGACCTTGTCCCAGTGCTCATGCGCCACCCAGCGATACAGCTGGCTGCGGCCATACGAGCTGACCGAGGCGACGAAGGCCGCTCTGCGCACCTTTTCGCCTACATGCAGGAACTGCGGTTTGTCGAACTCTTCCGGCCCATGCACGGTGAAACTGAAGGCCGGCCCCCCCAGCGCATTGGCCAACATCACCACTTCGGCGGAGTTGGTGCCAAAGTGCGCATGCACGTGCTCGGCGCCAAACGCCTCGAGCCACTGCACCACACAGCACGCCTCGGCCAGGTAGACCAGATGGTAAGGCAACGGCCGATCCGCGCGCAGGCCCAGGCGCAGGGCCAGCCACAGGGCCGAGCCGAAGCGCCGCGGCTCGGCCCGCAGCACCTGCCACACCGGTTTGAGCAAGCCCTTGATGCCGCCCTGCAGCACGTACTGGGTCTTCTCCCGCTCGGCCAGATCCTCGGCATCCTGCAGCTCGCCGTCCCAGCCGCGCAGGGCGATTCGCTGAATCACCACGCCCTGGCGCTCCAGCGCCAGGATTTCGCGGCGAATGAAGCTGTGGCTGACTTTCGGATACTGATTGATGAAGTACGCAATGCGCATAGGAATCCAGATCTCTACCTGCGTGATGGATGAGCAGCGTGCTCAGCGTTGCGGGCACAGGCCCTTGGCCGTCGCGCTCGCCTTGAGCACGTCGTCGTACATGGCCTGCAGTTCCAGGGCCTGGTCGCTGCACAAGGTGATGCCTTGCTTGAAGGTGTTGCGGTGCTGCCGATAGCGCTCGGGGTGCTCGAGAATTTCCACCAGCGCCTCGCGCAGGTATTTTTCGTCGGCACTGAGCGGGATCAGCGTGCCATTGACCCCGTCGACGATGTCTTCCACGGTGCCGCCGGCATGGGTGCTGATCACCCAGACATCGCGCACCAGCGCCTCGCGTACCGCCAGGCCGAAGGTTTCCTTCGACTGCGTGGGGAACAGCAGCACATCGATACCGGCAAAGAATTCGTCCATGTTGGCCTGGGTGTAGCCCGGCACGATGCTGACGGTGCCCGGTATCTTGATGCTGTGCCGGTTCAAGGAGCGAAAGCCCAGGTGCAGCAGGTTGTCGACCACCTTCAGTTCATAGTCCGCACGCGCAAGCCCGGCGAAGGCGCGGGTGATCACGTCGATACCCTTGATGGTGGCATTGCCGCCGACGAAGCCGAAGCGAATGGCCTTGCCGGGGTGACGCTGGTAGTCGGCCGCCGGTGGCAGGATGCCGTTGCGATTGACGCGCAGCTTCGCGGCATCGAAGCCATTGGCGATGTACAGGTTGCGCGCGAAGTGGCTGGGCGCCAGCAGCAGGTTGGCCTGCTTCAGCGTGCTGGCCAGGAACGACTGGCGATAGACATTGAGCACCGGGTCGTCCACGCAGCGTGCGCAGACTTCGGCGCGAATGGTGGTTTGGCCGCAGTACTTGCCCTGGTTGTCGATCATGAACTGGCGGCCGCAGATCCACCAGCAATCGTGCAGCGTCACCACGAAAGGCAGGCCTGCGCGCCGGCAGCTGTCGGCCAGCAACGCACCCAGCCCCTGAATCGAGTGCATGTGCACAAGGTCCGGGGCCACACGTTTGAGCACGGTGTCGAACACGGGCAACGTCGCGGGGTTTTCGAAATCCTCCTGGGCGCTGCGTTTGTCTGGCAGGCCCATGCCGATCACCGCAGCGCCGTGCGCTTCATAGCGGTACAGGCTGTAGGGCTCGGCGTCGGTCTCGGGCAATGAGGTGAAGATGAACTGCTGGTACGTGGTGGTCGCCACCATCAACCGCGCCATCTGTTCGGCCACCACCGTGGCGCCGCCAAAACTGCGCGGGGCGAAGAAGATGTTGGCCGCCAGCACACGCCGGGTGCGTTCACGCGGCAGCCGCGCAAACAACTGACCGAGCTGCTCGTCGTTCAGTGCCTGGGCAGCGTTGTCCCACTCGACCAGGGTGACGTGGCCGGCGCCCATGTCCAGCATGGCCTTGGCCAGTGCCGGCGTTGACGCAATGGCCCGATCGCACATCAGCAAGGCCCGCTGGAACAGCGTGACCGCTGCCAGCAACGGGTTGACCGTTTCCTCGGTGAAGGCGCTCAGGTCGTTGTGCAACCGATACGCCTGCGGGTCGAAGATCATCGCGTCGACATCCCAGATCGTGCTCACCTTCAGCCGCTTGGCTTCCTCGAACAGCTGGAGCATGTCGGCCGTGGCGGGCAGGCGATGGAAAATCACTGCGGAGGCGGTCTGCAACGCATTGGTACAGGCTGCGCCGTCGCGCCAGTCGAGCACCTGGCAATGGTAGCCAAGGAACTGGAGCCCCTGCTGCAACGAGGCCGGCCGACCGCTGGGCGGCCGCGCCAGGTTGTCTTCGCAGATCACCAGCAGCTCGCGCGGGAAGAGCTCGCTGGCCGGTACGCTGGGGTCGTCCAGCGGCAGGCTCTTGCGTTTGCTGTCGGCGGGTTTCCACAAGAGTGCCGGCCCATGCTTGAGCAGTTCGCGAACGGCCTTCTTCGCCGTCGGGTACACGCCCGCCTTGCGCAGGTAGGCAATGAAGCGCTGGTCCGCGCGGGGCTCGCGCCTGATCTGACGCAGCAAGCCGGCCAGCCTGGACCGGACGCTGACAGGCGCACTGGCGATTGCGTCCTGCTGCACCGCCAGCGCACTGGCCAGGCGATGGCGGTGCACGCTCAGCTGCTGCGCAAGATCGTGGTCGGGCAACGCGGCCTCAAGCTGGCCGAACAGATCGTCCAGCAGCGCATGCCGGCGCCGATACATGGCGCGTTTCTTTGGCGCGATGTCTTCTGCCGAGCGCTTGGCTGCTGTCAACGGAATGGCGAAAAAGCCTTCACGCGACAAGGTCTCGGCACCGCTCTCCTGCCAGATGGTGTCGTAGTTGGCGGCAAGCTCGCGCCCCGTATCAGCACCGAAATAGGGATGGCGATGATGCCGGTAGGCATCGCTGACGGCATGAATGTGCGCCGCGCCCACCAGCCGGGCAACGCACTTGATGGCTTCGATCAACAGGCTGCGCGGGCGCAGGCCTTCGAAGTCCTTGGTCAGGTCGCGGTAGATGTTCAGCGACGTCTCGCTGTCGATGCCCTTGTGTATCCCCTGCACGGCGCCGATCAACAGACTCAGTTCGCCGTCGGCCCGGTGCAGGCTGAAGGCCAGGGACGCTACCCGCAACTCGCCCTGGAACAGATTGAGCACCAGCTCCCCTTCGCGCTTGAACCAGATCGGTCGGTCCAGCACCAGGGTGCAGCCCTGGGAATACGCGGACAGGTCAGCGAGGGTGCGGTGTTGTTCACGCCCCCGCAGCAATAGCGAAGGAAATTGCCCAGCCACCACTTCATAGTGCGAGGCCACCACGGCCAGCCGCTCAGGTGCATCCCAGCCTTTGCTGATGTAGGGCCACTGCAGGATGCCGACGCAGTCGTCACCGAGCGCTGCGAAGGCGTCATCGCCCAGCGCCGTGTTCAGGCGCTGCATGAAGGCACTGAGCTGTGGCCATTGGCGAACCATCAGCAGGCTCAGGGTGAGTTTGTTCTTCAGCGCTCGCGGCGAATAGCCAGGGTGCACCGCTGGCAGGCTCCTGGCGAGTGATACAAGGTTCATGGTCATCTCACTTGTACTCGATCAAGGCCGATTTGCTGGCGGTCAACCTGTCCAGCAGAAACTTCACTTGCCCGATCATTTCAGGGAACTTGCCAAGCACCAGGAAGATCGCCTGCAGCCCGTTCTCGCGCAGCGAACGCTCGCCGCGACGCGCCAGGCGCAAGGCCTGCAAGGGATAGATCGACAACAGCAACAGCCCCCAGCCGCCGAACACCCCACAGGCCAACAACGTTGCCAGCGGGATGCCCAGGCCCCACAGCCAGGCTCGGCGCGACTCACGCCGCCAATGCCGCTCGGGAGGGTAACCGTGCAGATAGGTGCCTTCGGCGAAGGCATAACCGCCCCGCACGCAGCGCCGCCACCACTGGCTGAAGCGGGTCATGGCAGCATCGTGCAGGGTCATTTCGGCGCCCAGACGCCAGATCTTCCAGCCACGGGCGCGCAAACGTACACAGAGCTCCGGCTCTTCGCCGGCAATCAGCCCCGGGCGATAGCCCGACACGGCCCTGAACGCATCGACCCGCATCAGCGCATCGCCGCCGCAGGCCTTGGCTTCGCCCACCGGGGTATCCCACTCCAGGTCGCACAACAGGTTGTACACCGACCGCTCCGGAAAGCGCTCGCGGCGCCGGCCACACACCACCGCGACCTCAGGGTGCGCATCGAGGAACTTCTGGGCACGGGCCAGCCAGCCTGCCACCACTTCGCAGTCACCATCGACGAATTGCACATGACGCAGGTCCGGGCACAACTGCAGCAAACAGGCGAAGCCTTCGTTGCGCGCCCGCGCTGCGGTGAACGGTGTGCTCAGGTCCAGCGCCAGTACCTCGACGCCATGATTGCGCGCCCTTTGCACCGAGTCATCGGTGGAACCGGAATCGACATACACAACCTGATCCGCCCCCTGTGCCAGTGACGCCAGGCAGCGCTCCAGGCGCATGCCCTCATTACGACCAATCACTACGACTCCGATGCCTGTCACCATGCGCCTCACTCGCCACCCCTGCACGTCATTAGCCGTTCACCACCGCCCTGCAGGCCGGCTCATGAGTACTGCGCTGCCTCACTATGCTTTCGGGCCTTGACGGTTGCCGGCACTCCCACTGCCAGCGAATTGTCCGGTACATCGATCAACACCACCGCGTTGGAGCCGATCACCACGTTGTCGCCGATGCGGATGTTGCCCAGCACCTTGGCGCCGGCACCGATATCGACGTTGTTGCCAATCACCGGCGCGGTCGGCTCGCTGACATTCTTCAGGCCCACCACCACGCCGTTGCGGATCCTGCAGTCGTCGCCAAAGCGGGCGTAGCCGCTGATGACGATGCCGCCGAAATGGTCGATGACGAAGTTGCGGCCCACCACCACCTCGCAGGGCAACTCGACCCCGGTGATGATCTGCACGAACTTGAACAGCACCTTGTAGACGAACGAGAAGAACTTGCGCAGCAACGCCGGGCGCACGCCGTAGCGCCAGCGGCCAAAGCGGTACACCAGCATCACCCAGAAACCCTGGGCCCCCCAATCACCACCGTATGCCCGCAAGTCCGCGCGGATATTCTCGAACATGGCTTCACCTACCGTGTTGGCTGGGTTGCGTAGCGGGTCTTGAACAGCAACGACCAGGTGGCGCGGGTGTGCTGCCAGCAGGCCTTGATGGCTGCCCAGCCGCGCCCCTTCAACAGGGCCTTGAGTGCCAGCACCAGGTCACCCAGGCTGACCAGGCACATGTGCAAGGCAAGCCCGGCCGCGCCATGGTGCTTGCGCAAATACAGCAATTCGCTTTCGATCTGGTAGGCGGAGATCTGCCGGCTGGCGGCCTCCAGTTCGGCGACCGACTTGGAACTTTCGCCGCCAATGTGCACGACCGTGGTATGCGGGTAGAACACCACCTTCCAGCCGGCCTCCTTGACCCGCTTGCAGTGGTCGACTTCCTCGTAGTAGAGGAAATAGCGCGGATCGAACAGCCCGACCTTGTCGAGCACCTCGCGGCGCACCAGGTAGAAACAACCCGGCAACCAGTCGCATTCACGCACCGAACCGTGGTCCCAGCTCATCTCGTCGACCATCTTCAGCCCGGGGAACAAGCGCCCCAGGCCGGTGCGGGCGACGAAGATGTTCAACGGGGTCGGGAAGTACCGGCAACACGGTTGCAGATCGCCCTCGCGCCCTTCCAGGCGCACGCCCAGCACCCCGCATTCGGGATGGGCGTCCATGTAGGCGACGGTTTTTTCCAGGCTGTCGCTGGCGACGAAGGCATCGGTATTGAGCAGCAATGCGTACTTGCCCTGCAGGTGCGCCAGCAACTGGTTGTTGGCGCGACCAAAGCCGACGTTCTGCTTGTTGCTCAGCAGCAGCGCTTCGGGGCAGACCTGGGCCATGCGCGCCAGCGAATCGTCGGCCGAGGCATTGTCCACCACCAGGTAGCTCGCCAGGCGCTCGCTGTCGGCCTGGCGCAGCGCGTCGAACATCGGCTGCAGCAGCGACGCGGTGTTGAAATTGACGACCATCACATCAACGGGCTTTCTATCCATTGTTGCCGTCCCCAAAGAAATACTGCCGCCTCACTGCCGCCAAGGTCGGTTCCAGCGCCGGGTCGAAAGCCCCCTTGCGCTGCTTGACGAGGTCAATCCAGGGATACGAATTGCACCGCTCCTCAACCCGTTCGATCAACTCCTTGGTGGAGCAGATCACTTTGGCCGGGTTGCCCCCCACCACCATGCCCGGTGGCACGTCCTTGGTCACCACGGCACCGGCGGCTACCACCGAGTCAGGCCCGATGGTCACACGCGGCATGACGATGGCGCCGTGGCCGACAAAGCAGTTGTCACGTATATCAATGTAGCCCACCGAATCGAGTTGCTTGCCATAGCAGACCTCGATCAGCGCAACCACGCCGTCATGGCCGATCAACGTGCAGTCCGACAGGCCCACGTTGCTGCCGATGCGCACCAACGTCGGGTCCGTGACACAAACGCCGCAGTTGATGTGCACGTTGTTGCCTATCGAATGAAACTTGCCCCACCGCGCCTGGTAAGTGCCCCATTGCAAGGGCGAGGGGTTGCAGAATTTCCTCCACAGCGAGCTGCCCCGCCCAGTTGCGTTGGCGTAGTGGTACACGGCGTTCCGTAGCCATCCGAACATGCTGTTTGCCTCGTAAGTAATTCCTGGACTGCTCCTGAGGCGAACCCGGTCTCGTTCTTCTTGTTGCTGACCGCATCGCACTCAACCCTTGTCAACCACACTGTTGCCGTTACGTCACGCCGGGGCACGCTCCCTTGCGGCTCATACCGCCGCCTTGCGGGTGGATTTCATCTTCTCGTCGAGGTGGTCAGCCAGCCGCAGGGCGAACTGCAGCAATGGCATCGTCGGGTTGGACGCGCCGCTGGTGGCAAAGATGCTGCTGCCGGCGACATACAGGTTCTGGGTACCGAATACCTTGCAGTCGCGGTCGACCACGCCGAACTCCGGCGTCGCGGCCATGCGCGTGGTGCCCATGTGGTGGGCATGCGGCTGGATTTTCAGCGGCACGGCGGTGTCGTAGACGAAGTCGTGCAATTTGACGAAGCCAAGGCCCATTTCGGCGAATTGCTTGGCCAGCTCGCTGCCGATGCATTTGATCGTATGCCGATCACCCTCGCTCAGTTCCCAGTTGACGTTGACCTTGCCGACCCCCAACGCATCCTTTTCATCCAGCAGCGAGAGGTGGCTGTGCAGGTTGGGGAACTGCTCGATCATGGTGCCGATGACGCCGTCGCCGGGGCAGCTGAAGTTGGCGATGAAGGCGATCTTGCTCGCCACGCCCATTTCGCAGGCCAGGTTTTCCAGAAAGTACTTCACCTCGGCCGTTCTGCCGTAGGTCCTGACATCGTCCAGCACCGACGTGGTGACATTGCCTTTGCCTGCGTGGTACTCGGCGATGAAGGCGTCTGTGGTGTAGTACTGATGGGTACCGGTGTCCTGCCCCTCGCCGAGGATGAACGTGCCCATGTCGATGTTCAGGTGCTCCATGAAGCAGCGCCCCACCAGGCCGTCCCGGCTCACCACGCCAGCCTCTGACAGTGACTGGCTGTTGAGCAGCTGGCGAGCGTTCTCGATCGCGCCGGTGGCGAGGATGAAGTGCTTGGCGACCAGCCGTTGGCGATGGCGGTCGTAGTCGGACACCTGCACCGAGGTCAAACTGCCCGAGGCCTTGTCGAACTCAAGGTCCACGCAATTGCAGTTGATGAACACATCGAGCCCGTCGGTCTCGTTGAGCGCGGTCGCGTATTTTTGCGCAAAGCGCGTGGGCGGGCTGAGCAGAAAGCGGTCGCCTTCGAAGTCGCCGCCTTTCAACCCGCCGTTGAGCGCCTGGAAGTCCTTGCCCTGGGGCAGGTCGACGATGTCCATGGCGGCAGGCAGGTAGTGCTCGATTTCGGCATAGGGGATCGGCCAACCCGGCAGTTCGCCCGGGGGCTGCACGGCGAAATCGGAGGGGGTGAAGGGTCGGCAACGCCCGGCCCAGTGATTGGAGGTACCGCCCAGAAAACGCAGGCGGGTTTCCTCGGCGTACAGCTCAAGCCCCGAGGACGAGCATTTGTACAATTCCTGCGAGCGTGGCGCGTACTCATGGCCACCGCCTTCGATCAGCACCACGCGCCAGCCTCGCTGTGCCAGGCGCAAACCCAGGGTGATACCTGCAGGCCCGGCACCGATGATGCACACGTCGTAGTCTTCACGCAGGGTCTTCTGCGTCTGGTAGTCGTTGATCATGTTTACTGATTCCGGAAGTACTGGGACGGCAACACCCAACCGTTGATCACGACAAACCCCTTCGGCTCGACGGATTCATCTGCAGCGGCGCGCGCAATGCCAGGCGCCACGCCGAACAACGCACCACCTACCCCCAACAGGACACAATTGCGCAGAAAGCCCCTACGACCCGGCGCAGCGCAGTACTTAAGCTTCCCCATGATCCCCAGACCCGTGCCATTTTTTTAAGAATCCTAGTCACTTATCCGCGATGCGCTACCCTGCCCATCGCTCGGGTCACCCTTTTCGTCGGGTCCGCTAGATCCAGTCGAAGAAGCGCACCACCAGCTCGCCGCAGAGGGCGCCTATCAGCACCATCGGCAGCACCATCAGCTCGCGTTTGATATTGAGAATGTCCAGTTTTCGATTGACGTAGACGATCAGCACCAGCGTCGGCAAGGCATGCAGCGCCACCCCCCAGATCGCCAGGCGCGGCCCGCCGATGGCCAGCAACAGGGGCAGCAGTACCCACAGCGAGACCACGCGGATGATGTTGTCCATGGCCTGGTACTTGGTGTGCCCCAGGGCGATCCAGATCTGGTGGGTCAAGGTATAGCGCAGGGTCAGGAACGACAGCGACAGGATCGCCAGCATGGGGCCTGCGTCGGCATAACGTTCGTCGTACATCCAGCTGATCAGCAGCGGGCTGCCCGTGAGGAACACCCCGCAGACGAACAGCATGACCAGGTCGACCAGCAGCTTGAAGCGATCGTACAGGGTGCGCAGGCGGTCTTTGTCGCCGTCGCGGGTCGCCTCGCTGAACGCCGGCAGGGCCACCGCACCGAACAGCTTCATCAGGCCGGTCTGGATGGAGCCGAGGATCAGCACGGCAATCGAATACACGCCCAGTTCCGCCACCGTCATGCTGGCGCCGAACCAGATCCGGTCACCGTACATCGCCAGCACGCCGACCACCGATGACAGCAGGATCCAGCGCCCGAAATTGACCAGTTCGGTCAGCGCAGTGCGGTCCCACTGCAAGCGATTGCCCGGCCCCTGCAAGGCGGTATGGCCAAGTACCGTGCCAGCCAGGGCGGCCACCACGCCCGCCGCGACCAAGGACCAGATGGAGCGGGTGAACCAGCCGATCACCAGCATCACGACCAGACCGATGACCTGTGAAGCCAGGTCGATCAGGACCACGCGCTTCTGTTGGAAGGTTCGCACGGCGACATCCATCTTGGTCGACTGGAACCCCCAGATGACCGCCTGCACGCCGGTTACCGCCAGCACCAGGGGCAGTTCCGGCGCCGCATAGGTGGACGCGGCGGGCCACAGGTTGGCCTGCTGGGCGAACCAGGCCGCCACCGCCAACACCAGCGTCAGGCCGAACAGCACCAGGCCGCGCACAATCTGCACGGTCCAGGCGGTATTGAGGAACAGCGGGTCGTCGCCACGGGGGCTCTGGATGATGTTCTGGCGCAAGCCGACGTCGGAAAGCAGATGCAGGAGCACCGAAACGGTGGTGGCGATGACCATTACCCCGAACATTTCCGGCAGTAACAGACGTGCCATGATCAAGTTGCCACCCAGGCGCATGACCTGTGAGGCCAGCAAAGACACCAGGTTCCATGCCCCGGCACCCATTGCACGCTTGCGCAGACTCCCAGCTGCTGACGCTTCAATCGACGGCATGACTTCAATCTCTGACTGAATGGCTAGAACTCACTATAGTTTCAATTAGCCATGACGCTAGCCGTCGTCCACCGACAGAATTTATAGGTGCCTGTAGCCCATGCCTGAACAATTTCGTGCGCTAGTCGTCATTCTGTTTGTCGCGAGCGTGGTGTTCTTCCTGGCCCGTCGGCCGGCCAGCGACCTGATTCCCGATCGCGACTTCAAGCGGCGGCGCAACCTGTGGCTGCTGATTACCCTGCTGGCGTTCTTCTCCTTCAGCTTCTGGGTCTACACCGCGGCTGCCATCGTCACGCTGGTGCTGGCCAGGCGCCGGGAACACAACCCCATGGCGCTGTTCTTCATGCTGGTGTTCGCCATTCCGCCGGCATCGATGAATATCCCCGGGTTTGGCGTGATCAATTACCTGATCGAGCTCAACCATATTCGTATCCTCACCCTGTGCGTACTGCTGCCGACGGCGTTGACCCTGAGCAAGCAGAGCGACACGGTGCGCTTCGGCCGGCTCTTGCCAGACAAGCTGCTGACCGCGAGCCTGGTGCTGATGACCTTGATCTACCTGCGCGAAACCACGGTCACCGATACCCTGCGCCAGGCCGTGTCGCTGTATCTCGATGTGTTCCTGCCCTACTACGTTGCCAGCCGCGGGCTCAAGACCGTGCAGGACTTCAAGGACGCCCTGCTCGCCTTCGTCCTCGCCGCCTTCCTCCTGTCCATCATCGCGGTGGCCGAGTTCGCCCGTCACTGGCTGGTGT
>NZ_AKJC01000347.1 GCF_000282535.1 Pseudomonas sp. GM84 | reverse complement strand
CGCCACGACAAGCCGGCTCCCACAATGACCGCGCTGGCTGCACGAGTGGGAGCCGGCTTGCCGGCGATAGGGCCCTTAGGTCAGTTGAAGATCAACTGCGCAGCCACGGCGAACATCATCACCGCCACCATCAGGTCGAGCATGCGCCAGGTGGTCGGACGTGCCAGCCAGGGCGCCAGCCACGCCGCGCCGATCGCCAGGGTCGTGAACCACAGCGCCGAGGCACTGGCGGCACCGGCCACATAGGCGCCGGGCACGGTCTGCTGGGCGCCGAGCGAACCGATCAGCAGCACGGTATCGAGGTACACGTGGGGGTTGAGCAGGGTCACTGCCAGGGCGCTCATCAGCACCGCGCGACGCGAGCGCATGCCTTGGCCTTCCTGATGCTGAAGGCTCTGTTTGGAACAGGCACTGCGCAACGCCTTGGCGCCGTACCAGAGCAGGAACACGGCGCCGCCCCAACGGGCAATGGCCAGCAGCGTCGGGTTGTGCGCCAGCACCGTGGCCAGCCCGAACACCCCGGCCGCTACCAGGATGGCGTCGCAGACAATGCACAGCAGCGCCACGGGCAGATGATGTTCACGCCGCAGGCTCTGGGCCAGGACGAAGGCGTTCTGTGCGCCAATGGCCATGATCAGGCCGAAGGCCACCAACATGCCGTTCAGATAGCTTTGCCACATGGCAGGTACTCCCAAGAAGATGCTGGCCATTCTGCGGATTGGCGCTGTATAAGAAAAACAAATAAAGCTGATCCGTCATTAGGAAAATCGATGTTCGACTACAAGCTGCTGGCCGCCCTCGCGGCAGTGATCGAGCAAGGCGGTTTCGAGCGCGCCGCGCAGGTGCTGGGGCTGTCGCAATCGGCCATCTCGCAGCGCATCAAGCTGCTCGAAGCGCGGGTCGGCCAACCCGTGCTGGTGCGTGCAACACCGCCGAGTCCGACCGAGGTTGGCCGCCAGTTGCTCAACCATGTACAGCAGGTGCGTCTGCTTGAGCGCGACTTGCAGCGCCAGGTGCCGGCCCTGGATGAGGAGGGCATGCCCGAGCGCTTGCGCATCGCCCTCAACGCCGACAGCCTGGCGACCTGGTGGGCGGGTGCGGTCGGGGTATTCTGCGCCGAGCACAAGTTGTTGACTGACCTGGTGGTGGAAGACCAGGAGGTCGGCCTCAAGCGCATGCGTGCCGGTGAAGTGGCGGCCTGCCTGTGCGGCAGCGAGCGGCCGGTAGCCGGGGCACGCAGCCTGCCGCTGGGGGCCATGCGCTATCGGGCGCTGGCCAGCCCGGGGTTCATGGCGCGGTATTTTCCACTGGGGTTCGAGGTCAAGCGCTTGGCCCGCACACCCGCCATCGTCTACGGCCCGGACGATTTCCTGCAGCACCGTTACCTGGCGTCGCTGGGCATTCAGGACGGCTTCCTGCACCATCTGTGCCCGTCGTCCGAAGGTTTCCTGCGCATGACCGAGGCCGGTCTGGGCTGGGGACTGGTGCCCGAGTTGCAGGCCCGCGAGCAGCTGGCGAACGGGCTGCTGGTGGAAATCTGTGCCGATACGCCCATCGACGTGCCGTTGTACTGGCATCATTGGCGCAACGGTGGCCATCTGCTCGCGCAATTGACCGAGCATCTGCGGCACACGGCCCGGCACTGGCTGGTGCCCTTGTAGCCGCAGCTGGCGTCTGTTGCATCTGAAATCAAGGCGGAGTCATACATGCGAATTCTGGTCACTGGCGCGAGCGGCTTCATTGGCGGGCGCTTTGCGCGTTTTGCCCTGGAGCAGGGCCTGGACGTGCGGGTCAGCGGTCGACGCGCCGAGGGGGTGGAGCACCTGGTCAAGCGCGGCGCGCAGTTCATCCCCGGCGACCTGGGTGATGCCGAACTGGCCCGGCGCCTGTGCCAGGGCGTCGAGGCCGTGGTGCATTGCGCCGGCGCGGTGGGTAATTGGGGGCGTTACCAGGACTTTCACCAGGGCAATGTGGTGGTCACGGAGAACGTCGTCGAGGGTTGCCTCAAGGAATATGTGCGCCGCCTGGTGCACTTGTCATCGCCGTCGATCTATTTCAACGGCCGGTCGCGTGTGGATATCCGTGAAGACCAGGTGCCGCGCCGCTTCCACGACCACTATGCACAGACCAAGTACCTTGCCGAGCAGAAGGTGTTCGGTGCCCAGGAGTTCGGCCTGGAAGTGCTGGCGCTGCGCCCGCGCTTCGTCACCGGGGCCGGTGACGCCAGTATTTTTCCACGGCTGATGCAGATGCAGCGCAAGGGCCGCGTAGCGATCATCGGCAACGGCCTGAACAAGGTCGACTTCACCAGTGTGCACAACCTCAACGACGCGTTGCTCAGTGCGCTGTTCGCCGAAGACCGCGCGCTGGGTCAGGCCTACAACATCAGCAACGGTCATCCGCTGCCGCTGTGGGATGTGGTGAACTACGTGATGCGCCAGATGCAACTGCCCCAGGTGACCCGTTACCGTTCATACGGTCTGGCCTACAGCCTGGCAGCGCTGAACGAGGGCGCCTGCATGCTCTGGCCTGGGCGTCCGCAGCCGACGCTGTCGCGTTTGGGGATGCAGGTGATGAGCCGTGATTTCACCCTGGATATCAGTCGCGCCCGCCAGTACCTCGACTACCAGCCCAAAGTCAGCCTGTGGTCGGCGCTGGATGAATTTTGCGCCTGGTGGAGGCATCAGCCACTTAACCAGTGAACCAGGCGCGCGGATGATGGTCATCAATGCGCCGCGCGAGCGGTTTATACTCATGTCTCTTTGCTATTACTGCGGTTGAAACTACCTATGCGTAACGATGCCCACGACGATTTCGATGATGTGCCCACTTTGCGTGCCGGTACCCCTGATGATGACGAACTGCTGCCTGCGCACGTTTCGCGCAGCCGTCAGAAAGCTGTGAAACCGGCCAGTACCGGCCCGCTGTGGGCGCTGCTGGGGGCGTCGTTCATCGCGCTGGCGGGGCTGGGCTGGTGGAGTTTCCAGCAGATCTCGCTGATGGAGCAGCAACTGGTGGCGACCCAGGAAAGCTTCGCACGCATCAGCGAAGAGGCCGCCGGGCGTTTGCAGGCCATCAGCGGCAAGGTCGATGCCAGCGAATCGACGGTCAATACCGGCAGCGAGGCATTGAAACTGCAGATTCGCCAGTTGCAGGCCAACCTGGCCGAGCAGGGCAAGCAGCAGCAGGGCGTGGCGGGGCAGGCGGGTGACCTGGGCAAGCGCCTGGAGCAGGTGCTGGCCGATACCCGGGAGCAGCAGAAAGCCGTGACCGAGTTGCAAACCCAGCTGCAGGCGCAGTTGAAAGCCGTGAATGGTGAACTGGCGGCGCTGAAGTCGGGGCAGGTGGATGGCGGCAAGCTGGATGGTCAGCTCAAGAGCCTGAACGATGAAGTAGCGGCGCTGAAGAAGCAGGGTAACCAGAAGGCGGCCATCGATAGCCTGGAGCAGGATGTGCTGGTGCTCAAGAGCCAGATCGACAACCGACCGGCAGCGGCTGCCAGTGGCGCATCGGTGCAGGAGTTCGATGCGTTCCGTGGGCAGACCACGCGCAACATCAATACCCTGCAAAGTCAGATTCAGAACCTGCAGAAGCAGATCAATGCCCGACCTTGAGATCTGCTGAGCCCTTATCGCCGGCAAG
>NZ_AKJC01000346.1 GCF_000282535.1 Pseudomonas sp. GM84 | reverse complement strand
GGCTTCATCGCCGGCAAGCCGGCTCCCACAGGGACCCCACTGGTTTCGCACTCGGTGTGGGAGCCGGCTCGCCGACGATGAGGCCAGTAAATGGCACCGCCAAACTGTCGGTTTTGTCATGAATTGCCGGGCGCGGCCATGTACAATGCCAGCTTTTGCGCGTTGCGCCAGGCTGCACTGCAGCCTCCAAAACTAGACTGACTGGCGCTGGGCACACGATGTGGCCCAGGGAACATCTCAGACCATTAGCGATTTTCGAGAGACGGATGAACATCACCAACCTTGCCAAACGACTATGCCTGCCCGTACTGCTGATGCTCACGCCTGCTGCCTTCGCGGCCGAGCAGATGATGCCGGCACCACCGCAACTGGCAGCCAAGTCCTACGTACTCATGGACGCGTCCAGCGGCAACGTGCTGGTCGCGAACAACGGTGACGAGCGTCTGCCGCCAGCCAGCTTGACCAAGCTGATGACTGCCTACATCGCCACCGTGGACATCCGTCGTGGCCAGATCGGCGAGAACGACCCGGTCACCGTCAGCGAGAACGCCTGGCGCACCGGCGGTTCGCGCATGTTCATCAAGGTTGGCAGCCAGGTCACCGTCAGTGACTTGCTGCACGGTATCATCATCCAGTCGGGCAACGACGCGTCGGTCGCCCTGGCCGAGCACATCGCCGGCAGCGAAGACGCCTTCGCCGACATGATGAACAAGACCGCTGCCGACATCGGCATGTCCAACAGCCACTTCATGAACCCGACCGGCCTGCCGAACCCGGAGCACTACTCCTCGGCCCACGACATGGCGCTGCTGGCCCGTGCCATCATCGACATCGATCCGGCGCACTACGCGATCTACTCGCAGAAAGAGTTCTTCTGGAACAACATCAAGCAGCCCAACCGCAACCTGCTGCTGTGGCGTGACAAGACCGTCGACGGCCTGAAGACCGGCCACACCGACGAAGCCGGCTACTGCATGGTGGCTTCGGCCGTACGCGACGGCCAGCGCCTGATCGCCGTGGTGTTCGGCACCAACAGCGAGCAGTCCCGTGCTGCCGAGACCCAGAAGCTGCTGACCTACGGTTTCCGCTTCTTCGAAACCCAGACCTTCTACCAGAAGGGCACCGAGCTGACCCAGGCACCGGTCTGGAAGGGCGCTACCAGCATCGTCAAGGCGGGCCTGGCCAACGACCTGACCATGACTATGCCTAAAGGCCAATTGAAGCGCCTGCAGGCTTCGATGACCATGAACCCGCAGATCACCGCACCGATCGCCAAAGGTGACGTGATCGGTAAAGTGGAAGTCAAACTTGACGAGAACGTGGTTCACAGCGCCGACCTGATCGCCCTCGATGGCGTCGAGGAAGGTGGTTTCATCCGTCGTATGTGGGATAGCATCCGTCTATTCTTCTACGGGTTGTTCAACTGATTACGTGACCTGCCACGCCCCCGCCGATACTGCGGGGGCGTTGTTGTTGCCACGGCTTACGAGGCCGTTTCCGCCATGAGCGAACCTGACGTCAAGTCGCACAAAATCGAATTCCCTTGCGCTGATTACCCGATCAAGGTCATCGGCGACACCGTGGTCGGCTTCAAGGACATGGTGATCGAAGTCCTGAGCAAGCACGCCAAGGTCGACCTTTCCACCCTGGCCGAGCGCCAGAGCAAGGAAGGCAAGTACACCACCGTGCAGCTGCACATCGTTGCCGAAAGCGAGAACCAGCTGCACGACATCAACAGCGCCCTGCGCGCGACCGGCATCGTGAAAATGGTGCTCTGATGTCCTTGTGTCTCGGTTTTCGCGAGCTTGGCCTGCAGCCCTATGAACCGGTGCTGGAAGCCATGCGTCGCTTCACCGAGCAGCGTAGCCCGGACAGCCAGGACGAAATCTGGCTGGTCGAGCACCCCGCGGTCTTCACCCAGGGCCAGGCCGGCAAGGCCGAGCACCTGCTGGTGCCGGGCGATATCCCGGTGGTGCAGACCGACCGTGGCGGCCAGGTGACCTACCACGGTCCCGGGCAGCTGGTGGCCTACCTGCTGCTGGATGTGCGCCGCCTGGGCTTTGGCGTGCGCGAGTTGGTCAGCCGCATCGAGCAGACCCTGATCGACTTGCTGGCCAGCTACGGCGTCGTTGCCGCGGCCAAGCCCGATGCGCCGGGTGTCTATGTCGATGGAGCGAAGATCGCCTCCCTCGGCCTGCGAATCCGCAACGGCCGTTCTTTCCACGGCCTTGCTCTGAACGTGGACATGGACCTTGCGCCATTCCGCCGAATCAACCCCTGTGGGTATGCGGGGCTGGCCATGACCCAGCTGCGCGACCTGGCAGGCCCGATCGAACTCGACGAGGTCAGGACAAGGCTGCGCGGACAGCTGGTCAAGCACCTCGACTATGCTGAGCAGACGACCCTGACGGGCGGAATCGACTGAATATGACAACTGTGCAAGAAGCCGTGCCGAACCTGATACCTACCCAGGATGCCACCTCGCGCCCAGCGCCGAAGAAGGTGGAAGCTGGGGTCAAGCTGCGTGGCGCCGAAAAGGTCGCGCGCATCCCGGTGAAGATCATCCCTACCGATGAACTGCCGAAGAAGCCGGACTGGATCCGCGTGCGTATCCCGGTGTCCCCGGAGGTCGACCGCATCAAGCAGCTGCTGCGCAAGCACAAGCTGCACAGCGTGTGCGAAGAAGCGTCCTGCCCGAACCTGGGCGAGTGCTTCTCCGGTGGCACGGCCACCTTCATGATCATGGGCGACATCTGCACCCGGCGCTGCCCGTTCTGCGACGTCGGCCATGGTCGGCCGAAGCCGCTGGACCTGGACGAGCCGAAGAACCTGGCTGTCGCCATTGCCGATCTGCGCCTGAAGTACGTGGTCATCACCTCGGTGGACCGCGACGACCTGCGTGACGGTGGCGCCCAGCACTTCGCCGACTGCATCCGCGAAATCCGCGCGCTGTCGCCGGGCGTACAGCTGGAAACCCTGGTGCCGGACTACCGCGGCCGTATGGACGTGGCCCTGGAAATCACCGCGCAAGAGCCGCCGGATGTGTTCAACCACAACCTGGAAACCGTACCGCGCCTGTACAAGGCCGCGCGTCCGGGCTCCGACTACGACTGGTCGCTGGACCTGCTGCAGAAGTTCAAGCAGCTGGTACCACACGTGCCGACCAAGTCGGGCCTGATGCTTGGCCTGGGCGAGACCGACGAAGAAGTGATCGAAGTGATGCACCGCATGCGCGAGCATGACATCGACATGCTGACCCTCGGCCAGTACCTGCAGCCTTCGCGCAGCCACTTGCCGGTGCAGCGTTTCGTTCACCCGGACACCTTCGCCTGGTTCGCCGAGGAAGGTTACAAGATGGGCTTCAAGAACGTCGCATCCGGCCCGCTGGTGCGTTCGTCCTACCACGCTGACCAGCAGGCTCACGAGGCCAAGATCAAGCTCTGATCCTGGTGTGAGCCGTTTATGCCGATGCGCGCCGAAAGGCGGCATCGGCATTTTTGTTTTTGTGCCATGCGCTGCAAGGAGTTGCGATGAATTGCGCTGAAACCCATGAGTCCCGTTTGCCCGCAGCGTTGCCGCATGACGCCTGCTTTGCCATTGTTGCCCCAGCCGGGCCGGCGCGGCTGGATGCACAAAAGGCCAGCCAATGGTTCACCGAACGTGGCTACCGCTGCCGCATCTATCCGGGTGCCGAACAGACTCAGGGTTACCTGGCAGGCGCTGACCAACAACGGCTGGAGGATCTGCATGCTGCCTTTGCGGACCCGGCTGTCGACGCGATCCTGTGCATGCGCGGCGGCTACGGCAGCATGCGCCTGCTCGACAAGCTCGATTTCGAGTTGATCCGTCGTCACCCCAAGCCGCTGATTGGCTACAGCGATATCACCGCGCTGCACACGGCAATCTACCGACATACCGGTTTGTTGACCTTTCATGGGGCGATGCTCAATGCCGACTTGTTGGGCGCCAAGCAGCAGCCGACCGAGTCTTCGCTGGTGGCGCAATTGTCAGGGCAGGTGGGTGAGGGGGACGAGATTGTCCATCCTTGCGCGTTTGCCTTGAGTTGCGTGCTGCCGGGCGTGGCCAGTGGGCGCTTGCTGGGGGGCAACTTGTCGATGCTGGGCGCGACCCTGGGTACTGTGGCCGAGATCGATACCCGGGGCAGCATCCTGTTCATCGAGGATGTGAACGAGCCGCTGTATCGGGTGGACCGTCTGCTGACCCAGCTGCGCCTGGCGGGCAAGCTGGAAGGCGTGAGAGGTGTGCTGGTGGGGGATTTTGCCGGGATCACCGTGGCGGCGATGACGCCCCTTTTGCAGGACATTTTCGGGCCGTTGGGCGTGCCAGTGCTGGCCGGGTGGCGCAGTGGGCATTGTGATCCGAATGTGTGTCTGCCGCTGGGGGCTCAGGTGAGGCTGGATAGCGACAGGCAGAGCCTGGTGTTGGCTCAGGATTTGTTCAAGGCTTGAAGGAGTTGGGGCTGCTGCGCAGCCCTTCGCGGGGCAAGCCCGCTCCCACAGGTACGGCGCAGACAGTCAGGCTTGCACAGTACCTGTGGGAGCGGGCTTGTCCCGCGAAGGGCCGCAAGGCGGCCCCAATACATCAATGCTGGCGCAGGCTATCCAGCAGCTTGTGCGTCGGATACCCATCCGCCGGCCAACCCAGCCCCTGCTGGGCATTGCGAATTGCCTTGCGGGTATTGGCGCCGATGATGCCATCCGGGTTGCCTGCTTCATGCCCGCTGGCATTGAGCAGCGTCTGCAGCTCCACGCGCTCGCTGCGGCTCAGCGGCAGATCTTCTTTCGGCCAGTTGCCGGCAATGAAGCCCCAGCCCGAGAAGCGATCACCCAGCAGGCTCACCGCCAGCGCATAGGACGACGAGTTGTTGTACTTGAGGATCGCGCGGAAATTGTCCAGCACCAGGAAGGCCGGGCCACGCGCGCCTGCCGGCAGCAGCAGGGCGGCGGACAGATCGTTGCTGCCGGCTGGCAGCTGCGTGCCTGCCGGCAGCTTCACACCCAGTTGCAACCACGCGCTGACCGGTTTGCGCTGGGCGCCATCGGCCAACCAGTAGTCGAAGCCTGCGGGTACCTGTACCTCGAAGCCCCAGGGCTGGCCACGTTTCCAGCCGGAGCTCTGCAGATAGTGCGCGGTCGATGCCAGGGCATCTGGCGTGCTGTTCCAGATATCCCGTCGGCCATCGCCATCGAAATCCACCGCATGGGTGTTGTAGGTGGTCGGAATGAACTGGGTCTGGCCCATGGCGCCGGCCCACGAGCCGCGCATGGCTTCAGGCTGGATGTCGCCGTGCTGGATGATCTGCAAAGCGGCGATCAGCTGGTCCTGGGCGAACTGGGGGCGGCGCCCCTCGTAGGCCAGGGTGGCCAGCGAGCGAATCACCGATTTGCTGCCCTGGAACTGGCCGAAGTTGCTTTCCATGCCCCAGACCGAGACCAGCACCTGGCGGTCGACGCCATAGCGTTGCTCGATGCGCGTCAGCAACTCGGCGTTCTGCTCCAGCAGGCGCTTGCCGTTGCGCACGCGCAAAGGTGAAAGCGCACCCTCGAGGTATTCCCACACCGGGCGGGTGAACTCAGGCTGGCTGCGGTCGGCCTTGATCACGTCCATGTCTGGCGTGACGCCCACGAAGGCGCGGTCGAAGGTGCTGGCCGCGATGCCGGCTTGCAATGCTTGCTGGCGGAAGCCGGCCTGCCATTGGGCGAAGCTTTGCAGGGGCTGGATTTCAGTGCTGACGTCGGGCGTGGTGCTGGGCAGGGTCACTACCGGCGCGGGCTGGGCAGGTGCCAGCGGCAGGGCGTCGGCGGCGGTGGGTTTTTCCGCGCAGGCGACGAGCAGGATGAAGCTGGAGGCCGCGATGAGCTGGCGGGATTTCCAACGGGGGAGGAGGCAGAAGGGCATGCACAGATCCAGAATTTCAGGTCAGGTGCCGACCATACCATGCCTGCGCTTTCGATGCTTTCATGCGGCCAAAAAGTAAGAAGCCTCCCAATCTCTCGATTGGAAGGCTTCGCGGCGGTAGCTGCCTTTGCCCTTGTCTGGCTGCTCCTGGCGGCAGCGGAACAGCGGTTGGGCGATGATCGACTTGGCTTTGTTGGGGCCGTGCTTCTTCGGCTTTCTGCTCATGGAGAGGTTCCTGCTTGGGGGATGGGTTGCGCGGCGGACTGTAGGCCGGTAGCCGGGCCACGGCCAATTGATTGTGTTTATGGCTTAGGGCCAATCGCCGGCAAGCCGGCTCCCACAGGGTTAGCACAGGACCTGAGCATTGTGGTGAACCTGTGGGAGCCGGCTTGCCGGCGATAGGGCCCTTGAATGCTACTCGGGCGGCAAGACCAACCGCTGCCCGGCCATCAACAACGACAACCGCGACAATCCTGTCCACGGCGATCCTTCGGCCTGCCCCTTGATCTGCGCGTCGATGCGCTGGGCATCCTGCAGCAATTGCGCCCAACGCTGCGCGGAAAGCCGTTGCAGGGCCTTGCTGACCAACGGTCGACGCTTGTCCCACACCGGCGGCCGGGCCTGGCTGAAGGCCTTGTCCAGCGGCACACCCTGGCTGAACTGCTGGGCCAGCCCGGCCAGCAGCCGCAGTTCACGGGCAAGCGCCCAGAGGATCACCGGCGGCTCGACCCCTTCGCCACGCAGGCCCTCGAGCATGCGCAGGGCATGCGCGGCCTCGCCATTGAGAATGGCATCGACCAGGCCGAAGACATCGAAGCGCGCACTGTCGGCTACGGCGCCCTGGACCGTTTCCACGGTGATCTGGTTGCCTTCGGCAAGCAGCTTGAGCTTTTCGATTTCCTGGGCAGCGGCCAGCAAGTTGCCTTCTACCCGCGCGGCGATCAGGTCGACTGCATCGCGTTGTGCAGAAAGGCCAGCCTGGGCCAGGCGCTGGTTGATCCACTGCGGCAACTGCTGGGCATCCACCGGCCAGATCTGGATGAACTGGCAGTGGGCGCCTTCGATCAGCGCCTTGCCCCACTTGGTCTTCTGCGCGCTGCCATCGAGCTTGGGCAGGCTGATCAGCAGCAGGGTGTCTTCGGCAGGCCTGGCGCAGTATTCCATGAGCGCTGCAGCGCCCTTGTCGCCGGGCTTGCCGGACGGCAACCGCAGCTCCAGCAGGCGGCGCTGGGCAAACAGGGACAAACTGGCACCGGCCTGGAGCAGGGTTCCCCAGTCGAAGTTGGCGTCGGCGCTGAACACCTGGCGTTCGTCGAAACCTTGCTGGCGAGCAGCATTGCGGATGGCGTCGGCGGCTTCCTGGCACAGCAGCGGGTCGTCGCCGCTGACCACGTAGACCGGGGCCAGGCCACCTTGCAGGTGCTTGTTGAGTTGGGCGGGGGCGAGTTTCATGGGAAACAGGCGGGGCACCGAAGTGCCCCGCACGGGCTTAACGGCCCGGGATTTCCAGTGGCGACTGTTGAGGCGTTTCCGCCTGCTGGCGGCGTGCGGCCTCCAGTGCCTGGGCTTCGGCCTTGGCGCGTTCGTCGGCCTTGCGCTGCAACTCGTCCAGCTGAGTGGGTGTCAGGATCTGCAGGCGTGCAACCATCGACTGCACCAGGTCACGACGCATCTCCGTGCGTGCCTGGCCGGCTTCCTGTTCGGAGCCTGTGATGTTGGAGCTGTCACGCACGTAGATCTTGCGTACTTCGACCTTGTCGTTGAGCAGTTCGAGGTTGTTCAGGCCCAGAATGCTGTACTTGAGCGTGGTGGTGAGCTCGTACTCGGCGGTACGGCTGGGG
>NZ_AKJC01000345.1 GCF_000282535.1 Pseudomonas sp. GM84 | reverse complement strand
TTGCCGGCGATTGGGCCGCAAAGCGGCCCCGTCTTTCCCCGTTACCCCACCCAACCACTGGCCTTCATCGCCGAATACACCGCCACGATCGCCAGCACGAAGAAGGCGGCCGACGCCAGGCGGCGAATCAGTGTCAGCGGCAGTTTCTCCGCGGCAAAGTTACCCGCCAGCACCACCGGCACGTTGGCAATCAGCATGCCCAGGGTGGTACCGATGATGACCATGATCAGGTGCGGATACTGAGCTGCCAGCATCACCGTGGCGACCTGGGTCTTGTCGCCGATCTCGGCCAGGAAGAACGCAATCAGCGTGGTGAGGAACGGGCCGAAGCGGCGCGCCGGGTTCTCGTCGTCATCCATCTTGTCCGGCACCAGCGTCCACAGCGCCGTGGCGGCGAAGCTCGCGGCGAGGATCCAGTGCAGCGTCGTCTCGGTGAAGAACCCACTGACCCAGGCACCTACTGCCCCCGCGGCGGCATGGTTGGCCAAGGTAGCGGCGATGATGCCAGCGATGATCGGCCAGGGTTTGCGGAAGCGTGCAGCGAGAATGAGCGCGAGCAATTGCGTCTTGTCGCCAATTTCGGCGAGGGCGACGATTGCGGTGGGGACCAACAGAGATTCCAGCATCAGGATTCCTACGGGGGCGGGTCGACACGGCTATGACACGTACAGCCTCCCCGCCCCGGGTAAGGTGTGCGTGTCATAGGTCTTGTCAAACCCTGGATCTGTCTGCGCAGATCGTGGGTCGCACGCGCCATGGCCTGTGGGCCAAGTATGTTGACGCGTGCCGGGCGAGCAGGGCGCTCGCGGGAGACTACTCCCCTAGGACGGAGCGGATTCTGCCTAGCCGAAACGGTTTCGGCAAGCCCTGTTTTTATCCGCGGGTTGCCCGGTATATGCGAAAGCCATCGGCTTCTGCGCAGGTCTGGCAGTTGCCCAAAGCCCCTTCGATCAGCGGCTGGTAGCGCAGGAAGCTGTTGGCGACCAAACGCATTTCGCCACCTTTTCGCAGATGTTCGCCTGATTTTTTCAGCAGGTTTTCCGAGGCCTGGTAGTTGGTGTGCACACCCGTATGGAACGGCGGGTTGCTCAGGATCAGGCTCAGGTCGCCGGGGGCCGCGTCGATGCCGTCACCGCTGATGACCTGGCCTTCCAGCTGGTTGGCCGCCAAGGTCAGGCGGCTGGCAGCCACGGCGAAGGCATCGACATCCAGCAAGGTGACCTGGCTCGGTGGATAACGCCGCTTCACCGTTGCCCCGAGCACGCCGGCGCCGCAGCCGAAGTCCAGCACATGGCCGACCGGCAGATTGTCCAGGTGCTTGAGCAACAGTGCCGTGCCGCGGTCCAGACGGCCGTGGCTGAACACCCCGGGCAGGCTCACCACCTGCAGCGGGCCGTCCTCCAGATCAAGGGTGAAACGTTCGGCCAGGCTCTCCAGCGGCTTGGCTTCAGGCGCGTGCTCCACGGTGACCTGCCACAGTTGGCAGTGCCGGGCGCTGTCGAGTTTGCGTGGTTTGCCGAAAGCCTGCAGCTGCTTGGCTGCGCCTTCGATGCCACCGCGCTTTTCGCCCACCAGGTAAAGTTCACGGCCGCCCAGGCGCGAGGCCAGGGCATTGAGCAGGTAGGCCGCCAGTTCTCGGGATTTGGGCAGGAACAGAACGGCTGCTTCGAAAGCCACAGGCGGCGCCTCGACGCCGTAATGGCTGCGCCCGGCGAAGCGGCTGTCGAGCATGGCCTGATCGCCCGCATGCCAGGTCCAGCCATGGGCCTTGGGCAGTTGGCCAAGCAGGTCGTCGGCGGGGGCGCCGGCGAGCAGCAGCGGACCCTGGAACAGGTCCGCCTGGCGGAGCAACACTTCACTGCGCGGGTCCATGGACAGACGCCTCCTGAAAAAAAGTGGCGCAGTGTAGCAGAGCCGACCGCTACGCTCAGCAGACCACGCGGCGTGGCTGGCCGGCGAAGAAGGCCTGGGCGTTCTCGCTGAGCTGGCCGACGATGCGCTGGCGCGACTCCACCGCGCCCCAGGCGCTGTGCGGGGTAATGACCAGGCCTGGGATGTCCTGGGCCAGTAGCGGGTTGCCACCGACCGGCGGCTCGACGCTCAGTACGTCGGTGGCGGCGCCGCCCAGATGGCCGTTGCGCAGGGCGTCCGCCAACGCTTGTTCGTCGATCAGACCACCCCGGGCGGTATTGACCACCAGCGCACCCGGCCTGAGCGACGCCAGTTCGCGGGCACCGATCATGTGCCGGGTGTGTTCGTTGAGGGGGCAGTGCAGGGTCAGCGCATCCACCTGCGGCAGCAGTTCGTCCAGCGGCAGCCGGTCGTCGCGTGCCGGACGGCCGGGGATCTGACCACTCAGTACGCGCATGCCAAAGGCCTCGGCCAGCCGCGCCACAGCGCCACCGAGCTCGCCATGGCCAAGCAGGCCAAGGGTTTTGCCCTCCAGTTCGACGATTGGGTAATCCAGCAGGCAGAACTGGCTGGCCTTGGCCCATTGCCCGTCTGCCACTGCCCGGTTGTAGTCGCACAGGCGCGTGGCCAGGGCCAGCAACAGGGCGATGGTGTGCTGGGCCACCGAGGGCGTGCCATAGCCTTGGCAGTTGCACACGGTGATCCCTTGGGCGCGGGCGGCCGCCAGGTCGACGTTGTTGGTGCCGGTGGCGGCCACCAGGATCAGCTTGAGCTGGGGGTTGGCTGCCAGGGCCTCGGCGTCGAGCATGACCTTGTTGCTCACCACTGCGACGGCGCCCTGCAGGCGCTCGGCCACCTGCTCGGGGCGGGTCGAGGCGAACAGCTGCAGTTCGTCGAACTGATCGTGCAGCGGGGAAAGGTCGAGGTCACCGAGGTCCAGGGACTGGTGATCGAGAAACACGGCGCGACGCGGGCTGGGCATCGGTAAGGCTCCAGAGGCATTGACGGGGGTGATCGGTCACTCCGCACAATGCCACTCATACCTTCTGCAGCCAAATCATTCCTTCGGCTGATTTGGTCGTCACATTGGCGAACTACAGTAGACCCCAGACTTGTCCGGCTCGCTTTTCAAGAAGGGATACCCATGCTGCAGACCCGCATCATCAAGCCCGCCGAGGGCGCCTATTCATTCCCCCTGTTGATCAAGCGCCTGCTGATGTCTGGCAGCCGTTACGAGAAAACCCGCGAAATCGTCTACCGCGACCAGCTGCGGCTGACTTATCCACAACTCAACGAGCGCATCGCACGCCTGGCCAACGTGCTGACCGAGGCCGGGGTCAAGGCCGGCGACACGGTGGCGGTGATGGATTGGGACAGCCACCGCTACCTCGAATGCATGTTCGCCATCCCGATGATCGGCGCGGTGGTGCACACCATCAATGTGCGCCTGTCACCCGAGCAGATCCTCTACACCATGAACCACGCCGAGGACCGCGTGGTACTGGTCAACAGCGACTTCGTCGGGCTCTACCAGGGCATTGCCGGGCAATTGACCACGGTCGACAAGACCTTGCTGCTGACCGATGGCGAGGCGAAGACCGCCGAGCTGCCCAACCTGGTGGGCGAGTACGAGCAACTGCTCGCTGCGGCCAGCCCGCAGTACGACTTCCCGGACTTCGACGAGAACTCGGTGGCCACCACCTTCTACACCACCGGCACCACCGGCAACCCGAAGGGGGTGTACTTCACCCATCGCCAGCTGGTGCTGCACACCCTCGCCGAGGCGTCGGTTACCGGCAGCATCGACAGTGTGCGCCTGCTCGGCAGCAACGACGTCTACATGCCGATCACGCCGATGTTTCATGTACATGCCTGGGGCATTCCCTACGCTGCGACCATGCTGGGCATGAAGCAGGTCTACCCCGGGCGTTACGAGCCGGACATGCTGGTCAAGCTGTGGCGTGAGGAGAAGGTCACCTTCTCCCACTGCGTACCGACCATCCTGCAGATGCTGCTCAACTGCCCGAGTTCGCAGGGCCAGGACTTCGGCGGCTGGAAGATCATCATCGGCGGCAGCGCGCTCAACCGCTCGCTGTACCAGGCCGCCCTGGCCCGTGGCATCCAGCTGACCGCGGCCTATGGCATGTCCGAAACCTGCCCGCTGATCTCCGCCGCGCACCTCAACGATGAACTGCAGGCAGGCAGCGAGGACGAGCGCGTCACCTACCGGATCAAGGCCGGCGTGCCGGTGCCGTTGGTGGAGGCGGCGATCGTCGATGGCGATGGCAACTTCCTTCCGGCCGATGGCGAGACCCAGGGTGAACTGGTGCTGCGTGCGCCCTGGCTGACCATGGGTTACTTCAAGGAGCCGGAGAAGAGCGAAGAGCTGTGGCAGGGTGGCTGGCTGCACACCGGCGACGTCGCCACGCTGGACGGCATGGGCTACATCGATATTCGCGACCGCATCAAGGATGTCATCAAGACCGGTGGCGAGTGGATCTCGTCACTCGACCTCGAGGACCTGATCAGCCGCCACCCTGCCGTGCGCGAAGTGGCGGTGGTGGGGGTGGCCGATCCGCAATGGGGCGAGCGCCCGTTTGCCCTGTTGGTGTCACGTGACGGCCAGGCCATCGATGCCAAATCGCTCAAGGAACACCTCAAGCCTTTTGTGGAGCAAGGACATATCAACAAGTGGGCGATTCCCAGCCAGATCGCCGTTGTTACTGAAATTCCCAAGACCAGTGTCGGCAAGCTCGACAAGAAGCGCATCCGCCAGGACATCGTCCAGTGGCAGGCCAGTAACAGCGCCTTCCTGTCCACCGTGTAGGTGTGGCACGGGTCGCGTGCGACAGAACGCGACCCGCGAGCTAGAGCGGTTTGATCCTTGCCAAACAGAAAAAATACGCCATCCTTCAGCACTGCCAGCGTGCAAACTGGAAACACCGGGGTGAAATGGCGCCCCAACTCGCAAATCACACTTTAGAGGGATCAAGCACCTGCGCCTGCTGGCTATAGTCGGGGCCAGGGGATCTTCAGGAATGGGGGAGGGCGACATGTGCAACATGTGTCGCCGCGGGTGTGAACCCGCATACCGGTCTCACGGACCGTTCTTGAAAGGACTCACTGCCATAACAAAAAAAGTACATGGAGTAGCGTCGATGACATCTGCAAATACGTTCTGGCGCCGGGCCAAGCTGCCCTTGGCGGTCAGCCTTGCTTCCACGCTCGCAAGTCCTGCTTTTGCGGTCAGTTTCAACATCGGTGAAATCGAAGGCCAGTTCGACTCGTCGCTCTCTGTCGGGGCCAGCTGGTCGACTGCCAACCCGAACCAGAACCTGATCGGGGTCAACAATGGTGGCAAGGGCCTGTCGCAAACCTCCGACGATGGTCACCTGAACTTCAAGAAGGGCGAAACCTTCTCGAAGATCTTCAAGGGCATCCATGACCTGGAGCTCAAGTACGGCGACACCGGCGTGTTCGTGCGGGGCAAGTACTGGTACGACTTCGAACTCAAGGACGAGAACCGCCCGTTCAAGGACATCAGCGATTCCGGCCGCAAGGAAGGCGCCAAGTCCTCCGGCGCCCAACTGCTCGACGCCTTCGTCTACCACAACTACTCGATCGCCGATCAGCCGGGCTCGGTGCGCCTGGGCAAGCAGGTAGTGAGCTGGGGTGAGAGCACCTTCATCGGCGGTGGCATCAACTCGATCAACCCGATCGACGTGGCCGCGTTCCGCCGCCCAGGTGCCGAGATCAAGGAAGGCCTGATTCCGGTCAACATGTTCTACATCTCGCAGAGCCTCACCGACAACCTGTCGGCCGAAGCCTTCTACCAGATCGAATGGGACCAGACCGTCGTCGACAACTGCGGCACCTTCTTCTCCCAGCCCGACATCATCGCCGATGGTTGCAACAACAACCTGCGCGTGCTCAACAGCAGCCGTACCGTGCCGGTGCCGGCCCAGCAGTTCCTCGCCACCCAGGGCGTGGACATCAACGAAGAAGGCGTGATGGTGGCCCGTGGCGCTGACCGCGATGCCCGCGACAGCGGTCAGTTCGGCGTGGCCATGCGCTACATGTTCGAGCCGCTGGACACCGAGTTCGGTGCCTACTTCATGAACTACCACAGCCGCGCGCCGATCTTCAGCGCCACCGGCGCTTCGCCGGCGGTGTTCGGCAGCCTCAGCAGGCTGCCCCCGCAATTGCGTGCCCTGGCACCGCTGATCGTGGCGGGCAACTCGCAGTACTTCGTCGAGTACCCCGAGGATATCCGCCTGTATGGCCTGAGCTTCTCCACCACGCTGCCCACCGGCACCGCGTGGAGCGGCGAGCTCAGCTACCGGCCGAATGCGCCGGTGCAGCTGAACACCACCGATATCCTGTTCGCCGGCGTGCGCCCTATTGGTGGCGCACTGACCAATGCTTCGCTGCTCACCGGCACCCCGGGCGAAGACCTGCACGGCTATCGCCGCAAGGAAATCACCCAGTTCCAGACCACCCTGACGCACTTCTTCGACCAGGTGATGGGCGCCAGCCGCATGACCGTGGTCGGCGAAGTGGGCGTCACCCACGTCGGTGGCCTCGAGAGCGCGCACGATACCCGTTATGGTCGCGACCCTGTGTTCGGCCCGGGTCCGCTGCCATCCACGGGCGGCGCCAATACCTGCCAGGCGCTCAATGCCAGCACCATCGCCGGCGCCGGCCCCGGTACCTCGACCGCCAACCTGAACCGCAATTGCGAAAACGACGGCTTCACCACCAGCACCTCCTGGGGTTACCGCGCCCGGGTCATCTGGGACTACAACGACGTGTTCGCCGGGGTCAACCTCAAGCCCAACGTGGCCTGGTCGCATGACGTGTCCGGCTACTCGCCGGGCCCTGGCGCCAACTTCGAGGAAGGCCGCAAGGCGATCAGCCTGGGCCTGGACGCCGAGTACCAGAACACCTACACCGCCAGCCTGTCGTACACCAATTTCTTCGATGGCGAGTACACCACCGTGGATGATCGCGACTTCGTCGCGCTCAGCTTCGGCGTGAACTTCTAAGCACTCAGATCCAGGACGACACCACATGAACAAGACCAGAAGTCTGCTGCAAGCCGGTGTGCTGGGCCTGTCCCTGCTGGCGAGCAGCGTCATGGCGGCAGTTTCCGCCGACGAAGCGGCCAAGCTGGGCAGCACCCTGACGCCAATGGGCGCGGAAAAAGCCGGCAATGCCGATGGCTCCATCGGCCCTTGGCAGCCACTGTCCAGGACCGCGGGCAGCGTAGATGCCAGGGGTTTCCTCTCCGACCCTTATGGCAGCGACAAGCCGCTGTTCACCATCACCGCGCAGAACGCCGAGCAGTACAAGGACAAGCTGTCGCCGGGCCAGATGGCGATGCTCAAGCGCTACCCGGACACCTTCAAGATCCCGGTGTACAAGACCCACCGAGGCGCCACCGTGCCTGACGAGGTGTTCGCCGCCATCAAGAAAAACGCCACCAGCACCACCCTGGTCGAAGGCGGCAACGGGCTGAACAACTTCCAGACCGCCGTGCCGTTCCCGATTCCCAAAAGCGGGCTGGAGGTGATCTGGAACCACATCACCCGTTACCGTGGCGGCAGTGTCAGCCGTCTGGTCACCCAGGCCACCCCACAGCAGAACGGCTCCTACAGCCTGGTGTACTTCGCCGACCAATTCGTGTTCCGCGACAGGATGAAGGATTACGACCCGAACAACCCGGGCAACATTCTCTTCTACTTCAAGCAGGAAGTGACTGCGCCAGCGCGCCTGGCCGGTACCGTGCTGCTGGTGCACGAGACGCTCGACCAGGTCAAGGAACCGCGCAAGGCGTGGATCTACAACGCCGGCCAGCGCCGGGTGCGCCAGGCACCGCAGGTGTCCTACGATGGCCCGGGTACGGCTGCCGACGGCCTGCGTACCTCGGACAACCTGGACATGTACAACGGTGCGCCAGACCGTTACGACTGGAAGCTCGAAGGCAAGAAGGAGATGTACATCGCCTCGAACGCCTACAAGCTCGACGATCCGAAGCTCAAGTACGGCGATATCATCAAGGCTGGCCACATCAACCAGGATCTGGCCCGTTACGAGCTGCGCCGGGTATGGCATGTGGTCGCGACGCTCAAGCCGGGCCAACGGCACATCTACGCCAAGCGTGACTTCTACATCGACGAAGACACCTGGCAGGCCGCGGTGATCGACCAGTATGACGGCCGTAACCAGCTGTGGCGTGTATCCGAGGCGCATGCCCAGGACTACTACAACGTGCAAGTGCCGTGGTACACCCTTGAAGCCATCTACGACCTGCAGTCGGGCCGCTACCTGGCCCTGGGCATGAAGAACGAAGAGAAGCGTGCCTACGACTTCGGCTTCAATGCCAGCAAGGCCGACTTCCAGCCTGCGGCCCTGCGCCAGGCCGGTATTCGCTGAGTCGATAACCCGCAACTCCGTGTGATCCCCCAGAACGCCCCGGCTTGCCGGGGCGTTTCTGTTCTGCTCCGGCAATCATTCTGCTGAATACCCCGCCAAACCCCCGCGCCAGCCCGCTGTCCAGCAGCCAAGTTGCTTTTTGTCGCAGACTTTTCCAGGGTAATGGTGCCCATCATCTTCAAATGCGCCACGTTACCCGCTAGTCTCGCAACAATCCGTATCGCCGTAGTCTTCCAACCAGAACGAGCCGGCCATGACAGATTTGTCCCGTACGCATGGATTCGCCAGCCAGGCCCTGGGCTTGCTGGACGGGCGTTTCTTCCGGCCGCCATTGCCGGACGGCCACGTGGCGCGTGCACGGCTGTGCCAGCGTCTGCACGCGGGCCTGGGCGGTCGCTTGCTGCTGGTCAATGCCCCGGCGGGTTTTGGCAAAAGCTCCCTTGCCATCGAATTCTGTGAAGCGCTGCCCGACCATTGGCGCAGCCTCTGGCTCGGCCTGAGCCAGCGCGATGCCGAACCAGGCCGCTTCCTCGAACGCCTGCTTGAAGGGCTGCAGCAATACTGCCCGGCACTGGGCGGCCAGGCCATGGGGCTGCTGAAGATGCGCCAGCGTCACCAGCCGTTCGCCTTCGAGGAGTGGATCGACGGCCTGCTCGACGAGCTTGCGCTCTACCTGCAGGCCGACACGCCGTTGCTGCTGGTGCTGGACGACTATCACCTGGCCCAGGGCCCCGTGCTCGACCGCTGCCTGCAGTTCTTCCTCAATCACCTGCCCGGCGGCCTGGTCTTGCTCGTCACCAGCCGCCAGCGCCCGGACTGGCACCTGGCGCGGCTGCGCCTGTCGCGGCAGCTGGTCGAGCTGAACGAGCAGGATCTGCGCCTTACCGCCGATGAGGCCCTGGCCGTCATCGGTCGTCAGCCGACGGGCTTGCGTGGCCAGGCTCTGGACAACCTCATCCAGCGCAGTGACGGCTGGGTGGCCGGGCTGCGCTTCTGGCAGCTGGCGGCCAGCGAGTGCGGCGATGAGTACGCTTTGCCCCAGGCGCTGCATGGCGGCGAGGGGCTGATTCGCGATTACCTGCTGGAAGAAGTCATCGACATCCTGCCGTCGGACGTGCAGGCCTTCCTGTTCGACACCGCTTGCCAGGAACGCTTCTGCGCGGCGTTGTGCGATGCCGTGCGCGAACGTCACGACAGTGCTGCGATCCTCAGCTACCTGCAAGCCCATCAGGTGTTCCTGGTGCCGCTGGACGAGCATGGTCACTGGTATCGCTACCATCATCTGTTCTCCGACCTGCTGCGCAGCCGGCAGGCCAGCGAACCGCCGGCCCGCCTGCACCTTCGCGCCTGTCGCTGGTTCCAGTCCCAGGGCCTGCTTGACGAGGCGGTGGAGCAGGCATTGCGTGCCGGCCACCTGGACGTTGCCGCCAACCTGGTACAGAGCCTTTCGGAGGAACAGCTGCTGGCCGAGCAGAACGTCGGCATGCTGCTGCGCTGGAAAATGGACCTGCCCGACAGCCTGCTGATCAGCACGCCGCGGCTGATCGTGCTGTACAGCTGGGCATTGGGCCTGGCCTGCCAGCTCGATGCCGCGGAAGAACTGGCAAGCCACCTCAGCCGTTTTCTGCCCGCGCCCTCAGCCACGGCGCAACGGTCGATGCTGGCGCAATGGCTGGCGTTGAGCGGGGTCATCGCCCGTGGGCGGGGGGATCGCAAGCGCACCCTGGCCTATTGCGGCGAAGCGCTGCAGAGCCTGCCGTGCAAGCGCTATGGGCAGCGCCTGGTGTGTTTGTCGACGCTGTCGAACCTGGCCATCGCCGACGCCGACTACTGGCGCGCGCGGAGCTGGAACCGTGAAGCGCTCGAGCTTGCCCAGCGGGTCGGCAACCCGCTGTTCGAAGCCTTGGCGCACTACGATCGCGCGCGGGTGCTGCATGCCCGTGGTGAAGTGCTGCGCGCGCTGGAAGAAGTACGCCAGGGGCTGGCGCGGCTGCAGGGGCTGCAGGCGCAGCGCCTGTTCGCCGTGCGTGCGCGGCTCACCTTGTACGAGGGTTATCTGCTGGTGTGGCGCCTGCAACCTGCCCAAGGGCGCGCGCGCTTGCGTGCAGGGCTGGGCGAGGCGCGTGCCTGTCGCGACATCAGCGTACTGATCGGCCATTGCGTGATCGCCGGGCTCGATGGCCGGGAGGGCAATTATGCAGAGGCGTTCGCCGAGCTGGCCGAGGCCGAGCGGCTGATGCACATCTGGGATGTGCCGCCCATCTTCTACCTGGCCATGATTACGTTGGTGAAGTGCGAATTGTGGCTGGCTCAGGGGCGTACCGACCTGGCCGAGTCCTGGTTGCTGCGCCTGGGGCAGACCTATGGCGGTGAGCAACGTGCGGCGGCGCCCGAGTTTCACCCGTTGCTGCCCTTGCATATCGAGTTGCAGCAGGCGTTGCTCGAACGTGTTCAGGGGCGCAGCGACGAGGCCGTGGTTCGTTTGCGCGACCTGGTCGAGCGCGGGCAGGCCAGTGGCGGCATGTTGCTGGCGCTGAGCGCGTCGTGCCAGTGGATCGACCTGTTGTTGGTGCAAGGCCGCGAAGCCGAGGCTGCCGAGCTGCTGCCGATGGCCCTGGCGGCAGCCCAGGGTGGCGTGGTGTTGCCGTTCCAGCGGCTGATCGAGTTGCATCCGCTGTGGCTGCGCGAGCAGTTGCTCGCGCGTCCCGCCTGCCCGCTGCAGGCCGAGCTGCTGGCGCGCCTGCCCGAGATAGCCATCGCGCCAGGCGGCACTGGCGAATCCCTGAGCGGCCGTGAGCTGGCGGTGCTGGAGCTGATCGCGCAGGGGTGTTCCAACCAGCAGATCAGCGAGCGGTTGTTCATCTCCCTGCACACCGTCAAGACTCACGCCAGCCATATCAACAGCAAGCTGGGTGTGGAGCGGCGAACCCAGGCGGTGGCGCGGGCCAAGTCGCTGGGCCTGCTGGCCTGACAGCGGGCTGTTCAGCGAAGGGCCCGATAAAGCGCTGGCATTGAGCCCTTCATGCTTGCCCTCATCTTTTCCGACCAACGGCCGATAAAGGAGTCGGCGGTATGCATCGCCTCACGCCATCCACCCATCATCCCAATACAGGTCGTGTTGATGCTGCAGTACGGGCAAAAGAGCTTTCTGATCGTCGACGACTTCACCGACTTCCGCACCTCGACCCGTTCGATGCTGCGAGAGCTGGGCGTGCGCGACGTGGACACTGCCGACAGTGGTGAGCAGGCCCTGCGCATGTGCGGGCAGAAGCGCTATGACTACATTCTCCAGGACTTCCACCTCGGTGACGGCAAGAAGAACGGCCAGCAAGTGCTCGAGGACCTGATCCTCGACAAGCTGATCAGCCACGAGTGCGTGTTCATCATGGTCACCGCCGAAAGCAGCCAGGCCATCGTGCTCAGCGCCCTCGAGCATGAGCCTGATGCCTACCTGACCAAACCGTTCAACCGCGTGGGCCTGGCTCAGCGCCTGGACAAGCTCACGCAGCGCAAGACCTTGCTCAAGCCGATCCTCCAGGCCCTGGACCGCGGCCGCCCGGCCGAAGTACTGGTGGCCTGTGCCGAACTGTGCAAGAAAGACCCGCGCTTCGCGCCTTTGTGCCTGCGCTACCGGGCCGATGCCTTGCGTCACCTCAACCGCTTCGAGGAGCTGGAGAAGTTCCTCAAGAGCATCCTCGCCAGCCGTCCGCAGCCTTGGGTGTACTCGGCACTGGGCAGCCTGATGCACAAGCGCGGCCAGAATGCCCAGGCCCAGGGCGTCTACGAACAGGCGCTCAAGGCCTTCCCGATCATGCCTGGGCTGTACGATGGCATGGCCGACGTATTGGTGGCCCAAGGCGATACCAAGCGCGCCCAGAACATGCTTGAAGAGGCGGTGCGCCTGTCGCCACTGGCGGTGCGGCGTCAGGCCACGCTGGGCAAGTTGGCGCTGGTGAACGAAGACTTCGAGAGCGCCTCGAAGGCGTTCCGCCATGCGGTCAACCAGGGCAAGAGTTCTCGCTACAAGGATCCTGAAAGCAACCTTGGCCTGGTGCAGGCCTTGATGAGCAAGAATGCCGGTTTTGGCCTGGATGCCCGTGCCCGTGTCGAGATCAATACCGTGCTCAGCGAAGTGGCCAAGGACAATGCCGAAGACCAGGGGCTGCAAGTGCGTGCGCGCATGATGAAGGCCGCCAGCCTGCAGCAGGCCGGCGATGCCGAAACGGCCGCCAAGCTCACGGAGCAGGCCATTGCACGGCTGGACAAGATGGAGCAGTTTTTCTCGGTCGAGGCCGCCCTGACCGTGGCCAGGCAGCTGCAGGCGCTTGGTCAGGAAGCCGCAAGTGTCACCATCCTCAAGAGCTGCGTGGAAACCTACGGTGACGATCCCAAAGTCATGCAGAGCGTGGCCGCGCTCACCGACGACCCGACCGTACTCAACGCTGTCACCGAGGCCGTCGACCTCAACCGCCAAGGGGTGCGCAGCTACCAGGCCGGGCAGCTCAACGAAGCGTTGCAGATGTTCCGCAAAGCCCTGTCGCTGCAGCCCAGGAACATCAGTATCGCGCTCAATACTTCCCAGGCGCTGCTGCGCATCGGTGGTGAAGTCACGCCGCCGGCCATCCTGCAGGAATGCCGTAGCTGCCTGACCAGCGTGGCCGGTATTCCCCCCAGCGACAGCCGTTACGACCGCTACCGCAAATTGCACATCAAGGTATTCGGCGCATGAGCCAGGACAATCAGGGGCTGGATTTTTCCACGGTGATCGCCTCCACCGTGCATGACCTGAAAAACTCGCTGTCAGCGCTGATCCAGTCTCACGACCAGTGGCTGGCACGCTTGCCCGAAGACCTGCGTAGTGGCACCGAGCAAGGGGTGATCGAACACGAATTCCGACACCTCAACGGCATGCTGGTGCAGTTGCTCGGGTTGTACAAACTGGGCGTCAACCAGTTGCCGGTCTGCCCGGACTACCACGAGCTGGACGACTTCATCGAAGCCCAGCTGGCGGCCCACCAGCAAGTGCTGGAACACAACGACATCCTCGCCACCTGGCGTATCGACAGCGACAACCCGCTGGGCTTCTTCGACCGTGAACTGGTCGCCTCGGTGATCGCCAATGTGGTCACCAATGCCACGCGCTATGCCGGGCATGCGCTGTTGATCAGCATCGGAGAAGAAGACGAGCAACTGGTCATCAGCGTCAACGATGACGGCCCCGGGTACCCGGCACTTATGATCGAACGGCAACAGGATTATGTGCAGAGCATCGATGCGCAGAGCGGTGGCACCGGCCTTGGCCTGTACTTCGCGGCGCGGATCGCGGCGCTGCATGAGCGCGACGGGGTGCGGGGGCGTATCGAGATTGCCAATGGCGGGGCGCTTGGGGGAGGGCTGTTCAAGTTGTACTTGCCGTAAGCGCCAAGTGAGCGTTTGCAAGCCGTTTCCCAAGGCATCGTGAGGAAGCGCTTTCTCGTGATATCCGGGCTTTTTCAGGGGCCCGGCGGGTGACATTGTAGATACGACGTTTCTACATTTCACTTGCAATCACTTGGAGGGTTTCTACTATGTATCTACCTTGGGAGATACTCATGCAGATCAAGATTCAGCAATGGGGCAACAGTGCCGCCATTCGCCTGCCGGCGGCAGTGCTCAAACAAATGCGCCTCGGTGTCGGTTCGACCCTGAGCCTGGACACGACAGGGGAAACGCTTGTGCTCAAGCCCGTGCGGCCCAAACCCAAGTACACCCTTGATGAGCTGATGGCGCAATGTGACCTGAATGCTCCCGAGCCTGAGGATATGGCCGAGTGGAACGCAATGCGTCCAGTGGGGCGTGAAGTGTGAAGCGGGTCAAGTTTGGCAGAGGCGATATCGTTCTGATCAACCTGGACCCTACGCTTGGCCGGGAACAACAGGGCAGTGGCCGCCCGGCCCTGGTTATCACGCCAGCCGCCTTCAATGCAGCAGGGCTCGCTGTGATCGTACCCATTTCCCAGGGCGCAGATTTCGCCAGGCATGCAGGCTTTGCGGTTACCCTTAGCGGCGCAGGCACTCAGACCCAAGGGGTAATGCTCTGCAATCAGCTTCGCACGGTCGACCTTGAAGCCCGAGGTGCCAAACGTATCGAGTCGGTTCCGGAGGTGGTTATCCTCGACGCCTTGGCTCGCATTCAAACGCTATTCGATTGATTGATTCTCATGGAAAACACATCGCTAGCCCTCATCCGCGAAACCTTCCCCGTAGGCCCCCTGCAGTGCAACTGCACGCTGATCGGCGACCCGCTGACCAAGAAAGCCATCGTCGTCGACCCGGGCGGCGACCCGGAGAAAATTCTCGCCCGCCTGCAGGCCCACGGCCTGACCCTGGTGAGCATCATCCACACCCACGCGCACTTCGACCATTTCCTCGCCTCGGGCAAGCTCAAGGAACTCACCGGCGCCACGTTGCACCTGCACAAGGACGACCAGGCCTTGTGGGACAACCTTGAAATGCAATGCCAGATGTTCGGCGTGCCCTACACCCCGGTGCCCCCGCCAGACCGCTGGCTCGGTGATGACGAAGCGCTGGCCTGTGGCTGCGGTGTGGCCCTGCACACGCCGGGGCATACGCCAGGTTCGATGAGCTTCTGGTTCGCCGACGCCAAGTTGCTGATTGCCGGTGATACCCTGTTCCGCCGGGGTATCGGCCGCACCGATTTGTGGGGTGGCGACCAGCGCGCCATCGTTCGCTCGATCAAGGAGCGTCTGTATCGCCTGGATGAAGAGGCTATCGTGGTCACCGGACACGGCCCTGATACCCGACTGGGTGACGAGATGCGCGAGAACCCGTTCGTGCGGGCCTGAAACCACATGAAAGTGGTTTCATGGAATTATTTCGCCTTCATGCGATCCAAGGCTGGCATTGATCCCTCTGCGATCTGCCGCACAACTGAATTTCTGTAGGAGCTTGTCCATGTTCAACATGCGTCGTCTGATTATCGTCGCAACTGCCGCAGCCCTGATGACCGGCTGCGCCGGCCAAAATGCTTATGACAACCAAGGTCAGGCGCAGGGCGGCTCCACCGGGATGAGCAAGACCGCCAAGTACGGCGGCCTGGGCGCGCTGGCCGGCGCCATCGCCGGTGCCGCCATCGATCACGACAACCGTGGCAAGGGTGCGCTGATCGGCGCCGCCGCGGTCGGTGCCGCCGCCGCCGGCTACGGCTACTATGCCGACAAGCAGGAAGCCGAACTGCGCGCCAAGATGGCCAATACCGGCGTCGAAGTACAGCGCGAGGGTGACCAGATCAAGCTGATCATGCCGGGCAACATCACCTTCGCCACCGATTCGGCGAACATTTCCCCGAGCTTCTACGCGCCGCTGAACAACCTGGCGAACTCGTTCAAGCAGTTCAACCAGAACACCATCGAAGTGGTTGGCTTCACTGACAGCACTGGCAGCCGCCAGCACAACATGGACCTGTCCCAGCGTCGCGCCCAGGCGGTCAGCAGCTACCTGACCTCGCAGGGTATCGATGGCACGCGCGTATCGGCGCGTGGCATGGGCCCGGATCAGCCGATCGCCAGCAATGCCGATACCAATGGCCGGGCGCAGAACCGCCGGGTCGAGGTCAACCTGAAGCCGATTCCTGGCCAGCAGTACTAACAGGGTCGCTTTCGCGACCTATCGCCGGCAAGCCGGCTCCCACATTAACTGCGGCGCTGCAGTACCTGTGGGAGCCGG
>NZ_AKJC01000344.1 GCF_000282535.1 Pseudomonas sp. GM84 | reverse complement strand
GGGAGCCGGCTTGCCGGCGATAGGGCCGTGACGTCAAACCGAAGCAGTCGCTCCAGCGGTAACGCCGGCCTTGCCCAGCATCCGCTTCATCCGCCATTCAAAGCCCAGTGTCAGCGCCACCGACGCACACGCCAGCCCCAACGCCAGCCCCCACCAGACACCGACCGCGCCGCCCCCCAGGGTAAAGGTGAACAGCCAGGCACTCGGCGCCCCGACCAGCCAGTAACAGCACAAGCCGATCAGGAAGGTGGTCTTGGCATCTTTCAGCCCACGGATCGAGCCCATGGCGATGGTCTGCACGCCATCGAACAGCTCGAACCAGGCCGCCACCATCAGCAACTGCACCGCCAGCTGGAAGATCGCCGCGAACGCCGGGTCGTGGCGATCGATGAACAACCCCACCAGCGCCTCCGGCAGCAGCCAGAACAAGGCAGCGAAGCCGAACATGATGCTCGCGCCGAAGCCGATCCCCACCCGCCCGGCGCTGCGCGCCGCCAGCAGGTTGCCGGCGCCGAAGTACAGCCCCACCCGCATGGTCACCGCATACGACAGGCCGGTCGGTACCATGAAGGCGGTAGAGACGATCTGCAGGGCGATCTGGTGAGCCCCAAGCTCAGTGCTGCCGAGCACGCCCATGCACAGGGCGGCAAAGGCGAACAGACCGACTTCCACCATGTAGGTGCCCCCAATCGGCAGGCCCAGCCGCCACAGCTCGCGCAAGGCCGGCAGGGAAGGGCGCGACAGGCCCTTGCGCAGCGGGTAGGCGTCATAGGCCGAGTGCCAGCGGATGTACAGCGCCAGGGCGATGGCCATGCCCATCGACACCACCGCCGTGACCATGCCGATGCCCATCAGGCCGAGTTTGGGCAGGCCGAACATGCCTTCGATCAGCGCGTGGTTGAACAGGTAGTTGAGCACCGTGCCGACCAGGCTGATGATCATCACCGGCGTCGAGCGGCCCAGGGCACTGGTGAAGCCACGCAGCGCCATGAAGGTCAGGTAGCCGGGCAGGGCCAGCGGCAGCAGGGTGAGGAATTCGGCGGCGGCGGCGACGTTGTCCGGCTGTTGGCCGAACAGCAGCAACACCGGTTCCAGGTTCCACAGCACCAGGGCTGCCACCAAGGCCAGGCCCCAGGCCAGCCACAGCCCGTTCTGCGCCAGACGGGTAGCACCTTCGATGTCATTGGCACCCTTGCGGATCGCCACCAGCGTACCGACTGCGGCGATCACACCCAGGCAGAAGATCGACACGAACGAATAGCCGGCCGCGCCAAGGCCGCCACCGGCCAGGGCTTGCGGGCTGATGCGGGCCATCATCAGGGTGTCGGTGAGCACCATCAGCATGTGCGCCAACTGCGAGGCGATCAGCGGCCCGGCCAGGCGCAGCAAAGCCTTGAGTTCTGTGGTGGGCGCGACGTGCATGGGGGTTGTCCTTGTGCCTGACTCGGTGAGCGAGGGTGGATTCTGAGGCTTTGGTCAACTTTGCACAAAAGGATAAAAGCGATAGTTGGCATGAGTTGGACTCATGCATATATGATTTTGGGCATTCTTCCCTTGCCCCCATATGCCAGGTGCCCCATGTCCCGTCAGCTCCCTCCGCTCTATGCGCTGCGTGCATTCGAGGCCGCCGCTCGGCTGAGCTCGTTCACCCGTGCCGGTGCCGAGCTGTCGATCACCCAGAGCGCGGTCAGCCGGCATATTCGCACCCTCGAAGACCATTTCGCCTGCCGCCTGTTCGTGCGCAGTGGCCGCAGCCTGCAGCTGACCGAAGCCGCGCGGGTATTGTTGCCCGGTGTGCGTGAGGGCTTCGCTGCCCTGGAGCGCGCCTGCGATACCTTGCGCGGCGAAGATGACATCCTGCGCATGAAGGCGCCTTCGACCTTGACCATGCGTTGGTTGCTGGCGCGTCTGAGCCAGTTCCGGCACTTGCAGCCGGGCAATGAAGTGCAGCTGACCAGCGCCTGGATGGACGTCGACCATGTGGATTTCAACCAGGAGCCGTTCGATTGCGCGGTACTGCTCAGCGACGGCGTGTTTCCGCCGGATTGGGAAGTGCGCCGGTTGTTTTCCGAACTGTTGATCCCGGTAGGGGCGCCGGACCTGCTCAAGGATGGCCCGTGGGACGAACGTCGGTTGGCCGGCATCGAGCTGTTGCACCCGACCCCAGACAAGCGTGACTGGCGCGAATGGCTGGAACGCATGGGCCTGACCGATAAGGTTTCGCTCAAGGGCGGGCAGGTGTTCGACACCCTGGAGTTGGGCATGATCGCGGCGGCCCGTGGTTACGGGATTTCCATGGGCGACCTGCTGATGGTTGCCGAAGATGTGGCCCAGGGGCGCTTGAGCCTGCCTTGGCCGACGGCGGTGCCCAGCGGGATGGATTACTACCTGGTGTGGCCGCGGACCCGGCCCGGTGGCGAGCGGTTGCGGCGGTTGAGTGGGTTTCTGCAGGAAGAGGCGGCGGCGATGAACCTGCCGGATGTGCAGATTTTGCCAGCGCTTTGACTGTCTGTGCGGGCCTCTTCGCGGGACAAGCCCGCTCCCACAATGATAGATGTGGCCAGGACCATTGTGGGAGCGGGCTTGTCCCGCGAATGGGGCGCAAAGCGCCCCCGGCAGCCCTGAGCCTTACATCGCCCCCAGGTTCAACGCCTGCGCACACACCTGCAACGACCGCCGCTCGCTCTGCGCATACAGCGCCAGCTCATCCTGCACCTGCAGCCCCAAGGCCGCCTCGAACGCATCGCGGTTGGCGTTGCTGCCATATTCCGCCTGGGCATCGTCACCCAGGTTGGACTGGAAGATGCCTGCCGCGCTCACCGGCAGGAAGTCTTCGTACACCAGTGCTTCGAAGTGCACATGGCCAGCGGCGATCAAGCCTTCCAGGGTGGTCGGGCGGTCCTGTTGGTCACGTGCAGCCCGCCCCTTCTCGGTGGCGAAGTAACGGAAGTAGGCCAGACCCTGCTCACGCATCTGCGCCAGGTCATCCGGGAATTCGGCAAAGTGTTCCTGCAGCAGCGCCATGTAACGCTCGGCGTTGGCCTCGGCCGGGGCGCCGCCGAGGGCAGCACGGGTGGCATCGAGCAGGCGGTCGTACAGCTGGCGGCCTTTGGGTGTCAGTGCGGCGCCACGCTGCTCGATTTCGCCGAAGCGCGCGGTATGGCTGCCTTCGCTGCCGTGCTGGTCGCGGAAGGCGACCTTTTCCTGCAGCGCCTTGAAGCTGGTCTGGCGCAACAGGATGGGATGACGCCGGGTGGGCGGGCCTTCGACCACGGCCTTGGGCGGGATGCCCTTGGCCGGCATGCCGAGCTGGATCGCTTCGATATCCAGGGTGCGTGGGGTCAGGTGGTTGATGTGCGGGCCTTTGAATGCCACCACGTCGGCGATCAGCCGGTGCTGGTCGTGCAGCTGCTGGTACTGCTCGGCAGTGACGGTGGCGTCATGGTGCCACCGGAAGGTGTGCAGGGCTTCCTGTACGAAAGCCTCGGCATCCGTGGCGTTCAAGCCACCGTCGCGTTCGCGCTGGGCGATCAGTTCGAGGGCGCGGGCAGTGAAGATCTGGCGCTTGGCCAGGATGGCGTGCGCCAACTCGCGAAGTGGCGGGTTGTCGATCAGCTCCAGGCGCAACAGCGAGGTGAACACGCGGAACGGGCTGACATGCAATGACTGTTCATGCACGGCGCGGAAGGCCGTGGAGTGCACCGGGACGCCGGCGGAGCTGAGGTCGTAGTAGCCGACCGGCTGCATGCCCATGACCGCGAACAGGCGGGCGATGGTCGCCAGCTCCTCGGCGGTGCCGACGCGGATGGCGCCATGGCGCTCCTGGTCGAGCCGCTCGACTTCGCCGGTCCAGCGCAGCGCCTCGGCCACCTGGGGCTGCTGGGCCATGACCTGCTGGTTGATTTCGCTCACCAGCTCCAGCAGCGTGCCGTACAGCGGCACTTCCTGTTTGTACATGAGCGACATGGCGGCAGAGAACTGCGCGCGGATGCTGTCGGGGCTGACGAAATCGTGGGCGGGCATCGCTAGCTTCCTGGTTGGGTTCGGACGCTTACATGAAAGCGGGGAATGCACTATGGCCACAAGCGAAAAAAAGTGGGTCTGTCATTCCTTTTTTGATCGACCTTGAGGGCCCCATCGCCGGCAAGCCGGCTCCCACAGGGTTCACCACGGCTCCCTATGTGGGAGCCGGCTTGCCGGCGATTGGGCCGCAAAGCGGCCCCAGCATCCTCAGCCCTCAAGCTGCTCGCGTATCCACCCCACCAACGCCCGCACCTTGGGCACCTCCGCCGCATGCTCGGCATACGCCAGGTAATGCGCCCCGGCACTGTTCATCGCATGATTCCAAGGAATGACCAGGCTTCCTTCGTTCAGCTCCTTGGCCACCAGATAACGCGGCACCAAAGCCACCCCGCAGCCGGCTTGTGCCGCGCTCAAGGCCATGTAGAACGTATCGAACCGCGGCCCGTGGTAAGCGCTGACGCTGTGCAAGTCCAACTCCAGGAACCACTCATGCCAGGCCTCAGGCCGCGAGGTGCTTTGCAACAGCACCAGCTCGGCCAGCTCCCCGGCATCCTTGAGCTCACGCCCGGCCAGCAGCTCCGGCGCGCACACCGGCACCACCTCTTCGCGGAACAGCTCAAGGCAGGTCGCCCCCGGCCAGGTGCCCTGTCCATAGAAGAACACCACATCCGCCGAGCCCTGCAGCAGGGCAAACGGCTCCATCTCGTTGCGGATGTCCAGGTGAATGTTCGTGTGGCGCTTGCCAAAGCCCTTGAGGTGCGGGATCAACCAGCGCACCCCAAAACTCGGTTGAGTGGCTACCTTCAATATCTCGGTCTGCTCACCGTAGGTCAGCACGTAGCGGCTGGACATGTCCACCTGGGTCAGGATCTTGTTGACCTCGGCCAGGTACAGGCTGCCCGCCGGCGTCAGCTGCAGGCGCCGGCGGATGCGCAGGAACAGGTGGTGGCGCAGCATGTCTTCAAGCTGCGCCACCTGCTTGCTGACCGCGCTCTGGGTCAGGTGCAGTTCCTCGGCGGCGCGGGTAAAGCTCAGGTGGCGGGCTGCAGCTTCGAAACACTGCAGGGCGGTCATGGAGGGCACCAGGCGTTTGGACATAGCGGTCTCTGTGGCTCGAATCATTACCTGACGGAATGATATGCGGAATAAAGGTCGTTTGTTGCACTGGTGTGATCGGATTAATACTGATCCACATCATTTTTCCACCCCATCACCCGATGTAGGAGAAGCACAAATGGTTGCTGGATTGCTCGAGCGCCTTGGCGTTGCCGCCACGGCTTACACCCAGGGCGACTACCCTGTTCACACGCCGATCGACGGCAGCCAGATCGCCTCGGTGAAACTGCTCGGCAAGGCCGAGACCACCGCCCGCATCGATCAGGCCCAAAGCGCGTTCGAAGCCTGGCGCAGTGTGCCGGCTCCGCGCCGTGGCGAGCTGGTACGTCTGTTCGGCGAAGTGCTGCGTGAGCACAAGGCCGACCTCGGCGAGCTGGTTTCCATCGAAGCCGGCAAGATCACCCAGGAAGGCCTGGGCGAAGTGCAGGAAATGATCGACATCTGCGACTTCGCCGTCGGCCTGTCGCGCCAGCTGTACGGCCTGACCATCGCCTCCGAGCGCCCTGGCCACCACATGCGTGAAACCTGGCACCCGCTGGGCGTGGTCGGCGTGATCAGCGCCTTCAACTTCCCGGTGGCGGTATGGGCGTGGAACACCGCCCTGGCCCTGGTGGCTGGCAACTCGGTGGTGTGGAAGCCATCGGAGAAGACCCCGCTGACCGCCCTGGCTTGCCAGGCACTGTTCGAAAAAGCCCTGAAAGCCTTCGGCGATGCCCCTGCAGGCCTGGCGCAGCTGGTGATCGGCGGCCGTGAAGCCGGTGAGGCGATGGTCGACGACCCGCGCGTGCCGCTGGTCAGCGCCACCGGCAGCACCCGTATGGGCCGTGAAGTGGGCCCACGCGTGGCCGCCCGCTTCGGCCGCAGCATCCTCGAACTGGGCGGCAACAACGCCATGATCCTGGCCCCGAGTGCCGACCTGGACCTGGCCGTTCGCGGCATCCTGTTCTCCGCCGTCGGCACCGCCGGCCAACGCTGCACCACGCTGCGTCGTCTGATCGTGCACCGCTCGATCAAGGACGAAGTGGTTGCCCGCGTGAAAGCCGCCTACGCCAAGGTGCGCATCGGCGACCCACGCAAGGACAACCTGGTCGGCCCGCTGATCGACAAGCAATCGTTCGACGCCATGCAAGGCGCCCTGGCCAAGGCCCGCGACGAAGGCGGCCAGGTATTCGGTGGCGAGCGTCAGCTGGCTGAGCAGTACCCGAACGCCTTCTACGTGTCGCCGGCGATTGCCGAGATGCCCGCGCAAAGCGACGTGGTTCGTCACGAAACCTTCGCGCCGATCCTCTACGTGCTGGCCTACGACGACTTCGAAGAAGCGCTGCGCCTGAACAACGAAGTGCCGCAAGGCCTGTCGTCGTGCATCTTCACCACCGACCTGCGCGAAGCGGAACGCTTCCAGAGCGCTTCGGGCAGCGACTGCGGCATCGCCAACGTCAACATCGGTACCAGCGGCGCCGAAATCGGCGGTGCCTTCGGTGGCGAGAAGGAAACCGGCGGTGGTCGTGAATCCGGTTCGGATGCCTGGAAAGGCTACATGCGTCGCCAGACCAACACCGTGAACTACTCGCGCGAGCTGCCGCTGGCGCAGGGTATCGTGTTCGACTGATGATGCATGGCCGGGGGCTCTGCCCCCGGTTCGCGGGGCAAGCCCGCTCCCACAGGATCTCCACTGCCCTTCAGGCTTGTGTGGTCCCTGTGGGAGCGGGCTTGTCCCGCGAATGTGCGGCAGCGCCGCGCCAACCGCAACAAGAACAATATCGCTGGAGCCGGGCCATGTCCGAACTGCGTCAACAATGCTTGTGGGAATTCGTCAGCCAACCGACCGTCGCCACCCAGGCCCTGGCCGGTGAGCACAAGGCCGATGTCTGTGTCATCGGCGGCGGCATTACCGGCCTGTCGGCGGCCATCCACCTGCTCGAACAGGGCAAGTCGGTGATCCTGCTGGAGGCCTGGAAAATCGGCCACGGCGGCTCCGGACGCAACGTCGGCCTGGTCAACGCCGGCACCTGGATCCGCCCCGACGACGTCGAGGCTACCTTGGGCCAGAAGCAGGGCAGCCGCCTGAACAAAGTGCTTGGCGATGCCCCGGGCGAAGTCTTCGCCATGATCGAGCGTCTGGGCATCGAGTGCCAGGCCGAGCACAAAGGCACCCTGCACATGGCGCACAACGCCACCGGCATTGCCGACCTCGAAGCCCGCCATGAACAGTGGCGTCGCCGCGGTGCCGACGTCGAGCTGCTGACCGGCGCCCAATGTCAGGAGTACTGCGGTACCGACAAGATTTCCGCCGCGCTGCTCGACCGCCGCGCCGGCACCATCAACCCCATGGGTTACACCCAGGGCCTGGCTTCAGCCGTAGCCCGCCTGGGTGGCAAGCTGTTCCAGCAATCTTCCGTCGAAGGCCTGGAGCGTGACGGCGACGGCTGGCGGGTGAAGACCGCACGCGGTTCGGTACGCGCCGACAAGGTGGTGATCTCCACCGGCGCCTATACCGAAGGCGACTGGAGCAACCTGCAGAAGCAGTTCTTCCGTGGCTACTACTACCAGGTGGCCTCCAAGCCGCTGCACGGCGCGGCCGCCGACAAGGTGCTGCCGCACGGGCAGGGCTCATGGGATACCCGCACGGTGCTCAGCAGCATTCGGCGCGACGACCAGGGTCGCCTGTTGCTTGGCAGCCTTGGCCGGGTCGACAACAAGCCGGCGTGGTTCGTGCGCAGCTGGGCTGATCGTATCCAGAGCCATTACTACCCGGAGCTGGGCAAGGTCGAGTGGGAGATGCACTGGACCGGTTGCATCGACTTCACCCCTGACCACCTGATGCGCCTGTTCGAACCGGCGCCGGGGCTGGTGGCAGTGACCGGCTACAACGGCCGTGGCAACACCACGGGCACGGTGATCGGCCGCGCCTTTGCCGAGTTCCTGCTCAAGGGGGAGGCGGACAGCCTGCCGATTCCGTTCTCGCCGATGACGGGCGTCAGTGCACCTTCGTTGCGCACTGCGTTCTATGAGTCCGGGTTCTCGCTGTATCACGCGGGGCAATGCCTGAGGGTTGTGCTGTAACCGCGGGCCCTATCGCCGGCAA
>NZ_AKJC01000343.1 GCF_000282535.1 Pseudomonas sp. GM84 | reverse complement strand
GCCGGCGATGGGCCGCAAAGCGGCCCCAACCCATCCACCACCCAGGCAACAGGAGTGCCTCATGCTCAAACCCTTGCTACAAGGACTCACCCTCATGGCCGCAGCCGCCACCACCACCCTCCAGGCCGCCCCGCGCGAGCTGATCATCGACACCGACCCCGGCGCCGACGATGTGGTCGCGCTGTTCCTCGCCATGGCCTCGCCGGAGGAACTGAACATCCGCGCCATTACCACCGTGGCGGGCAACGTGCGCCTGGACAAGACCTCGCGCAATGCCCGCCTGGCCCGAGAGTGGGCAGGACGCGAAGACATCCCGGTATACGCCGGGGCAGGGCGGCCACTGGTACGCACACCCATCTATGCCGCCGAGGTGCACGGTGAAGAAGGCCTGACCGGCGTTCGGGTGCATGAACCGAAGCAGCCACTGGCCCAGGGCAGCGCCGTGCAATACCTGGTCGATACGTTGGCGGCGGCCAAGCCGCAGAGCATCACCCTCGTCATGCTCGGCCCGCAGACCAACCTGGCCCTGGCGCTCACCCAGCGTCCGGAGATTGCCAAGGGCATCAAGGAAGTCGTGGTAATGGGGGGTGCTCACTTCAACGGCGGCAACATTACCCCGGTAGCGGAATTCAACCTGTTCGCCGACCCGCATGCTGCGCAGGTGGTACTGGCCAGTGGCGTGCCAATGACCTACCTGCCCCTGGACGTGACCCACAAGCTGCTTACCAGCGACGCACGTCTCAAGCAGCTGGCGGCAGTGAACAACCACGCCAGCCAGTTAGTGGTGGATATCCTCAACGCCTACATCAAGCACGACATGGACCAGTACGGCCTGCCCGGCGGCCCCGTGCATGATGCAAGTGTCATCGCCTACCTGCTCAAGCCCGAGCTGTTCAGCGGCCGGCGCATCCATGTGAGCATCGACAGTCGCGAAGGCCCGACCTTCGGTCAGACCGTCGCAGACTGGTACGGCGTGCTCAAGCAGCCGGCCAATGTGATGTGGGTGGCAGAGGGTGACGCCCAGGGCTTCTTCGACCTGCTCAGCGCGCGCCTGGCTCGATTGCAATAGCCGTGTGCGGAGCGTAGCGCTCGAACACCTGCTCGATGAAGCTGCGCGCCGCCTCGCCGCCGCGGTCACGCACCAGCAGGTCGATGGCGATCAACAGCAACTCTTCGGGCGTGCTGGGGCTGTAGGCGCTCTGGCCCTCGGCCCATTTGACCTTGATATCGGCGTCGATGCTATGGCTGCTCATGAAAGGCTCTCACTGGGGGCCCAGGGCGGAGGGGCGAACACCTGACCCTGGTGTTCGAAGAAGGCATTGTGCCTTCACTTCTTAAAGTAAATCATGACATTGCGTCAATAGCCTTGCGGCTCTCAGCATAAAAAGCTTCGCGGCGTAAACCAAGCGACTTGCGATGAACGCTGCAAAATCCGGTCACGATTGCCTTTCGCCTACGGTGCCGAGTTCAGGCAAACTTTTCCGTTTTGCAACAAATGACTGGTGGAACTGTCCGAACAGGCAGTTCCCGGATCGATTTTAGGAGGATTCATGTTCCGTACCCGTGCTTCCCTGGCAACCTTGCTGATCACTGCCGTGCTGGCGGGTTGCAGCACTGGTGGCAACACTGGCGGTGGCAGCGCGCCCGCCGCTGGCAACGATGGCCGTTGCGAGGCCAGCGGTGCCGAGTTCGCCATCGGCAAGCAGGGCAGCGCTGACCTGCTCGAGCAGGCGCGCAAGGCCAGCGGCTCGCAGATGGCACGTATCCTCAAGCCGCATGATGTGGTGACCCTGGAGTACCGCTCCGAGCGTTTGAACCTGAACGTGGACGAGCGGGGTGTGGTAACCCGCGTCAACTGCGGTTGATCAGTACCGGCCTCATCGCCGGCAAGCCGGCTCCCACAGAAGTTGCAGCGCTGCGATCATCATTGTGGGAGCCGGCTTGTCGTGGCGACGAACCGCGGCGATAGGGCCGGTACTGACAAACCCCAAGCCATAAAAAAACCCGCCACAAGGGCGGGTTTTTTTTACAGCTTCCGAATTACTCCGGACGAACCTGTGCAGCCTGCATGCCCTTCTGGCCGCGCTCGGCGACGAAGGTAACAGCCTGGCCTTCTTTCAGGCTCTTGAAGCCGTCGGATTCGATGGCCTTGAAGTGAACGAACAGGTCGTCGCCGCCGCCTGCTGGGGTGATGAAGCCGTAGCCTTTCTCATCATTGAACCATTTGACGGTGCCGTTTTGGCGATTGGACATGGGGTGAATCTCCAGACATTTTGATTTTTTCGGTGGTGCAATGTGGCCGAGGCTACGGAGCACGGACAACATCATAGTCTAATTCTGCGGATGTAGCGCCTTTTACCTTCGCAGGATGTTGATCCAGGCCAAATGATGCGTGCCCGGTTCACCCTGCGCCGGTCATTTTGGCTTACAGGTGGCTTGCACGACAGTCTGTGCCTTCTGCATCAGCTTGGCGTCAACGCCGTCCTTGCTGTCCAGGTCTTCGATCTCCTTGTCGGTGAAATTCTTTTTGATGGCTTGGGCACCGCAGTCGCAGTGTTTTTTCGCGGTCGCAGCGTCGACGCCTTGGGCGCCGGCTACCTGCTGGCACTGAGCCATGTAGGCGCCCTCCTTGCCGGCAGGGAAGTTGCCAGCAGTAGCGGCCACAGGCAGCAGCAGGGCGCCAGCGGCCGCCAGGGCCAGAAGAGACTGTACTCGCATAACCAGACACTCCTTGGGTTAAGGTCTCATCAAGAGTAGGTTGCTTCCCAAGGTCTGATAGGAATTTTTCCGCGTTAGTTCACCGTGGCGGCGCAATATCCAAATAATTTCTGCCTGCCGTGCAACCCGCGTGCTAGCATGCTCGGCTTGCAGCTGCAGACTTGCAGCGTGCAGCTATCTTTTTACTTTCCAGTCACTCAGGTCCCCCTGGCAAGCCGAAAGGCTTCTGCCACTGTGAGGCAGGCTTCCCCCGCGGAAGGCAGGTCGGATCTTGTACTGGCTCATCCCAACCCACGTGACCTTTGGTAGGGGTCACCACTAGGAGAGGAGGCGCCATGCCCGTTATTACTCTTCCCGATGGCAGTCAACGCGCGTTCGATCACGCCGTATCCGTAGCCGATGTTGCCGCGTCGATCGGCGCCGGCCTGGCCAAGGCCACGCTGGCCGGCAAGGTCGATGGCAAGCTGGTCGATGCCTGCGACCTGATCACCCATGACGCCAAGCTGCAGATCATCACCCCTAAAGATGAAGAGGGACTGGAGATCATCCGTCACTCGTGCGCCCACCTGATCGGCCATGCGGTGAAGCAGCTGTACCCGACCGCCAAGATGGTCATCGGCCCGGTCATCGACGAAGGCTTCTACTACGACATCGCCTACGAGCGTCCTTTCACGCCTGACGACCTGGCAGCCATCGAAAAGCGCATGCAGCAGCTGATCGAGAAGGACTACGACGTCGTCAAGAAGATGACCCCGCGCGCCGAAGTCATCGACGTGTTCAAGACCCGAGGCGAAGACTACAAGCTGCGCCTGGTCGAGGACATGCCCGACGAGCAGGCCATGGGCCTGTACTATCACGAAGAATACGTCGACATGTGCCGTGGCCCGCACGTGCCGAACACTCGCTTCCTCAAGGCATTCAAGCTGACCAAGCTGTCCGGCGCCTACTGGCGCGGCGATGCCAAGAACGAGCAGCTGCAGCGCGTGTACGGCACCGCCTGGGCTGACAAGAAGCAACTGGCCGCCTACATCCAGCGCATCGAAGAAGCCGAGAAACGCGACCACCGCAAGATCGGCAAGCAGCTCGACCTGTTCCACTTGCAGGAAGAAGCGCCGGGCATGGTGTTCTGGCACGCCAACGGCTGGACCGTTTACCAGGTACTCGAGCAGTACATGCGTAAAATCCAGCGCGAAAACGGCTACCAGGAAATCAAGACCCCGCAGGTTGTCGACCGTATCCTCTGGGAGCGCTCCGGCCACTGGTCCAACTACGCCGAGAACATGTTCACCACTTCGTCGGAAAGCCGTGACTTCGCGGTAAAACCGATGAACTGCCCATGCCACGTGCAGGTGTTCAACCAGGGCCTGAAGTCATACCGCGACCTGCCGCTGCGTCTGGCCGAGTTCGGTGCTTGCCACCGCAACGAGCCGTCCGGCGCCCTGCACGGCATCATGCGCGTGCGTGGCTTCGTGCAGGACGACGCGCACATCTTCTGCACCGAAGATCAGGTGAAGAAAGAAGCCGCCGACTTCATCAAGCTGACCCTGGACGTGTACAACGACTTCGGTTTCACCGATGTCGCCATGAAGCTGTCGACCCGTCCGGCCAAGCGTGTGGGCTCCGAAGAGCTGTGGGACCGTGCCGAAGGCGCACTGGCCGACGCCCTGAACGAATCGGGCCTGGAGTGGGAATACCAGCCGGGCGAGGGTGCGTTCTACGGTCCGAAGATCGAGTTCACCCTGCGCGACTGCCTCGGCCGTAACTGGCAGTGCGGCACCCTGCAGTACGACCCGAACCTGCCGGAGCGCCTGGACGCCAGCTACATCGCCGAAGACAACGCGCGCAAGCGCCCGGTGATGCTGCACCGCGCTATCCTTGGCTCGTTCGAACGCTTCATCGGCATGCTCATCGAACACTATGCCGGCGTGTTCCCGGCGTGGCTGGCACCGACCCAGGCGGTGATCATGAATATCACCGACAAACAGGCCGATTTCGCCCTTGAGGTTGAGAAATCTCTGAACGGTAGCGGTTTCCGTGCCAAGTCGGACTTGAGAAATGAGAAGATCGGCTTTAAAATCCGCGAGCATACTTTGCTCAAGGTCCCGTACCTTTTGGTTATAGGGGATCGCGAAGTCGAAACGCAAACCGTCGCTGTGCGTACTCGCGAAGGCGCAGACCTGGGCTCCATGCCCGTCGCCCAATTCGCTGAGCTGCTGACACAAGCGGTTTCCCGGCGTGGTCGCCAAGAATCGGAGTAATGACTATTAAGCGTGAAATGAGAAACGATAAGCGTGCTGTACCGAAGGCCCCGATCAACGAGAATATCTCGGCCCGCGAGGTTCGGTTAATTGGCGCAGACGGCGAGCAGGTTGGCATCGTCTCGATTGATGAAGCGCTGCGTATCGCTGATGAAGCGAAGCTGGATCTGGTAGAAATCTCTGCAGACGCGGTACCGCCCGTCTGCAAGGTCATGGACTACGGCAAGCACCTCTTCGAAAAGAAGAAGCAGGCTAACGAAGCCAAGAAAAACCAGAAGCAGATCCAGATCAAAGAAATCAAGTTTCGTCCAGGGACGGAGGATGGGGATTACCAGGTAAAACTACGCAACCTGGTACGTTTCCTTACCGATGGGGACAAGGCCAAGATCTCTCTGAGATTCCGTGGTCGTGAGATGGCCCACCAGGAACTGGGCATGGAGCTGTTGAAGCGGGTCGAAGCCGACCTCGCCGAATACGGCACCGTTGAGCAGCATCCTAAGATGGAAGGACGCCAGCTTATGATGGTCATCGCCCCCAAGAAAAAGAAGTAATCTCCCGGGCACGGCAGGCCTGATGATTATGTGTAATTTTATCGAATGCGGAGTTCCAACATGCCAAAAATGAAAACCAAGAGCGGTGCTGCGAAGCGCTTCCTGAAGACAGCTTCGGGCTTCAAGCACAAGCACGCTTTCAAGAGCCACATCCTGACCAAAATGTCGACCAAGCGTAAGCGTCAACTGCGTGGTAGCAGCCTGCTGCACCCGTCCGACGTCGCGAAAGTCGCGCGCATGCTGCGCGTTCGTTAATTCTGGTCAAAGATAGAGGAAGTTACTCATGGCTCGTGTAAAGCGCGGCGTTATCGCTCGTAAGCGTCACAAAAAAATTCTGAAACTGGCTAAAGGTTACTACGGTGCACGCTCGCGCGTATTCCGCGTAGCCAAGCAGGCAGTCATCAAGGCAGGCCAATACGCCTACCGCGACCGTCGCCAGAAGAAGCGTCAGTTCCGCGCACTGTGGATCGCTCGTATCAACGCCGGTGCCCGCACCAACGGTCTGTCTTACAGCCGTCTGATTGCTGGCCTGAAAAAGGCGTCGATCGAAATCGACCGTAAGGTTCTGGCTGACCTGGCAGTGAACGAAAAAGCGGCGTTTGCTGCAATTGTCGAGAAAGCTAAAGCCGTTCTGGCTTAAGTACCCACGACAATCATCCGGCAGCGCGCTGCGCTGTCGGGTGTAAAACGTCATCGATAGGGGAAGAGCCTTCAAAGCTCTTCCCCTATTTTCGTATCTGGAGTCTGTACATGGAAAACCTGGATGCGCTGGTCTCCCAAGCCCTTGAGGCTGTGGAGCGCGCTGAAGACATCAATGCCCTGGAACAGATCCGGGTTCAGTATCTCGGCAAGAAGGGCGAACTGACCCAGGTGATGAAGACCCTGGGCAACCTGCCAGCCGAAGAGCGGCCGAAAGTCGGCGCGCTGATCAACGACGCCAAAGAGCGCGTCACCGAAGTGCTCAACGCACGCAAGGCAGCCTTCGAAGAGGCCGAGCTCAGCGCTCGCCTGGCCGCCGAATGCATTGATGTGACTTTGCCAGGCCGTGGCCAGACCACCGGTGGCCTGCACCCGATTACCCGTACACTCGAGCGCATCGAGCAGTTCTTCACCCACATCGGTTACGGCATCGCCGAAGGCCCTGAGGTGGAAGACGACTACCACAACTTCGAAGCGCTCAACATCCCTGGCCACCACCCGGCCCGGGCGATGCACGACACCTTCTATTTCAATGCCAACATGCTGCTGCGCACCCACACCTCGCCGGTGCAAGTGCGGACCATGGAGTCCACCCAGCCGCCGATCCGTATTGTTTGCCCGGGTCGTGTATACCGCTGCGACTCGGATATCACCCACTCGCCGATGTTCCACCAGGTCGAAGGCCTGCTGATCGATCGCGACATCAACTTCGCCGACCTCAAGGGCACCATCGAAGAATTCCTGCGGGTGTTCTTCGAGAAAGAACTGGCTGTGCGCTTCCGCCCGTCGTTCTTCCCGTTCACCGAGCCGTCCGCCGAAGTCGACATCCAGTGCGTGATGTGTTCCGGCAAAGGCTGCCGCGTGTGCAAGCAGACTGGCTGGTTGGAAGTGATGGGTTGCGGCATGGTGCACCCGAACGTGCTGCGCATGTCCGGCATCGACCCGGAAGAGTTCCAGGGCTTCGCCTTCGGCATGGGTGCCGAGCGCCTGGCCATGCTGCGTTATGGCGTCAACGATTTGCGTCTGTTCTTCGACAACGACCTGCGGTTCCTGGCCCAATTCCGCTAGGCCCAATCGACGCAATTTCTAGGAGAACAGCATGAAATTCAGTGAACAGTGGCTGCGCGGTTGGGTAAACCCGCAAGTCTCCCGTGATGAACTGGTCGCCCGCCTGTCCATGGCCGGCCTCGAAGTCGACAGCGTGACCCCCGCTGCCGGCCAGTTCAGCGGTATCGTCGTGGGCGAGATCCTCGCCACCGAACAACACCCGGATGCCGACAAACTGCGCGTGTGCCAGGTCAGCAACGGCCAGGAAACCTTCCAGGTCGTCTGCGGCGCGCCGAACGCACGCCCCGGCATCAAGATCCCGTTCGCCATGATTGGCGCCGAACTGTCCGGCGACTTCAAGATCAAGAAGGCCAAGCTGCGCGGTGTCGAGTCGTTCGGCATGCTGTGCTCGGCGGCCGAGCTGGAGATCAGCGAAGAGAACGACGGCCTGCTGGAACTGGCGGCCGATGCCCCGGTTGGCGAAGACATTCGCCAGTACCTGAACCTGGACGACGCCAGCATCGAGATCGGACTCACCCCGAACCGCGGTGACTGCCTGTCGCTGGCCGGTCTGGCCCGCGATGTCAGCGCCCTGTACAACGTCCCGGTCACCCGCCCGGTAGTGCCGGCCGTAGCGGCCGCCCACGATGAAGTACGCCCGGTCGAAGTCTGCGCGCCGGCCGCTTGCCCGCGCTACCTGGGCCGCGTAATCCGCAACGTCGACCTGTCCAAGCCGACTCCGCTGTGGATGGTCGAGCGCCTGCGCCGCAGCGACGTGCGCAGCATCGACGCCGCCGTCGACATCACCAACTACGTGATGCTCGAACTCGGCCAGCCGATGCACGCCTTCGACCTCGCCGAAATCAACGGTGGCATCCGCGTGCGCATGGCCGAAGAGGGCGAGAAGCTGGTGCTGCTCGACGGCCAGGAAGTTGCCCTGCGTGCCGACACGCTGGTCATCGCCGACCACACCCGCGCCCTGGCCATTGCCGGCGTGATGGGTGGCGAGCACAGCGGCGTCAACACCGAGAAGACACGCGACCTGTTCCTGGAAAGCGCCTTCTTCGAGCCGATTTCCGTCGCCGGCAAGGCCCGTTCCTACGGCCTGCACACCGATGCCTCGCACCGTTACGAGCGCGGCGTCGATTCGCAGCTCGCCCGCGAAGCCATGGAGCGCGCTACCGCCCTGGTACTGGAAATCGTCGGCGGTGAAGCCGGCCCGATCGTCGAAGCTGTCAGCGAGCAGCACCTGCCGCAAGTCGCCCCGGTGACCCTGCGTGCCGAACGCATCACCCAGATGCTCGGCATGGAGCTGGACGCTGCCCAGGTCGAGCAGATGCTCAACGCCCTGGAGCTGACCACCACGGCGAACGGGGCAGGGCAGTGGACCGTCAACGTCCCGAGCCACCGCTTCGACATCAGCCTGGAAGTCGACCTGATCGAAGAGCTGGCCCGCCTGTACGGTTACAACAACCTGCCGGTCCGCTACCCGCAAGCCCGCCTGGCACCGCAAGCCCGCCCGGAAACCCGCGGCGAGCTGCCGAACCTGCGTCGCCTGCTGGTCGCCCGCGGTTATCAGGAAGCCATCACCTACAGCTTCATCGATCCTAAGCTGTTCGAACTGTTCACCCCAGGCGTAGAGCCACTGCTGCTGGCCAACCCGATCTCCAGCGACATGGCCGCCATGCGTGCGTCCCTGTGGCCGGGCCTGGTCAAGGCGCTGCAGCACAACCTCAACCGCCAGCAAGACCGCGTGCGCCTGTTTGAGAGTGGCCTGCGCTTCGTCGGCCAGCTCGGTGACCTCAAGCAGCAACCGATGATCGCTGGCGTCATCACCGGCAGCCGCTTGCCGGAAGGCTGGGCCAACGGTCGCGACAGCATCGACTTCTTCGACGTCAAGGCTGACGTGGAAGCCCTGCTGGGTTACTCCGGTGCCCTGAGCGACTTCACCTTCGTCGCCGGCAAGCACCACGCCCTGCACCCAGGCCAGACCGCCCGCATCGAGCGCGATGGCAAGGAAGTCGGCTACCTCGGCGCCCTGCACCCAGAGCTGGCCAAGGCCCTGGACCTGGATCGCCCGGTGTTCGTCTTCGAGCTGGTATTGGGTGATGTGGTCGAAGGTCGCCTGCCGAAGTTCAGCGAACTCTCCAAGTTCCCGGAAACCCGTCGTGACCTGGCGTTGATCGCAGGACGTGATGTAGCTTCTGACTCGGTCCTTGAAGTAATTCGTGACAATGCAGGCGAATGGCTGACAGACCTCAGGCTGTTTGACGTCTACCAGGGTAAAGGCATTGATCCTGATAGAAAAAGCCTGGCCGTCGGCTTGACCTGGCAGCATCCATCGCGCACTCTTAACGACGATGAGGTGAACACTACCCTGCAAAATATCCTCACCTCGCTCGAACAAAGGTTGAACACCACGTTAAGGAAATAACGGCATGGGTGCTCTGACGAAAGCTGAGATGGCCGAAAGGCTGTACGAGGAGCTGGGGCTTAACAAGCGTGAGGCCAAGGAGTTGGTCGAGCTGTTTTTTGAAGAAATTCGGCACGCACTTGAAGAGAACGAGCAGGTCAAGTTGTCCGGTTTCGGCAACTTCGACCTTCGCGACAAACGCCAGCGGCCGGGCCGCAACCCCAAGACAGGGGAAGAGATCCCGATCACTGCACGGCGCGTCGTCACCTTTCGTCCAGGGCAGAAGTTGAAGGCCCGGGTTGAGGCCTATGCTGGAACCAAGCCATAACGACGAGCTGCCCCCCATACCGGGCAAACGCTACTTCACCATTGGTGAAGTGAGCGAGCTTTGTGCGGTGAAACCGCATGTGTTGCGGTACTGGGAGCAAGAGTTTCCTCAGCTCAACCCTGTGAAGCGGCGGGGGAATCGGCGGTATTACCAGCGGCAAGATGTGCTGATGATCCGACAGATTCGAGCGCTGCTTTATGATCAGGGGTTCACCATTGGAGGGGCGCGGTTGCGGCTCTCCAGTGATGAGGTGAAGGATGAGTCCAGCCAGTACAAGCAGCTGATTCGGCAGATGATTGTTGAGTTGGAAGATGTACTGGTGGTGTTGAAGAAGTGATCTGTCTTCAGTGAGTAGAAAGTTTTTTGAAAAAAAGCTTCCACTTATCATGTAGTTAAGGTAGATTCTTCATCGTTCTCAGCAACATCGAGAATGAGTTCGGGGCGTAGCGCAGCCCGGTAGCGCACTTGCATGGGGTGCAAGGGGTCGAGTGTTCGAATCACTCCGTCCCGACCAAATAATCCCAATGACTTAGCCACCCACGGGTGGCTTTTTCATTTCTGCGTGTGGGGACTTTTTCGGGACATCACCCGATTTTCCTCTTCAATATCGTCAGCACCGGCCCACGCGAGTCCGTTGTTGATACCCTGTTCGCAGCCTCAATCAGCTTGCCTAGCTCAGCGCCGGAGTAATGACTGGTGATGCTGCCGTTCTTGTGCCCGAGCAGTGACTTCCGATCCTCTTCAGTTACACCCGCAGCCCGCAGTCGGCGGCCGAAGGTGTGCTTCAAGTCGTGAATCCTGATCGAGGCATACCCAGGGTGAGCGGGGCGAAGGTTTTCCTCCTGCCAGAGTTTCGCCGCTCTCACCCGTGCCTTCTTCCAGGCTGAGTCGTTCATCCGGTGCATCGCGGCACCGTTGTAAGGGAACACCCACTCCTTGCTGATGCCGCGCTGCCGCTCGATGATCGACTTGGCCACGCTGTTCAACACCACCAGGCGCTCGTCGCCATTCTTCACGCCGGATCGGGCGTGCCTCCCGCCGAAGTCAGCGGGGATCAGGAAAACACTGGTCCCAAGTTCCGGCACCGAAATCTCCCAATCCCATCTCAGCTTGCACACCTCCTGCTCGCGGCAACCAGTGTTCACCTTGAACAAGGCCATCGTCTGCAGGTGCCCGGGCAGCTCGTTGAAGAGAATCGACTGCTCTTCCCACGACATCGGGTAGGGCTTGCGGCTCGACTTCTTCTCTTCGAGCTTTTTCAGCATCGGCACGCTGTCCAACCAGGGCCGGCGATCTTCATCCCGCCACTTCCTCGCGCAGAGGGTCAGAACCCGAACCGCGCGCTCGATCGCGATGTTGATCGTCCTGTTGCTTACCGCCTTCTCGACGGTGCCGTCGGGCAACACCTTTTCCGTCTGTCGGTCTCGAATGAAAGGCTCCAATGCCTGGTCGTCGATGTGCGTCAGCGGCAGGTGGCCCAAGTAGGGGTGCAACTGCTTCATGCACAGTGCGGTTAGGTGAATGGAGGGTTGATCCTTGGACTCCAGGAGGTACCGCGTCGCGGCTTCCTCCCAGAGCCTGACCTGCCGCACGCCGTATACCTTCTGCTGGCGAAGTTTCTCCAGCTTGTGGATCAGGTACTGCTCGGCCTCCTCGCGGTCACCAGTGCCAGTGCTCTCTCGAATTCGCTCCCCTTTGTAGACTTTGTCGATTTGCCAGACACCGCCTTTCTCGTAGAGGCCGGTGATCGTTTTTCGCGCCATGTATCATCTCCTCGGCGCTCGCTGCGGGGCCGATTGTTGTCCTGTCCTGTGGCTTTTTCAATCGACTTTGCCTCGATGTAAGCGTCGGCCCACTCGTCAAGCTCCTGGCGGTCGAAGGCAACGCCCTGTTTTCCGATCGGGAATTCCCGCACGTTCGGCCTGACCGTCTTGTTGAATTCATCCCGGCACATACCGAGATACCCGGGGGCATCGCCGAACCGGATAAACCGGGGCTGAATGCTGGAAGGCTTCGCTGCTGTGGCGTTCGCCATGTGTCTCTCCGTGCCAGTCAGGCCAAGAAGTGGTGCCCGACCTTCGCCGTCTTGGCGGCTTCCTCGGTGCGGAACATGAGCTTTGTTTTTCTGGTCCGGCCATAGGCCTCGTACTCAGCATCGACCCACCAGGCGCCGAACTTGCGGTACGGCTCGCCGAGGATCTTCGTGACGTAGCAGTCGATCAGGTTCATGGGCGAGGTCCTTTGTAGATCAGGTAGGCCATGTACATCAGGGGCAGGATCATTGGCATAGCTCCTTGGGCACGTGGACGGTATGGCCGAGCTTGGTGTGGGTGGCGGCTCGCATCGCTGCTACGAGCGGGCTCACATGTTCGAAGTGCCGATTTTCATCTTCCTGCTGAGCACGCCAGAGAACGCACTTGCGCTGCCAGTCCCATGCGCTGGGCTCGATGGTCAGCTCATGTTTCTCAATCAGCGGGCCGCCCAAAGACCAGTTTTCCTGCGGGTCATACCGCGCATCGCGCACGGTGACCTCACCGGTGTAGCGGACGAACACTCGCCACGGGTTGCCGTAGATTGGCGGCGCGAGCTTCACATCGAGGCCTTCCGCCTTCCCGACGGCCCAGGCCAGCTGCTCGCCGACAAGGTCTGCTGTCTTCACTTCGATCAGGTCGGTCATGGCTGCACCTCGCGGCGCGCCCACCAGCACACAGGGCCGTCGTCAGTGTCATGGATGGCCAGGCAGAACCAATCGCCACCGGTAGGCCTTTCAGGTTCCCAGTAACTGCAATCCGGGTCATGACTTTCAAAGTAACGATTGGCGATTGCCTCGTCGGCGTATTCCAGGCTGACCATGCAGACCTGCAAGCCTTGCTCGGCAATCCAGGCCTTGCACTTGTCGCCATCACCTTCATCGAAGTCGGGAAGACCTGGATGCTGGAACATTCCGTATTCATCGCGCACGACTGGGGCCCGCTGGATCAGTTTGATTTCTTCAGACATGACGATTCCTTGGCCGCCTTAGGCGGCAAAAGTTGATCGGAAAAATGTTTGTGTGCTGGATTTTCGACCAGTTGTCGGGAGCGGTTCTCAATGGACTTGATCACCGCTCCGCTTGGGTTATTTTTTCAAATACCCACTAAAACGACGGTTGCAGGAGGGCTGTATGAGAGTGCGCGGCGATGTGTACTGGACATGGGCAGACCCTACGCTTCACCAGCGAACCCATGATGAGACCCTCGAAGACGGCACATACATAGATGTGCAGGTTAGGCTGTCGCGAACGGGTGGCACGCAGATGTTTATCGGCGTGTATGCTCCCGCTGGCATGGCGTTACACGAAGAAGCCTTCGATTCCCGCCCGGGTGAGTCAATGACCAGGGCGATGGCATGGGGCGTGGGCTATGCGAGAAAGCTGGCCACCAAATCTCATGAAGCGGATGCATTGGCAGCATCCGGGCGCTGAACGTGATGGGGTCAAGTCCATGACGCTTACGAAAGAAACTGACATTCAGCTTCGTCAGGCCCTTATATCGCTGATGGCCGCAGCTGAGCATTTGGGTATCAATCCTGAAGTGCTCAGGTTGACGGCCGTCGGCGTCCTTACACAAGAGACGCCTGACTGGTGGGTGGATGCTAAACAGGTGGAAGGTTCGATACGGGCACTCAATGTATCGGTTGAGTACTTCATTGGTTACACCGGCGGAAAGTGCAGTCAGGCCCTAGTCAGTGGAACGGGGAAGGCGCAGTGCTAAGCGGCAATCAGGAGGGCCTCGATAACGCGTTGCCCTGCGAGTGGCGGCACTGCGTTGCCGGCCATGTGCATAGTCAGCCGATGGTTGTCCGGGCGCAGGGTGTCGGCCGGGAACGACATCGCAGCTAGAGCCTCGCTGGCGCTGAGCATCCGCATGCGGTCGCCGTCGACCAGAGCCCAACGGTCAAGCGTGGTAATGGTGCCGATCGGCCGGTTAATGTCGCGCCCGGTGGTGCCGGAGCCCTTGCCATAGTAGGGCATGATGAACCGGTCGCCGAAACGCTGACGCCCGTTTTTCACCCGGTCGAGTGTGGCCTGGGCCCGGCCCGGCTTCTCGATGGACGACCACCGCCCGCCCTCGAAGTCGAGGAAGCTGGCGGCCGGCACATGCCGTTCTCGGGGCAGTTGCAGCATCAGCGGTGCCTTGCTGCGCGTCAGCACCATGAACAGTCGCACCCGGTGCTGCGGCACGCCGAGGTCGGCGCAGTCCACGATGTGTGGCGCAGCTTGATATCCCAGAGCTTGTACGGCCTGCAGCCAGGCCGGGTAGAGAATCCAGTCGGTGAACTCCGGAACGTTCTCGATCACCGCCGCTTGTGGCCGGTGGAACTCAAGGGCCGATACCGGCGCCCAGGCCGTCGATCGTGAAGCGTCGTGCTCAGGGTTGCCCGACTTCTTGCCACGCGCCTTGGCGTGGCCCTGGCAGCAGGGCGAAGCGAGCAGGATGTCGTGCGCCGGCACATGTTCCCAGCGAGCCTGGTGCAGGTCCTGGCAGACGTGCTGCGTGTCGGGGTGGTTGGCGCTATGCCATTCAACGGCTACCGGCCAGTGGTTTGCCGCCCAGAGAACCTGGACGCCTGCGGCGCGCGCGCCGGTGCTCCATCCGCCGAGGCCGGCGAACAGGTCGATTGCTGTGGTCATTGCAGTTACGGTCCTCAAATCAAAGCGCCGCTATCGCTAGGCGGCGTCCAAGTTGGTATTTGTGATGGCTCTGTGCTATCGATTAGCAATGACATGATGTCGCTCAGCACCGCATGGGAGATGGCGATGGATATCGAGCCAACGAATCAGCAAGTAGCAATCGAAGTTGGGATAGAAGAGGAGGAAGTGGAACGGTATCGCCGTGAGTCGTTATTGCTGGGTGATGGATCTTGGCTAGTCCATTTCGCCTATGAGATGCCGAAAGAGCTCCGGCACCGCTTCATTGGAAGCTTCACTGCGATAGTGAAGGCGAATGCTCCAAGGGAGGAGGACAGGGAGTATGGGGAGTATTTCAGCTCGCAATAGCCGAGGAGGCATTGTCGTTTAATGGGAAGACGTTGGCGGGTAGCACCAGGGAATATTGAGCAATAAGTTCGCCGATCACCGTGGTAGTAAAGGTGACCTGGTAATTGAAGGGTAATATGGGACACTGGCATGAGGCCGGCTAAAATGGAATCGGAAATGTCTTTGAACGCTATGCAGCAGCATGAGTTGCTTGCGCTTCTTGCTGCTGGTGCAGCTTTGGAGCTGCCACTTGGTACGCGTCAGCAGCAAGACTTAGTGGCGCTCGCTGTGGCCGCAAGGGAAGCAGGATCCCATCTCACGCTCACTGATACTGCGTTCCGCCAGCAACAGGATTTAGTCGCTATCGCAATGGCTGGCAGGGGCCATCTAACAATCAAGAATTGAGAGCTTCGTTCGCGGCAGTCGGGATCCAGATAGCAGATGGTCAGTACTGCCGTCTCCGAGAAGGCGTTATCGGTGAATAGGGGAAGGCGCTGGCGGGCAGCGCCGGCGTGTCAGGCGGAGTAGAGGCGCTCGAAGTCGTTGGCCGGCAGTTTGGGCTTGGCGTGGTATTCCTTGAGTGCTGCCTTGTAGCTCGCCTTGGCTTCCTTCATGGTCGGAGCCCACTCGCCAGCAACCTCGAGCGGCTCGTAGATTGACCAGCGCTCGAAGTTGTAGTGGCGCCGATACTGGCGGTAAGCGCTCCCCCTGGGGTAGCGAACCATCCGGTACTCCCACTTGCCCCAGCTGCCGCGCTGCTGATACTGCGGCATGTTGATGCCGAGGAAATGAGCGAATCCGTCGTAGCACTCGCACTCGTCGAGGTAGGCATCGAACTTGGTGCGCTTGGCCGGCGGAGGGGGCGGTGGCAGCTTGTCCAAAGCGAACTGCTTACCCTCGTTCGTGGCGCGGTACACCACCTCATCCTCGGAGCAGAAGGCCGGTGCCTTGCCGCGGGTCATCAGGCCGGCGGCCACCATAACGTCCAGGTTGTTGGAGTCGTCGTAGCCCGGGCTGGTGAGGAAGTGGTTTCGGCTAATGCTGCGTCGATCTGAGCGCTCAGCGCACAGGCCCAGGGTGTGCCAGAGCAGGCCAAGCTGCTTCTCGGTCGCTTCGATCATGGCTTTCTCCATGCATGTGTCGCCCTCCGTGACCAGGGGGCCAGCGCGAGCTACCGTGGTTGGATGAACGGATAAGTAAAAGGAGGCCCTTATGCTTTGGCTCAGAACCGACAAGGTCAGACTCAAGCTTCAGCGGCGCATCATGGGCGTCGTCTTGTTCATAGCCATCTTTTTTCTGGCCGCTCAGTACGAAGCATGGCTTTCAGGTAGCGTCGATTTTGGCGATGTATTGGACGGCATCGTCTTAACGGCGCTTGCTGGAGGCATGTTCTACCTCGCAGGCAAATGGTGAGCATGCGCTTACCTCCATGGCCGGATGCGGCATGTGTTGGTACGGGAGTTGCTCTACCCTTGAACAATCTTTAATTGGGGGAGAGGGCAATGACTCAGAACGATGTGCGCTACATGTTCTTCGTTGTAGGTGCTGTGGTGGTCCTGACTGGAGTGGGGGTATTGGTTTTTATTAGGTCCATATGAGCCACACTGTGGGTGTTACTACCCTTAGTTGGGGGCCGTATTGTGATCGGACTTGTAGGTCACGGGCAGCGATCCTACGCGGACATACAGGGCTCGTGCTGAATAGACGACACAGTCAACTGGAGAGACTAGCTATGACTCAGGACAGTATTTATTACCTAGTTTTCATTTCGGCCACTGTGCTGATGTTGTGTGCTGCTGCCTCCATGGCGTTCATTGAGGTGTTTTTTTCCATTCCATAGCATTAAACGGCTGTCAATTGATGGAATAAGTGCCTTCAAGTGCATGCTGACACGAGAGGAACGCCTGTGTCGTCGAGGTCGTCGCTAAGCATCAGTGCCGGCGCGCGCAGTTCTCGGCTGATGCGGAACCGGTCAAGCTTCTGCGCCACAGAATCAGAAATCTCGATTTCGTGGCGCGGAGGAGTGAGAAAGTGCACAGCACGTTCTGGGCCCAGCTCATGCGCCCGGTGAATCAGCAGCGTCATGGCTTCGCCGTTCTCTTCCAGGCCGGCCCATTCCATCAGTTCCAGCAGGGCCTGCTTAGTACCTCGTCGAACCTTCAAACGCAGGTCTTCTTCCTGCAACCGCTCGGCCTTGGCCCTGCGCTTCTCGTCACGCTGCTGCTGCGTCAGGGCCATCACCGCCTCCATTGCGCACGAACGCGGTGCCCGGGGCGTACTCCAGCAGGTCGCATACCCGGTTGATGATCTTGAGCGCCGCGTCGAACACCTTGGCATCGTCCGGCTCGCGGGCCAGGCGCTTCATGTTCGGCTGGTGCTCAAGGCATACCTTGTCGACCAGGCGCCGGGCCAACCTGCGTAGGTGGTCGGCGCTGTCGTGCTCCCGCAGGCTGAGCGCAAAGGCCAGCGCGACCTCATCAGCACGGTACTGGCCGCCGCTGCGGGTGTTGTACAGCTTCTTGACCGGCCGATTCATCCAGGCCGGCAGGGTTACGACTCCAGAGGGTGCTTTCTGCATTTCGGTGCTCCGTGAGGCCGCTGGGCGGCAGGTGAAACTGTTCTTGCCGCCGGCGCTGGCGGACCTGGAACTTCAAACCGGTCCGTCGCATCGCTTACCCTCAACCTTGGGATAGTCGACGCCGAACAGGTGGATGACCCTACAGAACTTGCGGTCGGAGATGCCCAGCTTGGTCTTGGCTTCGTGCCGGTTAAGACCAGCATCGCGCAACTGGGTGATCTTGGCAGCCAGGGCCTTGTCCGCTTCGGGGTCTGCATAGGCCCTGTTCTTCTCCCCGCGACCGCGCTTGGGATCGGGCCTGAAGCAGAAGCAGCCTTCCATAGCCGCCCGGTACAGCGTGGTCTGGGCCAGGCCAGTGTGCTCCATGGCTTCGGCATAGGTCATGGTCTTGGCCAGCTTGCGCAGCTCGGCCAGCTGCTCTTGGCGCTTCTGCGCCTTCTGGCTGATCGGCTTTGGCTGCACGGCGCGAACCTGCTCGATGTCGCGATGCGGGCGGTGCGGCACGTACTGGAAACCGTCGAGCACGATGATGCTGCCTCCAGAGGCAAGGAAGGCCGCTTTGGCGGCCTCCAGGTCGATTGATGGGTTCATGGGGCCTCCTATGCTGCGATGCCGAGCACGCGGTTCATCCGATCGTCGAGGATTTCGTAGAAGGTCTTCACGCGCTCCGAGAGCTTGCGGATCATTGCCTCGTCCCGGTATGCGCGCTTCACGAACAGCGGCATGCCAGGCCAGTAGCAGATGAAATCGATCCACTCGCGCTCCGACACCCAAAGGCCGCCCTGGCACTGGGCGACGTGCTCCTTCGGAATCTCTCCACCGAGGATCACGTCAACCTGCAGCTTCGGCAGCTTGGTCTTGATCTCGGTCAGACCGCTATCTCCGACCAGAGCGTCTGGCGAGTAGCCGATGCCGTGGTTGAGGATGATCCCGACCTCGGTTGTCTCGACCTCCTCGCTGTCGCGGTAGAGATTGCGTGCAACCCCTTCCAACTCGTGGCCACGCTCCGTGTGGCGGTTTCCGCTGAATGGATCGGCTGCTTCGCCGGTGATGCGTTCGCCGATCAGCGTGTTCATGTACGTGAAGGCGCCGGCACCGAAACCCGATTCGCCCTTGCCGTTCACCAGCAGGCAGTCCAGCTCACTGCAGGTGATGATGCCCAGGCGCAGGTCAAGCCAGGCCTGGGTGCCTTGTTCGACGTCTGAGATGATCTGCATGGTTTACTCCTGCGGACGGTTGGCCGACTTGGTGAGGCGGGCGAGCACAGCATCGAACTCGGATTTGTAGACGTTGGCGGCGCAGCCGTACTTGGCCGTGAAGTGGTCGACCAGCACCTGGCTGCATTTTTTCAGCAGCGCGTCGAGCTGTGCAGCCTGCCGCGGGGTGATGACCGGCTCGTCTGGCTGCTGCACCTGATTCGCACCTTGGCCGTCATCGTCTTCACCGGTGGTGGTGAAATTCAGTAGGGCGCCAGCGGTATAGCGCTTGCCGTAGCTGACCGAACTGGCAACCGCTTGCACTGCGTTTTTGCTGCCTGTGGCATCGGCCGGCAACAGGATCGAGGTTGTTTCCCGGTGCCCGTCGCGATGGCTCAGCACGCCCTCAACCTCGATTCCTCGCTCGGTTCTCGGAATGCGGAATGTGAGCGCGAAGCCGTGTTTCGCGAGTATCGGCTTCAGCTCTTCGTTGATGTCTTCCCACAGGGCATAGGTAGATTGAACGTTCTTGTACTTGTCCCTGATGGCGCCGCGCTCACGAACCACCGGGAGCTCTTCCTGCATGGCGGCCAGGGCGGCATCGAATGCTTGTTGAGCCTGCTGCGCTTGATGCTGGCGGTGCATCGCCATTAGCCGCTCCATCTTGTCGATGTCCGCGTTCGGCGACATTGCGACCTGCTGGATGATCTGCAGGATGGTCACCGACTCGGTGGCGACGGCCGGCGGCTGGGATTGGGTTTCGACCCTGGCTACTTGGCTCATGGCGACCTCAGTATTGGATGGTGATGTTCGGGATCTTGCGCTCGGCAATCAGGGTGATCGCCTGCTTGGCGCATTCCTCGGTCATGCCGCCGGCGATGAAGGCCTCAAGGGCGGCACGGTTGATGCTTCGACGGTGGGCGACGTCGCGTTCGCGTTGCTGCTGCTGGCGCACGATCTCGGCGGCAGCTGCATCGGCACGGCGGCGCTCGTCCTCACGAGCCTGTTCAGCTGCTTCTTCAGCCCGGCGGGCGGCGGCCTGGCGTTCTTGCTCGGCGCGCTGCTCGGTGGCAACTCGGTCCGCTTCAGCCTGCGCTCGAGCGCGTTCCGCTTGCTCGGCCTGCAGCTTCAACTCCAGTTCGCGTCGCTCGGCAGCGGCCTTGGCTTCAAGTTCTCGGCGCTGCGCGGCTTCCCGTTCGGCCTGGGCCTTCTGCTCGGCTTCGCGTCGTACACGCTCCTCGGCCTCCCGCGCGATCCGCTCCTCGCGCTCCTTCTGCTCGCGGGCTTCAGCCTCGGCTCGCAGGCGGGTCAGTTCAGCTTGCTCGGCGTCGTACTTCTTACGGGCAGCCACGGCGACCACAAGGGCGTCCATCGACGCTTCTTTGGTCCGGGCGGCCTCCGCTTCGAACTCTTCCCAGGCCTCGCCAAGGGCGAATTGGGAGAGCTCCGTGGCGCGCGCTTCCAACTGCTCGGCGTCCAGGGCGCCCAGATCGGTGGCCAGTTCCTTCATGCGGGCGATAGCGTCGTTGTGGCGGTCGACCCGCGCGTCCTCGACCGTCTGCCAGTCGGTGAGCGGCTGGCGGACCTCATCGCGCAGGTTGTCCATGGTGGTCACGAACTCGCGCAGTTCAGCCTCGACCACCTTCGGCATTTCCTTGAGCCGGCGCAGGTAGTCGCGGCCCGGTTTTTCGACTGCGGTCTTCGACTTGCTGACCTTGGCGGCCAGGCTGGCGATGCGCTCGCGGCCTTTGCGGGTGGTCAGGTCGGGCACTTCGCCAAGGACCTCGCCCTTCACCAGGTCAATAAATTGCTGCAGGCCGCCGGCCACATAGATGGCCGGGGCGTTCGCTTCGCTGATCTCCTCGATCGCGATCAGTTTCTGTTCTGCGGACATTGGAAAACCTCGCGCCAGGCCGGCGCCGTCAGTGGAATAGGGAAAATGCCAGGTCACCCAGGACTGGAGGTATTGCCCAGGCCCTGGCTGCGGTGGATGGTTGCGCGCTCTCGCCGCTTACGCTCCCGAAGGGGTACGGTTATCCCGAAGGCCCGCCGTGCTCGGGTGTGAATTCAGGAAGTGATGGTGTCGGCCAGGGCGCTCAGGAGGAGCCAGCCGGTGCAGAAGGTGAGGGCGATGAAGGAGCCGCGCCAGGTAGCGAAGCGGCGGGCGCGCTGGTAGCCGGTCATGGCCGAGGCCTCACAGCGATGCGCCCGGCCTTGATGGCGGCTACGAGCTTGGGCGGCAGGGAAGAGACAGGAACCTCGCGCGGCAGCCCGGCGCCGATGATGGCCAGGCTGCGCTCGATCTGCTCAAGCTGCTCGTCGATCAGGGACTTAACCGGTGCAGTGCTCATGCAACCTCCTTGCGCCCACCAACGATCTTGTTGAGGCGCCCGCAGTAGTGGTTGAACTCTTCGATGGTGATGCGCTGGTCGGCCATCATTTCGGTGAGCTGCTTCTGGATCATCACGGACCAGCTCACCGGAGTGGATGGATCGGCCAAGGCATCCAGCTCGTTGTCGAGCAGGACATGCGGGCTCATAGGCCTGCCTCGTCAGCCTCATGCTTCAGGCCCTGCTCGGCGTACTGGTCGAGCATGCCCTCGGCTATCTCATACAGCTTGCCGTTGATGTGATCGCTCGTACCGACGATGTCCTCGACCATGCTTTTCACCGGTCCGCCGGCCTTCGCCTGGAGCAGGAGGAGGGCGAGGGCGGTGATGTCGTCTTGCTCGGCTTCCTGCAGCGACCGCAGGTGCTCGGCGACCTTGGCCACGTACTCCTCCTGGCGAACCCCAATCGGGCCGCCGAAGCGCTGCGGGATCAGAACGTCGCAGCCGCCCACCAGGGCCTCGGCGTTGCTCTCGATCCAGTTCTGAGCCGCTGCCTGGTACGCAGAATCATCGTCAGGCTCGGCATTGTCATACCGCCATTGTGCTGCTCGAAGTGCGCCCATGGTCGCCTCCAGGTGGTGGGTTACTCGGTTGGTGGAGTGAGGTGTGGCTGCCAGTGCGTCACGCGGTGCTCGAAGCGCGAGCCATCGCCGTAACGCCAGTCGATGCCATTCCAGTAGAGGAAGCGGGCGCCGTTGAAGGCGCTCTGTGCTTTTTGTGCTGGTGTGTAGGCGATTACCCAGGCCTTGCCGCCACCCCTGGACGCCAATCCTCGGCGCAACACTCACCACGCAGGGCGCCGCCGCTTATGACAACCCAGGCGCTGCAGCCATCGGCGAGCGAGGCCTTCTGGTGCAGAGCTCGACGATCAACGCTGGTGCAATTTCCCGTCCTGTGGCCCTGGCCGGCGGTGACTACGTGACTCAGCTCTACATCAACCCAGGTACTCGAGATGGTGGATTTACAGGAGCGGTCACTATCTCGGTCGAGGAAACCACTGCCGAAGGCTTGACACAAACTATCGCACAAATGCCACTCATCGGGACTTGGGGTGCAGTCGGCTTGCAGGAGGTGAAGTACACGCTTCGCCCGGGTAGCACCGTGCGTGTTCGTGTGGTCTCCCCAAACGCAGGGCCGTGGCGCTTCATCCTCGGCCCTCTGATTCACAATCGAGTCGGCGGCTACCTGAACAACCTGAACCGGGGAAAGCATGTCCTTCTCGGTGACAGCTGGTTCACCAGCGGCGGGGACTTCCACAACCGCCTGATCGCACGCCTGAACAAAGCGACGGTGGTGAGTGCTGGCGTGCCAGGCAACCGGGCATCCCAACTGATCGCCAGATTCCAGACGGATGTTGTGCCGCAGAACCCCGATTTTGTCTGGGTGATGGTCGGCACGAACGACTACTATGCCGACGTGAGCAATGCGGACTTCGAACAGCAGATTCTGCAGCTGCGCAGCATGATCCAGCAGATTGGCGCGCAGCCGATCTTCTTCAATGCCACGGTCGGCGCAATCAGTTACGTTCCGGAGCAGCTGACCAAGTCGCGCAGCTACGCGCTCAATGTCCGCTATGTGCCTCAGCAATTGGCACCGAACGGCGCAGGCTCTGTGCGGCGCAACTTCACCTATTCGGGTTCGGTCACTGTCGCGGCTGGCGCGACCACCGTCCTAGCGGTGAGCCCAGGCCAGACCAGGCTCCCGGCCTTGTTGCGTTTTCTGACCCAGTCGCTCGCGGGCATGACATTGAAACTGGAATACAGCTCGTCCGCCGACGGCGCTGGGGCGGTGGATCTTGCAACGTTTACAGGTACCGGCGTAACCAACGACTTCCCGCTGGCCAGGACTGACACCGCTTTGCGGTTCGTAAAATTGAGCGTGACCAATGGTACAGGGTCGCCGATCACCGCCTGGGTTCTTGCCGACATCTGCTGGCAGCAATCATTGGTGTGATGTGATAATGCGGAACTACTCATGGACGGAAAGTTCCGCATGCGTTTCCTGGCTTCCCTGTTTACGGCTCTGCTAGCTGCGTCGCCTGTTGTAGCTGAACCCATCAAGCACAACGACCTGAACCCCGCTTTCATCGACCTTCACTTCGGCACGCTGTCCGGTGTGGGGTGGTACACCAATGAGCCGGGGGGCATCATTACTGCTACGGCCCGGGCTCCCGTTGCTGCTGGCGGATCGGTGATTCCACTTTCCACAATCAAAGGCTTCAGCCGTGGCCAACTTGCCTGCTACGAAGGGGACGACAGAACGTATTACCCTGTGGTGATCACTGATGCCGGGAATGACCAGGTAACCATCGACCGTCCACTACCGCGCGCAATGACTCAAGGTGGGAAGTTCTATAACTTCTACCGTGATGATGCGCACGCCAATCAGTTCGGGTTCGCCTGTGTGGTGGATGACGCGCTTCGCCAATTAGCGCAAAGGCCGATGCTGCGACGTGCAGTGCAGTTCAAGTCGGCGTCTGGGTGGGAAACTATCAACGGCGCCAAGTCCATGCCAGCTCCGGCGTCCGGCTATGGTGACGTTGGTGGCCAGCCTGAGGATGGCGTAGGTATCGCTGTACATACAGGAAACGCCGGCAGTGGCGTCGCGTCGAAGCCTGCCGTATCGCTCTACGAGAACATGGTCACCAATATTGTGATCAACCCGGGCAAGCAGGACGGCAAGCAAGCGGCCACTCTCGATATCGTCGTGACCGAGCTTCGGCAGACCGGCGAAGTGGTTGAGGTGGCAAGGACCCAGGTTACCAGAGACAACACCATCGCCTCCGTCGACATCCCTTACACGATTGTTGCGGGCAGCAAAATTCGGGTGAAAGTCACAGTGCCAAGATCTGGTGCAGCCGTCTTCTACCCAGGCTCGATCACTCATTACCACGCTCTTTCACCGGCCGAAGAGCTCAATCGTGGCAAGCATGTGATTCTGGGGGACAGTTGGTCCACTCCAGGTGGCGGTATTCACCAGCGCCTGAAAGAGCGGCTGGACAACGCACAGGTGATCAGCAAGGGGATACCGGGCAACCGCACTGACCAGATGGTGACTCGTTTCTTTGCAGATGTGGCCAAAGAAAAGCCAGATTATGTTTGGGTGATTGGGTCCACCAATGACTACTATCAAGATAGGTCGCCGCAGGTTTTCCAGTTTCAGATCACCTATCTGCTCGATTACATCCGTTCCATTGGCGCGAAACCGATTTTGTTCAACCCAACGGTTGGCGCGACCATGCCGTACACCGGCATCAACCAGTTGTTGAAGTCACGCAGTTATGCCCTGAATACCCTGTACGTGCCGGCCGTAAGCTTCCTGCGGAGCCCGCTGCTATCATCTAACCAGCCGAAGTAGGTAAAAGTACCCCTCATACCAGCCGATTGGCGGGTTTTTATATCTGGAGAGAGTATGAAATCCAACAACGGAAAATCACAACAGTCTGATGGTTCCAGTCCGTCGAGTGAGCTTGACCAAACTACCACTGACGATAAGCAACAATCCCTAGGAACTCAAAAAGAAGAGGTAGAGTTCAATTCAAGTGAAGCAGTTTCCAGTGGTGTTCGAAACGTCTATTTAGGGAATAATGCTGGACGCGATAACTCCACGGGTAACGACAACGTCATGATTGGGGAGAGTGCTGCATATCGCGTCCAAGGCGCCGACAATAATGTAATTATTGGGTCGGAGGCAATGATTCTCGCGACGGGAGATTGCGATTCTAATATTGCGATTGGCCGGAGCGCTGCATATGCATATAGCGGTGATGAAATAGTTGCCATTGGTGCGTATGCTCTTAGTAGATCGACTGGTGGGCCCTGCACTGCTATCGGCACAAATGCTGGCGGAAACACAACCACGGGGTCTAGGCAAACGCTAGTTGGATTTAATGCTCTGGGCGGTGCTGAAAACAATGATGTTGTAGTAATTGGCCACAATGCATTGGCCTCTCAGAGTGGCCAAGTGGCACTGGGGACTGGGCAGCAAACTCATATCAAAGCGTTGGGTACTGATCTCGCGCGGTGGCATGCTAGCTCGTTTGGTTTTTGGCTTGGCAATTACGGGCCAACAGTGCCGCCCACCGGCCAGCGGAATATGGGGATTGGTTTAAAAGCATGTAATAGCGTAACTTCCGGCGGTTCAAATATCGGTATTGGTGAGTCCGCTCTGGAGTTGCAACAAACCGAGTCGTCAAATATTGCAATTGGTGTGGTTTCTGCACAGATGGGAGTTGACCTATCAGATTGCACATATGTTGGCACTCGTGCAGGTCGCTACAATGCGACTGGGGTCGGCGCAACCGCAGTAGGTTTCCGATCGTTAGAACAGGGAGTGAACGCTGGCAATAATACTGGGCTAGGCGACAGCGCAGGCTGGGTGTGCCAAGGAGCGGGCAACATATTCGCGGGATACGTTTCCGGGGAGTACAAACGAGACGGGGACGAATGTATTGTGGTCGGTAGAGCTGCCGGACGAAACCGTCTAAACGGTAGCCACTGCGTATTTGTCGGCGGATCGGCAGGCTCTATATCGTCGGGCTTCCCACAGATCAATCAGGCAGACGGGACTGGAGGCACTCCAGCCGGCAATAGAGTAATCGGCATCGGTTATCGTGCTGTAGAAGAGTTTCTGGGCAGCGATGTTGTAGCCATCGGGCATGAGGCGGGCAGGAGCCTCGTGGCGGTTTCCGATGAAGTGCTGGGTAGTATTTTTATCGGTAATCGTTCAGGGAATAACGCGCTGCAGAAAACTGACGCATCAAACTCGATCGCGATTGGGCACGAGACCTACAGTACCCGTGACGATCAAGTTGTGCTTGGTAACGAAGAAGTGCAAGAGACGGTCCTGCGCGGGGTAGTCAAAAGCACCGTTTTCGTTGTCGCGAATCTCCCTAGTGCTGTTACGGCTGGTCTCGGTGCGCGAGCTTTCGTCTCTGACGCGGAGACCACGGTTTTCAATGCGGCATTATTGGGCGGCGGGGTGGGTAAAGTACCTGTTTTTAGCGACGGTACCGTTTGGCGGGTTGGCTAATTTGAGGCCACATTGGACGTGCGTTTAGCGCGATGTCTATATCTTGAAATTCTTTAGCCCGCCACTTGGCGGGTTTTTTATTGCCTGGAGAAATGCATGCCCATCAATGAGCAGCAACTGCTGCAGATCCTCCCCAAAGCCCGCCCAGTCGCGGGCATTTTTTTGCCTGCGCTGAACCGCGCGATGGCGCGCTGGAAAATCGACAGCCGTATTAGGAAGGCGGCCTTCTTGGCCCAGGTCGGCCACGAGTCTGGCCAGCTCCGCAATCTGGTGGAGAACCTGAACTACAGCGCCGATGCGCTGGTGCGCGTGTGGCCAAGCCGGTTCACTGCGCAGTCCAGCGCCGCCTATGCCCGGCAGCCTGAGAAGATCGCAAACAAGGTGTACGGCGGCCGAATGGGCAACGGCCCGGAGGCATCCGGCGACGGCTGGCGCTACCGCGGGCGCGGCCTGCTGCAGGTCACCGGGCGCAGCAACTACCGCGAGACCGGCGCCGGCCTGGGCCTGCCGCTGGAAGACGAACCGGAACTGCTCGAGCATGCCGAGCACGCCGCCCAGTCTGCCGCCTGGTGGTGGGCAAAGCGCGGGCTGAACGAGCTGGCCGATGCCGGTCGCATCCAAGACATCGGTAGCGTCATCAACACTGGTCAGGTTGGCCGCGTACCGCACGGAGCCGCTGAGCGAAAGGGGCTGTATGACCTCGCGCTGCGGGTGCTGGCATGAAGATTTTGGCCGTCAGGTTGGCACTGCTACTGGCGCTCCTGGTCACCTACTGGCTGACCTATCAGCACGGTCGATCGGTGGAGCGTGCCGCGGCCGCCCAGGCATCAGCGCAACGGGATAGCGGCGACCGCCTGGCCGAGGTGATCGGCGAGCGGGGCGCTCGACAGGAAGAACAACGACGCGCTGCGGCGCAGGAGGAGGCGAGAGCCCATGCCCAGAAAGAAAGAGCAATTGCTGATACTGGTGCTGCTGGCGCCGATGCTGCTGGCCAGCGGCTGCGCGACGAAAGTGCCAAGTTCGCCGCCACCGTCAGTTGTCCCGGCACGGATTCCGCCGCTATCGCCCGAGGCCAGGCAGCCACCCGCGCCGCCATGGTGCTCTCCGACCTGCTCTCACGGGCTGATCAACGAGCGGGAGAGCTGGCGAAAGCTTATGACCGTGCCAGGATCGCAGGCCAGCAGTGCGAGCGTGAATACGATGCGCTGACTCAAGGTCATTCTGTTCATCCCTCTGGCTGAAGGGTAACGAAATGACTGCTTTCGACCCAAAGCGGCCCTTCGGGATGGACGGCTAAGCAATGGCTGCAGTCAACGATTACCACCGCATCATCACAGGCGGGCACGGCACAAGCCGACATCCAACAGACCTTTTGCATTCTAGATGCGTGACATTTTCAGAATCCTGTCTTTACTATCAAAGATTGAAAGAGAGAACGAGACGCAACATAGAGACTAGGAGTTTGTCGGTGTATAAGTCGCTAACAGAGGGATCTGATGAATCCAATTACAGTCCATCTGGCATGGGGGGGTGTTCACTGGCCCCAACTGCTTTGGACATATTGCCCAAGAATGAACTGGTCCTTGAAGTCATAAATTGTATTAACAAACTGCTACCAGTAAGTCGCTGCACTTTGATCATCGTTGCAGATCGCTTAAATATTAATCCCAGGACGCTTCAGAGACGCTTGGCAAAATGCGGGGTTGATTTTGAAGAGTGTGTAGTCGTTATTAGACATTCCTGGGCAAAGCTATTGCTTAGTGAGTCTGAATTGACAGTTGATGAAATCGCCAAAGAGTTGGGCTATCGCCGGACTACCTCATTTTGCCGTGCCCACAAAACTTGGTTTGGGCTCCCCCCTCTTGAACACCGCTATCGTTTACAAAACTGAATATACCCTTGGGCCGATAGAGGCCAATCGCGACTCCCTGCTTTCCCACAAAAGCGGGCTTTCAAACTTGGCCCGAAAATCACGCTCGCACCATCTTGCAGTCCTCAGGCACCTTCCGCAGATTTAGCAGATTTTGGCGGCAGCGGGCCAATAAACATCACTTTCAGTCGATCACGACCAATTACGCGTGCCAGTTCTGCTATGACGCAGTACATGAAAATTAGGGTCATGAGCAGGATCTGGATGGCCCAGAAGCGCGGCCAATTCATCGAGGACCACAGCAGAGAATTCGCATCCATGAAGCCATGAGTCTCCTTCCAGTAGTCGTAAAGCCGCTCCAAATAATGCACCACAAGCGCGACCAAGGCATACATGAGGGTCTTCCAACTGACATTCCATATCAGCGGCTTATCAGGAAAACGGTTGATAAAGGGCAACATGTCTGCCACCAGAACAGACTTTCCAAGCACCAAGGATGCAATTAGCACGGATGCTGAAACGGGAAGGTCCACGCCTGACCCCTTGATCATGAGTGCGCGGATCAGGGCCACGATGTGCAGAATGATGAAGAAGAATATGGTCGGGGGAAGCGCCTTCATGAATTCATGTTTGATCTTCAGCAGAAAGGTTTTCATTGTCGCTCCTTCAGTAAGTAGAACGTTTCGGCAGACTGTGGATATCACTCAATGGGGAAATAGTAACGTCACCGCTGCGCGGAACCCCCAGCCTTGAGGTCCATCTCCTGATCTATCCAGCCAATACCTCGGGCCTGCCTGGATTGTCAGGGGCTGACCATTGAGTTTCAGCAGTTGGGTGACGGTCAGATTGATGGGTACGGACCACTCGCGTGCTTGCCAATCATAGGTTGATTCGGAGTTGATACCGTACGTGGTGTGCGTCTGGGTGGTATAGGACAGAAAAGGTTGCAGGAAGGTCTGGTTGATCTTTTCCTTCTCATCCGGCGGGGCACCATCGAGGCCCCAGATGTGGTTGGCGAGTATGCCGCGTGTCCAGCCATTTGATTGCTTGAGCGCCACTGCGGTAGGCCCCAGGCCCCATTGCTCGTTACCAAGCAATTCATCACTGCCAGTCGGAATCAATAAAGCCGGACCCGCGCCAAGAATCCAACCACTGTCGGTGGGTTTGCTGGGGGAGAAGAAAAAGCTTTGCGTGATGTCCCCGGCACCCGATTTGTCCGCCGCGCCATTGGGGGCCAAGCCATGCTGGTCGATAAGAGGGAGGATGGTACGTGAGATGAGGTTCCAGTCCTCGTTCAGTTTGAAAGGCAGCACTGGCTGGATGTTGGTTACGCTGTGCATGCCCTCACCGGTGGGCCCTATTTTCTGATCCCAGTTGTACTGCACGGGCAGGCTGTACATTGCCGCTACAGGGTTGAGCGCTGCCTTGGCCAATTCAGCCGAGTCTTCGGCATGTGCACTACCAGACTGTACGACAAACATCATGACTGAAAAGCACGTGAGGTGTATTCGTTGCATGTGCCGTCTCTGCCGATAGGTACATTGTACGGGCTTGTGTTCGTGCCAGCTCTCAAATGAGATTGCAGTAGTGTAGATGAGGTTTGCGGGAGGGATTGTGAGCGTCCTCTCTTGGCCGACTTCTGCCTGTACCCACCGTCAGCTTTGGGTCGATAGCAGCCCTTCCAGACCCAATTAGGGAGTCACCTGACCATGGGTTCCTATAATGTCCTGATGAATTGGTCGGAGCACTGCGGTGGAAAAGCGCACTTTCATAGGGATGGTCGAGGCAGGTGAGCCGCTAATTAAACAGGCCATCGATGCCATGCGGCAGTACCACGAAGCTGAGGCCGCCGGGCAACCTGCCGAAGAGGTCGAGCGCCTGCGACTTTTGGCGGAGTCGCTATTCCAGGCGGTATCTGATTATCAGCTTCGGGTTATGGCCAAGGCACGCGGCAAGGATCTGCCTCCTCTCCACTAGACTGCTCACCGACAGGACTCCTGTGAGTAGCCACATGAAGGAAGAGTGGCGGTCGGCAGAACGCCGGATGCAGGCCGGAGCCCGTGGGGAGATTTTCGGGGGATGGTGAAAATTGGTTCTGCATAGTGCGGCACCGTTTGCAGCGAGCGCCCGCTCAATGCCCTGAATTTCAAGGCTTTTAGTACATCCCGCACGCATGGGGTGCAAGGGGTCGAGTGTTCGAATCACTCCGTCCCGACCAAAAATCCCTAAAAAATCCAGTCACTTTGCGGTGACTGGATTTTTTTATGGGCGGCGTCGCGCAAAACTTGCGCAAAATGAAATTTCGTCCTGGCACCGAATCAGCACTTCGCTCAATTGATCGGTGACTTTGATCTTCAGCCTCCCAGTGCCCAGCTCTCGTGCAGATTGTACCGGGTATCGCGCACGCTGACTTCGCCGGAGTAGCGGGCGAACACCCGCCA